>NZ_AP019807.1:830000-990000 GCF_007183175.1 Microbulbifer sp. GL-2
TATTGAGGCCGCATCCGACCTCCGGACGATCACATTCCGTGATAATTCGCACTCCCGCATATCAATACTAGGGTCGACAAAGAGATTCCCAAATCGAATTATTTGAGATTAGCGTTGATCCCTCTCTTTCGCTTCCACACTGTCACCTTCTACCCCACCACTTGCAGGTTTCGGATGAAGAAGCCCCCAAAGCCACATTGCCGGCCCTGACAAGGTATAAAGTATAGCCAGCGTGAGCAGTACCCCAGCCGGGTCGATAGTTACCAAACTGAATATAAGAATGACCGCCAACATCATTACAAAGGGTACTCTTCCCTTGAAATCCAACCCCTTGAAGCTCGTGTAGCGGAAATTGGAGACCATCAGCAGACCGGCCGCGGCAGTCACCAGGGCAGCAATAATAGCCAGTACGGGGCCAACACTGGCATCGTGACCAGACCAAACCATACTGGCTACGATCGCGGCAGCAGTCGGGCTGGCGAGACCGATAAATACACCCTTGTCGACTGTGTCCACTTGGGTGTTAAAGCGGGCCAGGCGCAGGGCGGCACAGGCTGCATATAAAAAAGCAATTGCCCAACCAAATTTACCCAGTGTTTTAAGTGCCCAGCTAAAAGCTACCAGCGCCGGTGCCAAGCCGAAGGACACCATGTCCGATAAAGAGTCGTACTGCACACCAAAAGCACTTTGAGTGTCGGTCAGGCGCGCCACCCGCCCGTCCAGTCCATCGAGTACCATGGCGACAAAAATAGCGATGGCTGCGGCCTCAAAATTACCGTCCATACCGGCGACGATAGCGTAGAAGCCACTGAAAAGAGCCCCGGTGGTAATCAGATTGGGCAGGAGGTAAACGCCACGGGCGCGCACCCTTTTACCATTTGCAGCAACCTCTTCCTCAATGTGCTCGTCAACTGGTAAACGAATTTCCTCACCAGCCGCATTTGTTGAGTCTGCGGGCTTCTTTTCATCCCCTTGAAGGCTCATAGATTCTCCGTTAATGCATTTTGCAGCCAGCGAGTGTACGTCATTGGCCTGTGTGCGCACAGGGCAAAAAAAAACGGCGGGAGCCCCCGCCGTTTTTTCTGTGATCTATCGATCAGTTATTGCCTTCGGTCCTATCAATTATCTTATTGGCCTTGATCCAGGGCATCATTGCGCGCAGTTTGGCACCCACCTGCTCAATCTCATGCTCTGCTCCGATGCGGCGCTCTGCCTTGAGCCTGGGTTGCCCTGCCAGGGACTCGAGCATAAAGTCTTTAGCAAATTTTCCAGTCTGGATATCCTTCAAGACCCGCTTCATTTCCACCTTGGTTTCGTCGGTTACAACGCGTGGCCCGGTAACATAGTCACCGTACTCAGCGGTATTGGAAATAGAATAGCGCATGTCTGCGATGCCACCCTGGTACATCAGGTCAACAATCAACTTGAGTTCATGCAGACATTCGAAATACGCCATTTCAGGCGCATAGCCCGCTTCTACCAGGGTTTCGAAGCCCGCAGTCACCAGCGCAGAAACACCACCACACAGTACCGCCTGCTCGCCGAAAAGATCCGTTTCTGTCTCTTCACGGAAATTGGTTTCAATAATGCCCGAGCGGCCACCCCCATTGGCAGACGCGTAGGAGAGAGCGAGATTCTTGGCTTTTCCAGAGGCATCCTGATAAACCGCAATCAGGGTCGGAACACCGCCACCCTCAAGATAAGTGGATCGCACTGTGTGGCCGGGGCCTTTGGGGGCAATCATAATTACATCAATATCGGCCGGCGGCTCAATCAGTTCAAAGTGCACGTTAAAACCATGGGCAAAGGCGAGAGCGGCACCGGATTTTAAATGGGGGCCCACCTGTTCTTTATAGATATTGGCCTGATACTCGTCCGGTGCAAGAATCATAACAATGTCCGCATCTTTTACTGCATCTGCCACTTCAGCCACACGCAGTCCGGCGTTCTCCGCCTTAGCCCAGGAATTGGAGCCTTCGCGCAGCCCCACAACCACATTGGCCACACCGGAGTCCTTCAGGTTATTGGCATGAGCATGGCCCTGGGAGCCATAACCGATGATCGCGACATTTTTTTCGCGAATTAAAGATAGGTCACAATCTTTATCATAATAAACTTGCATTGCTAAATTCCTGTTTCCTGCCATCTATACATTTAAAACTTTCTCACCGCGGGCAATCCCGGATACTCCAGAACGTACGACCTCCATAATGGTGTGTTCGCCAAGTGCCTGTAGAAATGCATCGAGTTTTTCACCAGTACCTGCAACCTGCACCGTGTACATACTACTGGTGACATCCACAATCTGGCCGCGAAAAATATCCACACTACGCTTTACCTCATCGCGCTGGGCGCCATTCGCACGCACTTTTACCAATAATAATTCCCGCTCTATATGGGAGCCCTCGGTCAGGTCGACCAGCTTCACCACATCAATCAACTTATTCAGATTTTTCGTAATCTGTTCGATTTTGTGATCGTCTCCGATGGTTACCAAAGTGAGGCGCGATAAAGTGGCATCCTCTGTAGGCGCCACCGTGAGGCTCTCAATGTTGTAACCGCGCTGGGAAAAGAGCCCAACTACACGGGACAGAGCGCCCGGTTCATTCTCCATCAATACCGAAATAATTCTGCGCATCGCCCTGCCCCCTAGGTCCGCTCGGTTTTACTCAGCCACATATCGCGCATGGAACCATTCGGCAATACCTGCATTGGGTATACATGCTCGGATGGGTCTACATAGACATCGATAAATACCGTGCGATCTTTCGCCGCAAAGGCTTCCTGTAACTTCCCGTGCAGCTCCTCGCGGTGCTCAATCTTGACCCCGAGGTGACCGTAAGCTTCGGCTAGCTTGACGAAGTCCGGCAATGACTCTTCGTAGACACTATTGGACAGGCGCCCCTCGTACTGCATTTCCTGCCACTGCTTTACCATGCCAAGGGCCTGGTTGTTGAGGCACAAAATTTTGACCGGCAGGTGGTACTGGGTGGCAGTGGACAGCTCCTGAATACACATCTGGATACTGCCTTCACCCGTCACACACACTACCTCTTTGTCCGGGTGGGCAATTTTCACTCCCAGGGCCGCGGGCAAGCCGAAACCCATGGTGCCGAGACCACCGGAGTTAATCCAACGGCGCGGCTTGTCGAAGTGGTAATACTGAGCGGCAAACATCTGGTGCTGGCCCACGTCTGAAGTAACATACGCATCACCCTCAGTAATATCGTAAACCGCACGAATCACTTCCTGCGGCATTATCAGCGCACCATCGGTCTGGTAGCGCGGTGCCGTGTAGATACCATGACGTTCACGCCAATCATCGATCTGGCGCCACCAATCCACTATCGCCGACTGGTCCGGCTGTTCATCGCCGGACTTGAGAGTCTCCAGCATTTCTGACAATACCGATTGCACAGTGCCAACTATGGGAATATCGGCAACAATGGTTTTTGAGATAGAAGCCGGATCTACATCGACATGGATAATCTTGGCCCCTGGGCAGAATTTGCTCGGGGTATTGGTAACACGGTCATCAAAACGCGCACCCACTGCCAGAATCACATCTGCATGGTGCATGGCAGTATTTGCCTCAAAAGTGCCATGCATGCCGAGCATTCCCAGAAAGCGCTTATCACTTCCTGGATAGGCGCCCAGCCCCATCAGTGTATTAGTCACCGGATAGTTCAGCCGACGCGCCAGTTCGGTGAGCAGCTCTGAGCCCTCTCCTTGGACTACACCACCACCGGCATAAATCACCGGGCGACGTGCCGACAACAGCAACGCCACCGCCTTGCGGATCTGTCCGCCATGGCCCTTGCCTGCCGGGGTGTAAGAACGCATGCGCAGCTTTTCCGGGTAGCGGTATGGAAAGCGCTCTGCCGGATTGGTCACATCCTTGGGAACATCAACCACTACAGGGCCTGGGCGGCCAGTGCTGGCAATATAGAAGGCCTTCTTGATGATTTCGGGAATATCTTCAGCATTCTTGACCAGGAAACTGTGTTTCACGATCGGGCGCGAGCAACCAACCATATCGGTTTCCTGGAAAGCATCTTCGCCGATTTTATCGGAGGGAACCTGCCCGGAAATTACCACCATAGGAATTGAATCCATATAGGCGGTAGCAATGCCGGTAATGGCGTTAGTCGCACCCGGACCAGACGTCACCAGTACCACGCCCACCTTACCGGTAGAGCGGGCATAACCATCCGCAGCATGGGTCGCACCCTGCTCGTGACGTACCAATATGTGCTTGATCGACTTCTGCCTGAAGATGGCATCGTAGATATGTAGTGCCGAGCCACCTGGGTAGCCGAAAACCAGATCCACCCCTTCATCCTGCAGCGCGCGAACCAACATATCGCCGCCGGAAAGTAATTCCACTTGAGTCTCCTCAATTTTCCTGCTTGTTAGGATAACCATCACCAAAGAGCCGCTATTCAAGCGGGCAAAGAGAATGCTAAATCGCAATTATAAAAGAAATTGATGACAATTATCAGCCTGTTGCGTGTTTACATGCCGATTTTTAGGATGAAATCATCGTGCGCAGTAAAACACCCAGCCCGAAACTGACACCTCCGTGTCTGAATTGCAGGCTAGCAGGCCTCCAGGGGTGCGGAGAGCCACTCGACGGAATTACAGCGGAAGGGTGATCCGCCTTGGGGTTAGTGTCTTGACCACGGGTATGCGGTGACTACTACTCGTCGAGGAAGCAGTCGATTTTGCCAATTGGAACCTCGCTGTCAATAGAAGTGAAGGAAAGTGTTAAGAGAGTTGCAGGAAAAACCCCAAGCACCGGTACAATGCACGGAGTAAGGAAAGACAATACCAAGAGGGGTAATCCTATGCGCATCGCGCTCGCAATGCTAATTTCCAGCCTCGTGCTAACAGCACAGGCCAACGGCATCTACAAATGGGTGGACGAAAACGGGGTGGTTCATTTCGGCGAGCAACCACCAGGCAGTACCGAAGTAGAGGTCATCAAAAAGCCCAAGTCAGAACGCTACAAGCAGTGGGAAACCGAGCAACACGCAGTGAGAGCTGCTGAAGAGGCGAAAAAACAGGCCGCCAGCCCCCCAACCGAACCTCAAGCCAAAACCCAGCCAATACCCCAGCAGCCGTCAGAGGTCGACGAGCAGGTTACCCGTGCCCAGGCAGCGGCACGAGCGCAACGCTGTCAAGGTTCACAGCAGAATCTGAAAGCGCTGACAAGCCATGCTCGTGTACGTGAAGTCGATGAAAATGGCAACCAGCGTATGCTCGGTGAGGATGAGCGACAGCAGCGTATTAGCCAGGAGCAAAAGAGTATTCGCGAGAATTGCTGATTCCCGCGAACCGCTGCAGTTATTGCTCTTTGTACGGTTTATCGTTGAACTGGTCGAGGCTGTAGCGACCGGTGTAATAACCCGGCTCGAAACGCCTCTCGGTTCTGGGCACAGTAACTCTGGATATACTTAGCTGCTTCACTAGGTACGGGCCATCCTGTTCCTTATCGCGAATCATAAGGCCGAAAAAGTCGAAGGGTATCCAGTGGCGTCCTACAGTGAGTTCAGCGGCATGCTGGTCCACGCCGATAGGTGACTGCTCATCGTTATAGAGGGAAGCGCGGAAATAGAAACGGCCCTGCTCAAGAATTTCCACTTCCGCCTCCACAAGCAGGTCTCCCTCAGAAGTCACTGTGTCGCGCAGACTCCCGGTAAAACTCCCCGTATCTTCCGACAGGGTAAAGGCGGCAGCATCACGCAGTCCATCTATGTCAGTATCCACAATAATTTTGTAGATTCCGGCGGGCAGGGACTGCCCCTGATATGAGCCAGCTTCCATTTCTACTTCGTAGATCAGATCACCATTACTATCGCTAAAAGTCAGGGATCCCACCACCTGCTGGTCGTCAAGCACCATCAAAGCAGTAAGATCGGCCGGTACTTTTACCCCATCGCTATCGGTCTGGTAGGCATAAACCTGCAAATTTTCCCCATACGTATAAAATTTCCGCTGGGTCCAAAGCGTCAATGCATCGCCGTTATCACTGTGAGTGGTGCGCTGATCGGGGGCGTGTGTCTGGGTTATAGGGTCCTGGGCAGGGCTGTTGAAGGCACGGTTCTGGGGTGGATAGCGGTGAAATTTTGCCAGGTCTGAAAGCAGAGACTGGTGCAGTTCAGTTTTTACCGGCCGTGCCTGGATTTCCTGCCACACCTTGATGGATGCATCGTCTACAGGCTCTTGCTCAATTGCCTGGGGCTTCTGGGTGTCCACCTGCCTGCTGGGAGGCGGAACAACCGCCTCAGCTTCAGCAACAACGGCGGTGGGCAGGTCCCCACTGCTACCCACGCGCCAGAAAAAAATGGCGGCGGCGATAAACAGGACACTGACCACTGAGACTGCACGCCTCTTACTACGACGTTTGCTGCTGACGGACATTAGATGGCTCCCGACAAATGATTACTGGGTACAGGCTGCGATACGACCAGCACTGTTTTTACCCGCGCCACAATTCAGGCCATCGGGAATGCCGTCGTAATCCGGGGACATGATACCGCCATTGCGCTGGGCATCGTGGTCAACATGGATGCTGGCCAGATTGTAGGAGCGCGCAGTACCTTTGTTGTCGTTATTACACGAAAAGGTGGCACTGCCGTAGGCAATACCCAAAAAGGTATCGTATTGCTTCAGATTGGACCAAAGACTGCGCTTACCGGAACCAGAACAGTTCATCTGCGAGGCCAAATTGATATATCCGTCATCCTCACCATTCAGCAGCGCAGAAGACGCACTCTCCACGCCGGGGAAAGCAGAATAACCACCGATGGTATAAACCGGCGCACCCAGGTTGGTACCGACATAATTGCGCACTGTGTAGATATCATTGGTCTGCATATAACGCACCGCAGAGCACTCTCGACCAAGGAATAAATCATTGATCGCATCGTCATACCAGGTGCCGTTACAAATACGGTCCACGCCCTCGGTGCCGGTAATCGCACCGCCAGTGGTAAAGATCGCCGCTACCCCGCTAATGGCAGTATCGAAATCAACCGCTACCGCATTGCTATCACTCAAGCCTGCCACACGCACTTCTTCTGTCACCTTTTTGCAACTGGTGCTGCCATACCAGGTGGTAGAGCACTTTTTAACCTCTTGCATTTCGGTATTGGTGTTGTACTGGTTGTAGGCGCGGTTGTAATAGGGGGAACCCTCTACCGCGTTGCCAGCAATATACATCATCTGCGCGGCGCCCTGGCTGTGGGAGATAATCCAGAAAGTATCATCGGCAGCACACTGACTCTCGTGCTCAAACCGGTCCCCTTCCCCACTGCGAATCTGAATAATCTGTCGGGCAATTTCCCCAGCTGTCTGGTCGTGCCAATAGGGTAATTCCCCCTTATCTGTCGAGTTGTACCCGACCACGCCATACTTTCCGCCATTAGTTACTAATTGGTCGATAAAACTACTGTTTTTATACTCGTCAAAATAGGTCTCACTCCAATAGTCCAGCGCCGGCTGCACTAGACTCCCATCATCCATTACGTTCGTTGTGTGACCTTCGACTCCATGTCCATGGACCAGGATGTAGCAGTTCTCCGCTGCCGCTGAAGAAGTACCCACCATCGCAGCAAAAAAAACAGACAGGCCTGCGCCCAGTCGTCTAGACAGTGTCATGGTTGTTGTCCTTTATAGTTTTATAAGTGGAAAATTCTGACTGCAGAGTTTCGTGAATATTTCTTTTCTTTTAGCTGCAGACACCTGCACGTTAGCCGCAGAGGTTGGTTTGGTAATAGGATTAATGGCGCCAGAAGATGATCAAGTACGCCACGTGAAGCGACCGGCTCGTCATATTCTGCATTTTTATTTTCGTTGTTTGGGGCGCCTTTGCTATGATCCTGCCAACGCCACCCGGACGGCAAAGAGTCATGAGAGACCAAAATAAAAACAAGTCCGGCCATGCCGGCGTGCCCAAAATATTTGCTCCCTATTTTGTAGTCGCTGCCGCCAGGCTCGGAATTCCAACCGAGACCCTGATCAAGCGCCTGCCGTTTGCATTCAGCTGGAACCCTCGTGAAAGCGAGCGACTCAGCTACAGCGAATTCAATGCCCTGGTGGAAAACCTGGTGGCGCTCTCCCCGGTATCGTCACCGGGGCTCAGTTTTAGCCGCTTTCCGATTATTCTGTGGCTAGAAGAAACCATCATTGAGGCACAGCCCTCCCTGCGTCGCCCACGTGAGATTCTACGACCTGCCGAGATAGTCCTGTCGCAAACCCTGGCGCCACTACTGCGCTTTGAAACCCGAGTGGAGCCGGATTCAGAGGTCCTTACTCTGAACTGGCGCCGGGAATTATTCACGGATTCCGTCAATGCATTTATCGCAGAAATGTTAATGACCCGCGCGGCGGAGTTACTGCGAACCCTGAACCCCCAATTCGCTGAGGTGCGCGGTGCCAAACTGCGGAGATCAAAGCCGGAAGACGACACCATTTACACACGGATTTTCCAGTGCCCGGTAGAATTCGACAGCAGTGAAAACTCCATTATCCTGGGGCCCCAAACCCTGGATTTTCCCATTCCCAGTTACCACAAGCTTTTGCGTAGCCAGAGTCGCAATATCTTAAAAACGGTATTGCACAGCACCCTGTCGAGCTACAACCTTGCTGCAAGCCTGCGTTCCTGGCTGGAAAAACACCTGCTGAGTGAGGAAATCACCATTAAACAGGCCGCCGCCCACTTCCGCACCAGCGGCCGCACCTTACAGCGAAGATTACGGGAACAGGGAGTAACCTTTCAGCAACTGAAAGACAGCGTCACTCTGGCCCTAACCAAGCGATTATTGTTATCCAGCAGTGAATCAGTGGAGAATATCGCGGTAAAACTGCACTTTGCCGAACGTGCGGTATTTACCCGATTCTTTAAAAAACATGAAGGTGTTACCCCGAGCGAATTCAGGCGCAGTAATAAATCCGGAGATACGCTCGACGCTTGAAAGAGCAACTTCCACCACACTAGCAGCCTAGCCCCTAACTGCCTCTGTCTCAGCCTGTGCCCGATAATCACGGCCCAAGTAAAGGTACATGGCAGGCACCACAAACAGGGTAAACAGGGTTCCTATAGTCATGCCGGTGGCCACCACCAGACCCATGGCAAAACGGGCTCCGCCACCTGGGCCGGAGGCGATTAACAAGGGCACCATAGCCAGTACCAGCGATGCCGTTGTCATCAATACAGGGCGTAGGCGTATTGAGGTAGCCTCTTCAATGGCCGTGCGCTTGTCCATCCCACCCATTTGTAATTTGTTGGCAAATTCTACAATTAATATGCCGTGTTTGGAGATCACCCCAATCAAGGTAACCAGCCCCACCTGAGTATAAATATTCAACGTGGTAAGCCCCAGACTGACAAAAATCATAGCTCCACAAACGCTCATGGGAACAGTGACCAGCATAATCAGAGGGTCACGCCAGGACTCGAACTGTGCCGCCAACACCAGATAAATAACAACCAACGCGAAGAAAAAAGTCACTACCAGATCCGAGCCCTCAGCCTTGAACTGACGGGACTGACCTGAATAGTCCACGGAATATTCTTCAGGAAGTATGTCCCTGGCGGCGCTGTCCAATACCGCCAAGGCCTCGCCCAGAGTAATCCCTGGGCGAGGCACCCCGGAAATTGTCACCGCATTAAGCTGCTGAAAGCGTTTTAGCTGCTGGGGCTCTACAGTTTCCTGCAGGCTCACCAAAGTATTCACCGGAACAAGACTGCCATTAACCGCACGGATATAGTATTGCCCCAGCTGTTCTGCGGTAAGTCGATCTACTCTCTCCACCTGGGGAATCACCTTGTAACTGCGATTATCCAGGGAAAAACGATTGATATAGGCGCCGGATAACATAGCCCCCAGATCACGACTAAGATCCACCATTTCCACTCCCATGGTAGCCGCCTTATCCCTGTCAATCTCGATCACAATTTTGGGTTTGTCTATTTTCAGGTCTGAATCGAGGAAAATAAATTTTCGGCTCTCCAGGGCACGGGCCATTATCTCACTGGCAACAGAAGCAAGGTTTTCCATCGGCTCACTAGCGCCAATCACAAACTCTACCGGCAGTTGGCCTCCCGCAGTGGGCAGGCTTGGTGGTACCACGACAGCAATTTTCAAACCTGCAATTTCAGCTACATCCTTGCTGATCAGTTCTTGCATTTGCTCGGTGTCTTTATCGCGTTTCTTCCATGAATCCAGTACAAAACCTGCAGTGGCATTATTGACCCCGCTACTGAACGTGCCAGCGCCATTGAGCAGGAAAATATTTTCCACCTCACTGTATCGCTCGGCAATATCAACTAATTCACCGCTGAACTGCTCGACATAATCCAGGGTGGCATAAGCATCGGCGGTGGAAATAGTGAGCACAAGACCACGGTCTTCTGTGGGCTCCAATTCACGTGGTGAGGTAATGAACAGGAAATAGCAGCTTGCCAATACGATCAAGCCAAATACCAGAATAACTCTGCGTTCTTCCAAAGAATTATGCAGGCGCTTTTCAAAGCCCTTTTGCAAATTCCCAAATTGTCTCTCCAGCCAGACTTCCAGACGAGTACCGCCTCCATCCTTGGGTTTCAATATCCTCGACGCCATCATTGGTGATAACGTCAAGGCCACCACGCCGGACAGGAGCACGGCACCGGCGAGGGAAAAAGCAAATTCAATAAACAGGGTACCGGTCAGCCCGCCCAGGAACCCAATAGGAATATAAACAGCAATTAGTGTTGTGGTCATCGCAACCACTGGCCAAGCGAGCTCACGCGCCCCAACAATCGCCGCCTCCCTGGGAGCCAACCCTTCCTCGATATGACGGTGGACATTCTCCAGGACAATAATTGCATCATCCACCACTATGCCAATGGCCAAAACCATACTCAGAAGCGTCAGCAGGTTGATGGAAAACCCCATCAACAACATCAAGAACATGGCGCCCACAAGGGAAAGCGGTAGGGCGACAGCCGGAATCAAAACGCTGCGCAACGAGCCGAGAAACAGGTAAATCACCACAATAACAATTATCACTGCCTCGACGATGGTCTCTACCACTTCTGTAATTGAATCCTGGATATATTCAGTGCTGTCATAGGGTATTTCCCCCAACATTCCTTCGGGTAGTTGAGGAAAGATCTCGCTTTCAAGTTTCTTTCTGACTCTTTTAATAACGTCGAGAGAATTTGCATTGGGGGCAACTTCGACAGCGATAAAGGTGGCCGACTGTCCATTAAAAGTTACCGAGCTATCATAAGATTCCGCACCCAAGTCGATTTCTGCTACATCTCCAAGGCGCACCAGCTGATCACCAGCTGCGCGCACCACCAGCTGACGAAAATCAATTTGTTTGGCGATATCCGTGTCCGCGCGAATTTCCATGGCAACCCGTGTGCCCTTGGTCGCCCCCACTGCGGAGAGCACATTATTATCCCGCAGAGCATTGGCGATATCCGCCGGGGTGACCTCAAGCGCCGCCATTTCCTTGGGTTTCAACCAGGCACGCATCGCGAAGGTACTGTCACCGAGCAAGCGAGCGCGTTGCACCCCGGCAATGGTGGCAAGTTTGGGCTGCACAACACGGGTCAAATAATCGGTAATCTGGTTGTTGGCAAGAATATCGGAGGAAAATGACAGATACATAGCTGCTGTGGTTTCTCCCTGCTGCATCTCCACACTGGAGTCCTCCGATTCATCGGGGAGATCACTACGCAGTTTATTAACCTTGGCAACAACCTGAGTCAGAACTACATTGGGGTCATAATCAAAACGGACATAAGCATTAATTGTGGAGAGTCCCTGTACACTGGTGGACACCATATAATCTATGCCATCGGCAGTAGCAATTTCCTGTTCCAATGGTGTAGTAATAAACCCCTGTACCAGATCAGAATCAGCGCCTACATATACCGTGGTCACCGTAATCACGGCATTTTCCAACTTGGGATATTGACGCACATTCAACTCAGTTATAGAGCGCAACCCCAACAGGAAAATAAAAAGACTGACCACTGAGGCCAACACCGGCTTGCGAATAAAAATCTCGGTAAAATTCACCAGAGCTCCCAGAGGGAATTAGCTGTTGCCAGGTTTAGGGTTAAGATTTTCCGGTGGTCTGTTTTCATTATTGATAATGGCCCGCTTGCCATTGCGTAACTTCAACAGGCCACTACTGGCAATTAAGTCCCCCTCCAGTAATCCCTGCACAATTTCCACCATATCACCACGTTCCTCGCCGGTTTTGACAAAGCGCTTGTTGGCAATCAACTCACCGCTAGCTTCATCCTTTTCCAGAATAAAAACAGATACTCCATAAGGCGCAAAAACCAGAGCCGTTCTCGGCACTGCCAACACCCGCCGGCTCGCATTAATTTCTACTGATACCTGGGCAAACATGCCAGGGCGCAGATGTTTCTTTGGGTTATTCAGTGTTGCCTGAATGAGGAAATTGCGACTGGCATTATCGACTTGGGGGTCAACGGCGGTAATTTTTCCACGATAGGTGTTTCCAGGAAAGGCATCTGTGCTCAACGAGATTGGCAACCCGGCCTTAACCATGGAATACTTTTGCTCGGGCAGGGAAAAATCTACAAAAATAGGGTCCAGTTGTTGTAAAGAGACAACTGCCTCACCAGGACTGACATTCTCACCCAAATCAATACGACGAATGCCGAGTACACCACTGAAAGGTGCCAGCACCCGCCGCTGGTCAACCCTGGCCCGCTGCACTTCAATATTGGCGATTACCTGGTCCAGGGTGCTCTGGGCACTATCCAGGTCAGCCTCTGTGGTCACTCCACGCTTGGTCAGGGTTTTTATTCGAACATAATTGCGCCGCGCAAGGCGTAACTCCGCATCCAGTACCTGTAACTGGGCCTTCTCGGGTTCGGCGAAAATTTCTACCAGCAGATCTCCCCCTTGTACATATTGCCCCGATTTGAAATGGATGGCACTGACAACTCCTTCGGCCTCAGTGGTGACTTCAACGCCATTTACCGCGCGAACTGTCCCAACTCCACTCAAGTCCTCGCGCCAGCTTTGCACTTGCGCAGTTGCGGAGGTAACAGTAGCCGCCGGTAGGGACATGGAGTCGAGAAGTTGATTCATCATGTACCGGCCAAAAAATTTGTATGCAAAAATACCGCCGAACAGTAACAGGCAGCCCAGCAGCATCAACACCATACGTTTACTGATAATTTACCCCCGATCACTCAACAGGAGATGCCATAGATCGATGAGTCAGGAAAATTCAGGCGAGAACAACCCCAATCTTTATCGGACCACAAAGTTTAGTTTATGAAGAAAATACAGTGAGTGCCGCTGGAGCCTCGCGCCATTGCGCGTAGATACCAAAAATATAGATTTTTAAGAAAAGAAAAGA
Source organism: Microbulbifer sp. GL-2 (assembly GCF_007183175.1). Taxonomy (NCBI): domain Bacteria; kingdom Pseudomonadati; phylum Pseudomonadota; class Gammaproteobacteria; order Cellvibrionales; family Microbulbiferaceae; genus Microbulbifer; species Microbulbifer sp. GL-2. The sequence goes on from NZ_AP019807.1 coordinate 843,405, forward strand.
CGTCACGTAACGTGGGAGGGAAAATGGCGCCAATCACAGCTGGCGCCGTAGATACTTAACGGTTAACGGAATACTGCCTTATCGCCTTCAACATCAGCATGAATCGTGGTACCAGGTGCAAACTTACCAGCCAACACATCTTGCGCCAGGGGATTTTCCAGCCACATCTGGATAGCGCGTTTGAGAGGGCGCGCGCCGTAAACGGGATCAAAACCTACTTCCGCCAACTTATCCAGTAGTGCCTCGGATACCTCCAATTTCAAGTCACGTTCAGTGAGGCGACGACACAATTGCTTTAGCTGAATTTCCGCAATGGAGCGCACTTCCGCCCTATCCAGCGGGTGGAATACCACAACCTCGTCAATACGGTTAATGAATTCTGGGCGAAAATGGTTGCCCACCACTTCCATTACTGCATTTTTCATCTGACGGTAGCGAATCTCAGCATCCAGGTCATCGCTATTTTCATTTGTAGCAAATTTCTGGATTAAATCAGACCCCAGATTGGAGGTCATCACCACCACGGTATTACGGAAGTCCACAGTACGGCCCTGGCCGTCGGTCAGCCGGCCATCATCGAGAACCTGCAGCAGGATATTAAACACATCTGGATGCGCTTTCTCCACTTCATCGAGTAATACCACCGAGTAGGGTTTACGTCGCACAGCTTCGGTTAAGTAACCACCCTCTTCATATCCCACATAACCGGGAGGTGCGCCGATCAGACGCGCGACGGAGTGTTTCTCCATAAACTCCGACATGTCGATACGCACCATGGCATCCTCGGTATCAAAGAGGAATTGTGCCAGAGCTTTGCAGAGTTCGGTCTTGCCCACCCCGGTTGGCCCCAGAAACAGAAAGGAACCATTCGGGCGATTGGGGTCTGCCAGGCCCGCGCGGGAACGGCGCACGGCGTTAGCAACAGCATCTACAGCCTCACCCTGGCCAATAACACGCTTGTGCAGCTCTTCTTCCATACGCAACAGTTTTTCCCGCTCACCCTCCAGCATTTTCGAAACTGGAATGCCAGTCCAGCGGGATACCACTTCAGCCACTTCCTCATCGGTAACCCGGTTACGCAAAAGACGCGGCTCTTCCGTTGCCTCATGCGTAGCAGCAGACTTCAGTTGCTGATCAAGTTGCGGAATCACCCCGTATTGTAATTCCGACATACGCGTCAGATCACCAGCACGCCTTGCGGATTCCATATCTAATTTGGCCTGCTCCAACTTTTCCTTTAGGTCGTGGCTGCCGGCAAGCTGGGCTTTTTCCGCTTTCCACACCTCCTCCAAGTCGGAATATTCCTTTTCCAACTGTAAAATTTCCTCTTCCAGTTTGGCTAAGCGCTTTTTAGTAGCTTCATCACCCTTATCTTTTTTAACGGCTTCGCGTTCGATTTTCAGCTGTATTAGGCGACGCTCCAATTTATCCATCGCCTCTGGCTTGGAATCAATTTCCATGCGAATACGGCTGGCAGCCTCGTCAATCAGATCAATCGCTTTATCTGGTAACTGGCGGTCTGTAATATAGCGCTGTGATAATTTGGTCGCGGCTATAATTGCAGAGTCAGTAATATCGACACCATGGTGTACTTCGTATCGCTCTTTCAAGCCGCGCAGGATAGCAATGGTATCTTCCTCGGTGGGCTCATCCACTAAAACTTTTTGAAAGCGGCGCTCCAAAGCTGCGTCTTTTTCAATATACTTGCGATATTCATCCAGTGTGGTGGCGCCGACACAGTGCAATTCCCCACGCGCCAGTGCCGGTTTAAGCATATTGCCGGCATCCATTGCGCCCTCCGCTTTACCGGCCCCCACCATAGTGTGCAGTTCGTCAACAAATAAAATTATGCGCCCTTCTTGTTTGGACAACTCATTCAGAACCGCCTTTAGACGCTCTTCAAACTCTCCCCGGAACTTGGCTCCGGCAAGTAGCGCGCCCAGATCCAGGGAGAGTAGACGCTTGTCTTTTAAACCCTCCGGCACCTCGCCATTAACAATACGCTGTGCAAGTCCTTCCACAATTGCGGTTTTACCCACTCCCGGCTCACCAATCAGCACCGGGTTATTCTTGGTGCGGCGTTGTAAAACCTGGATGGTGCGACGAATTTCATCATCTCGCCCAATCACTGGATCAAGTTTTCCCGCCAGGGCACGCTCGGTGAGATCGAGGGTGTATTTATCTAGCGCCTGGCGCGCCTCCTCCGCATTGGGATCATCCACCTTTTCGTCGCCACGCACTTTTTGAATTGCCGCCTCTAGTTGTTTCAGGTCGCCATTGGCATTGAGGATTTTGGAAATTTCCCCCGCAGAGGAATCGAAAGCTGCAAGTAAAACTGTCTCACTGGAAATAAAGGTATCGCCATTTTGCTGGGCCTTTTTATCAGTGAGATTCATCAGGCGCATCAGCTCTTGGGACATGCCTACATCCCCGGTGGGAGCACTGATGGTTGGCAGGTTATCCAGCTTTTTAGCCAGGTCATTGCGCAAGCCGCTTAAGTTGAAACCTGCCTGGGACAGAAATGCCGGTACACTACCGTTGTTCTGATTGAGTAGGGCAAGAATTAAATGCTCCGGGTAAATCTGGTTGTGGTCCCGTCCTACTGCCATGGATTGTGCATCGGCAAAAGCTGCCTGCAGCGGGTTTGTCATCCGGTCTATTCGCATGAATACAACCTCTCCTACTCAGGAATCTTATAAGTCACTGCATCAATAGCACCCGGCTGGCGCCACGCATTCAGTGTAGTGTTGGCTATTAAAATAGGGGCAGAGGAAAGGTTTTCAATGATTTAAATCAAACAGCAAGAAATTCTGATTAATTTCACATGCGCAATTAATAAATTCTGCTTTTTCATGCAAATTTAAGCTGACGCTCCTTGAATGAAGTCAGAAGCGCCTCAATATTATCCAGTCGGACATTGCTTTGAACTCAAAGCATTAATCTTCCGCCAGCCAGATTAGAGAAGCCATGCGCCCAGTGGTTTTCTCCCTGCGGTAGGAATAAAAGGATTCGGGCTCCTGCACTGTGCAATGCTCACCACCATAAACATCCTCGACACCGAGCCCGGTGAGCTCAGCCCGAGCCAGGCCGTAAATATCCGCAAGGAAATGCAGCGGTTTTCGCGAGTGGGGCCGAAAACAGTGGGCAATTGCCTCGGTGTGTCCGCCACTCTGGGCATTCTCAAAAAAAGCCTCCAGGACATCCACTCCCGTCTCAAAAGCCTCGGGGCCGATAGCTGGCCCCAACCACACCATGAGTTCGGCAGGATCGCAATCAAGAGCTGTCACTGTGTTGCGCAAAATGCCCCCAGCCAATCCACGCCAGCCCGCATGGGCCGCTGCCACCCTGGTCCCAGCTTTGTCACAAATAAGCACGGGCAGGCAGTCCGCAGTCAATACCGCACAAACAGCCCCACTAGTGAGGCTAAAGCTGGCATCGGCGGTGCGTACAAGTCCACCGCCGTGAGCCTCGACTACTTTGTCACTGTGAATCTGCTCAAGCCACTGCGGCTCGCCTGGCAAGTTCAATTGCTCAAGTAGCTGACTGCGATTAGCCGAGACCGCTTGTTCGCTATCACCAACATGAGCAGCGAGATTGAAGGAGGCGAAAGCCCCAGAACTGTGCCCACCAGTACGCAAGGTCGTATATGCACGCACCTTGGTAGATGCCGGCCATGCTGGGGTCAAGTAGTGATCGCTGGACATGGTATATATGCTCTGCCAGGGCAATGCGAGCCGGACCAATAGGCCCCGGCTTTTTACAAAAGAGGTTTTGAGTTGCTATCCATCTACTAGCTACTACTTTTGAGTAGATTGAGTAGGGCCAGCATATCTGCAGGCATAGATGCACGCCAGTGCATTTCTTCACCACTCTGCGGATGAATAAGGGCGAGCTCTGCTGCATGCAGGGCCTGCCGAGAGAAGCCCTGCAGGGCATCAATTAACTCTGAAGAGGCATCTGGTGGCAACTTAGGTCTGCCTCCATAGACAGGGTCGCCCACCAATGGATGGCGAATATGGGCCATATGCACCCGGATCTGGTGTGTTCGACCAGTTTCCAGCTTGCAGCGTAACAAAGTGTGAGCCCGGAAGCGTTGCTGCACCTGATAATGCGTAATGGCCTCCTTGCCGCCAAAGTCCAGTACGGCCATTTTCAGCCGGTTCTGCCGGTGACGCCCTATAGCGGCATCGACTTTCCCGGCACCGGTGACACTACCCTGGACCAGGGCATCATATTGGCGACTGACCGTTCTCTGTTTTAACTGGTCTACTAAATGGGCCTGAGCCGTCAGGGTCTTGGCCACAACCATCAGGCCACTGGTGTCTTTATCCAAACGGTGCACAATTCCCGCACGGGGAATTTTCTCCTGGGAGGGGCAGTGGTGCAGCAGGCCATTTAGCAAAGTGCCATCGGGATTGCCGGCGGCTGGATGAACCACCAGTCCGGCGGGTTTGTTAATAACCAGGAGACTGTCATCTTCGTAGACAATTTCCAGATCCATGGGCTCGGCACCCCAGGCGCCCTGGGCCTCTAGCTCTGCACGAAGACTCAGCCGCTCACCGCCAAATAGCTTATCCTTGGGCTTGGCAGGGGCACCATTAAGGGTAAGTTGGCCGCCTTTAATCCAGGATTGCAAACGCGCCCGTGAGTAACCGGGAATTAATTCGGCCGCAGCCTGGTCTAATCTTCGACCAGCCATATTGGCTGGCACTTCAATATCGAGGTTTAGGTGGTCATTCATTAAACAATTGCAAATACTTTGGGCAGCACCGCGACTGTGGTTAAATGTCGGACGCGCCAGATTAATCTTGGCGGATAGTTTAATAAGGTAGAGTGTAAGAATGATAGAGCGAAGGGCTATGCAGACTTGGAAAATGCTGTGGCTGGCCTTGGCTTCCGTAATATTGGTTGCCTGCGCCAGCACTGACGATTCAGAAGAGGGCTTGCCCACCGGCAACCGCACCGAACAGGCGTTCTATGAGGCAGCACAGCGGCAGTTGCGCACCAGCCAATGGGACATGGCGATCAAGAACCTGCGCGCCCTGGAGGATAACTTCCCCTTCGGCAACTACGCTGAACAAGCCCAGCTGGAACTGATCTACGCCTATTATCGCAATTACGAGAACGATGCGGCCATCGCTGCTGCGGATCGCTTTATCCGCTTGCACCCCCAGCACCGCAATGTCGATTACGCCTACTACATGAAGGGGCTGTCCTCCTTCACCGAGGGTACCGGCCTGTTCGAGCGCTTTATGCCGACAGACCTGACCAACCGCGATCCCGGCTCTGCACGTGAATCCTTCGCTTACTTCTCCCAGCTGATGGCCCGTTACCCCGAGAGCCGCTATGCCGCAGATGCGCAGAAACGTATGATTCACCTGCGCAACCTGTTGGCGCGCTATGAGATTCACGTGGCCAACTACTACTTCAAGCGCGGAGCCTTCCTCGCTGCCGCCAACCGCGGCCGTTATGTGGTAGAGAACTTCCAGCAAACTCCTGCGGTACCCGATGCACTTGCGGTCATGGTACAGGGCTACAACCTGATGGAGATGCCGGAACTGGAGGCTAATGCCCTGAGCGTTATGCGCAACAACTACCCAGATCACCCTGCCTTCCATGAGGACGGCACTTTTAACTACGATTACTACAAGGGTGCCAGCGGCCGCAGCCTGGTACATCGTGTGACCTTGGGCCTGTTTGAAAAATCCGACCCTGATGGTTTCGACAGTCGCGAACTGTACAATCCCGAATACAATCGCGGTGAAGCTCCCCTGCCCCCAGAGTTGTTATAAGCTGGTCTTCACAACGAAAAACGGCGCCAATTGGCGCCGTTTTTCGTTGTGAACTAACCTATTCTCCAGCCTTCCAACCATTGGTAATCGGGTAGCGACGATCACGCCCGAAGCCTCTCTCAGAAATCCTCACACCCACAGCTGCCTGTCGGCGTTTGTACTCATTGCGCGCTACCAGGCGCACAACACGCTCGACCTGATCCCGCTCAAAACCACGCCGGATAATTTCCTCGGCACTAACGTCACGATCGACATACAAATTCAGGATCTCATCCAGAACCTCGTAAGGTGGCAGACTGTCCGAGTCTATTTGGTCTGGTGCCAATTCAGCACTGGGTGGACGGGTGATCACCGTCTCAGGAATCACCTCTGAGACTGTATTTCGATAGCGGGATAACTCAAACACCAGCACCTTGGGTACGTCCTTAAGGGCATTAAAGCCCCCAACCATATCGCCGTAAAGCGTCGCGTACCCCACCGCCATTTCACTTTTGTTGCCAGTGGTCAACACCATCGCACCTTTCTTATTGGAAATGGCCATCAACAGCACACCGCGGGAACGGGCCTGCAGGTTTTCCTCCGTAGTATCCCTTTCACTGCCGGCAAACTCTTCTGATAAAGCACCCATAAAGGCGTCAAAGATAGGTTCAATGCCGATTTCCCGGTAGTGAACGCCGAGACGTTGGGCCTGATCAGCTGCATCATTTTTACTGAGGTCAGAGGTATAGTGGAATGGCATCATAACCGCTTCCACACGCTCTTTACCCAGCGCATCCACCGCAACCGCCAAAGTCAGAGCTGAATCAATCCCCCCCGAGAGCCCCAGCACCACACCATTGAATCCATTTTTATTAACATAGTCGCGCACTCCAAGAACCAAGGCCTGGTAAACTGCCGCCAGATCTTCCAGTGGCGGAGCATTATTTCCGGATAACAGTGTGACCCTGCCGCTTTGCAGGGAGACCGATACCGCCAGCAACTGCTCTGCAAACTCTTCAGCTCTCGCGCAAACCCGCCCCCGACTGTCCACAACCAATGAGCCGCCATCAAATACCAATTCATCCTGGCCGCCGCACCAGTTCACATAAGCTATTGGGATCCCAGCCTCACGTGCCTGCTTCGAAAGCAGTTCTAAGCGTTGTTGCGCCTTGCCTCGGTGAAAGGGGGATGCGTTGATATTCAGCATTATTTTTGCGCCAGCTTCTACAGCATCCTGAATCGGCTGGGGGTGCCAAATATCTTCACAAATGCTGATTCCGACGGAGATACCCTTTATTTCAACCACGCAGGGCTTACTGCCCTTGGTAAAATAACGTTTCTCATCAAACACCTGATAGTTTGGCAGCTTTTGCTTAGCATATTCAGCAACTAATTCGCCACCATTAACCAGACCAGCCATATTGAATATCTTCCCATCCCGGTATCGTGGGTAGCCCACCAGGATGGCACAGGGCAATTGTGCCGCTTTCAACGCCTCCAGCGCCGCCTCAATACGTATCTGCATACTGGGCCGCAGGAGCAGATCCTCCGGTGAATAGCCGCACAAAGTCAGCTCCGGGAATAAGACCAGGTCAGCCCCCAGCTCTCGATAAGCCTTTCGCGCCACCTCGATAACACTTGCGGTGTTGCCGGGAATATCCCCTACGAGAGAATTGATTTGTGCCAGCACTAGCTGCAAAGTAGACATTATTAAACCTCGGACAAGACAGGCCGCCATTGTAACCTCTGTAGTGGAGCAACAGCAGCGGCTCACCACAACAACAATACCGGGAAACCACTTTGAGCAATCCCTCCTCAATTCGTAATACAGCATCTCTCCAACACCATGAATTATTGCGTATTTGTGCAATTTATCGCTTGGCCATTGCACTGGTTCTACTGGGGGTTTTCTATTCCGATATTGGTGCCGGTGCCCTGGGCGGTCATCTGCCAGCACTATTTCTCTATACGGTGTTGGTCTACACCATTCTCAACTTCAGCTGGTTAGTTTTCTTACGGCAAAAAGCCTATCAGGTAGGTACCGGGCAGATTGGGCTCATCCTTGGCTGCGATATCCTTGTATTTTTATTACTTATCGAGGCCAGCGGCGGCCTGAACTCTGGCCTTGGCTATCTGCTCCTAGTCAACTGTTCTATTGGTTCTATTCTCCTCGACAGGCGCATGAGCGCTTTCTTCGCCGCCATCGCTAGTCTCGGGGTAATTGGCCTGCAACTTTACAACCTGATATCTGGGCAGGGCACCTCTCAGGATATTGTCGCTGCAGGAGGCCTCGGCTTACTGCTTTTCGCCACTGTCAGTGCACTCCAGTACCTATCCGCCCGTATTCGCAGTGCAAATATGCGCGCCGACCAGCAAAGCCGACAAGCCGCTCACCTACAAAGGCTGGCACAGCAGATTATTGAACGCATGGGCACAGGGGTAATTGTAATGGGGCCAAGCAGTCAGCCTGAGCTTATCAATCGAGCTGCCCGACAACTTCTAGGGTACGATTTGCACTCCGAGGGCGAGCAAAGTGACTCTTTACGTCACGCCATCCGGGCATGGCGCAATAATAGTAATTCCAGCAGCAGACCCCTCCAATCTGAAACCGGCAGTGAGCTGCAACTCAATTTTACCAACCTCCAGCATGAGAATGGCTGTAGTACCCTGGTATTTGTCGAAGACAATCGCAAACTGGCCGAGGCTGCACAAAAATTAAAGCTCGCTTCTCTCGGACATCTCACCGCTTCTATCGCCCACGAAGTGCGCAATCCTCTCTCTGCCATCAGTCATGCAGCCCAACTGTTGTCGGAATCTCCGCAACTACGCGAAGAAGATCACCACCTGACCGACATCATCTGCCGGCAGAGCCAGCGGGTAAATCAGATCATCGAAAATGTTATGCAGCTTTCACGCCGCAAAGTAGGAGATCCACAAGAACATAACTTGACAGACTGGCTGCAACAATTCATTCAGGATTTCAATACCGGTACCAACAGTGGCGACCAGGTACAACTGGAGCTCCCCAAGCAACCCATCTCAGCCCAGTTTGATACCGCACAACTGACCCAAGTGATGACCAACCTCACAGACAACGCCCTGCACCACTCCCAGATTGCCACCGGCAAACGACTAGCCGTCATTAGTGCCTATTACAATCGCGAACGCGCCTGTACCCAAGTGGATGTTAAGGATAGTGGTCCAGGTGTACCCGAAGCCCACAAATCAAAGGTTTTCGAACCATTTTTCACCACTAGTAGCAGCGGCAGTGGACTAGGACTCTATATCGCCAGGGAACTGTGTGAAACAAATAAGGCAAGCCTTTACCACTGCCGCAGCGTTGACGACAAAAGTTGCTTCAGGGTTGAATTTGTTCACTAAACTAGTGTGACTTGATCTTGCTCAGGAATTTTTCCCAAAATACAGGCAATTATTCGTAAAGAATTTCTGACATAATCAGAAGTGGCACCGTTGCCTCTAATATCAACAAAACAAGAATAGACAGGGAATTGATGCTACCTCTGGCCCTGGTTGTCGACGACGAACCGGATATTTGCAAGCTACTCACCCTCACGCTGCAGCGCATGGATGTGGACTGCCATACCGCAGCCAATCTCGCAGAAGCAAAGAGGCTACTCACACAAAATCGCTATGATTTTTGCCTTACAGACCTGCGTCTCCCTGATGGGGATGGTCTCCAGCTGGTTGAGCATATTCAGTCCGGTATACACCGGGAATTACCCATAGCCGTTATCACCGCGCACGGTAATATGGATACTGCAATCAAAGCACTGAAACTTGGTGCCTTTGACTTCGTCAGTAAACCCGTTGACCTTGAGCGACTGCGTAACCTTGCCCAACTCGCCCTGCGCCTAAATCAAGATCAGGAAGGAGATAGTAATCAAAGTAGCGTCAGCAAGCACTTGCTTTTGGGTGAGGCCGATAATATGCGTAGGCTACGAGAGCAAATCGCTAAAGTGGCACGCAGTGATGCACCAGTCTATATCAGTGGGGAATCTGGTTCCGGTAAAGAGCTGGCTGCTCGTGCAATTCATGCACAAGGGGCTCGGGCAGATAAGCCGTTTGTACCTGTTAACTGTGGCGCCATACCAAATGAACTAATGGAAAGCGAGTTTTTTGGTCACAAAAAAGGCAGTTTCACTGGAGCCCATAAAGATAAATTAGGCCTTTTGCAAAGTGCTCAAGGTGGTACTTTGTTTTTAGATGAGGTTGCAGACCTGCCACTTGAAATGCAGGTCAAACTACTCCGCGCGATACAGGAGAAGCGCATTCGACCTATTGGAGCAAGCCAGGAAACTCCTATTGATGTGCGTATTCTCAGCGCAACTCATAAAGATCTTGGCAAAGAAGTAAGTGAGGGAAGGTTTCGCAACGATTTATACTATCGTATTAATGTAATTGAGATTTCCACACCACCACTTCGCGAGCGCATAAGTGATATTCCATTACTGATTGATGCAATTATGCAGCGTATTGCAAAAAACTCCGGGATTAACCCACCCAGAATTACGGATAAGGCTCTAGAGGCTCTGCAGAGCTATTCTTTTCCTGGCAATGTGCGCCAGTTGGAAAACATTCTTGAGCGAGCCTTCACCCTATGTGAACGACAAGAAATTCTCTGTGATGACCTTTTCCTAGAACGTAACGAGCAACCGCATAAAATAGATGCAGCTAAAAATATTTCAGTAGCAGCCCTCCCCCAAGAACAATCTCAAGAAAACAATAGATTCGATCCCAGTCAGTACACTTCCCTGGATGAGTTTCTTCAAGATATTGAAAAAGAAGCGATTGAAAGCGCGCTAACAAAAACTCGCTGGAATCGAACTGCTGCCGCTCAGAAACTGGGCATCAGCTTCAGATCCCTGCGATACAGGTTAAAGAAATTAGGTTTGGAAACATGAAAGAACATAAACTGTTACCACACCAATAATAAGTGTGGTAACAGTAAGTCTATTTATTTTTGGTTATACAGATTTTGTAATTAACTATTTAATGTTGAATATGATCACCAGCATTCTGCCGTATTTGACCCAGTCGCGCCTCTAGTGCCAGCTTCATCTAAAGTCAAAGATAAACATTCACTATCTTTACTTTGAGTTTTTCCCGCAACCGGCAACGCCGTAAGGTCAAAGCTCGCTGCAGCTAAAACACCAGTAACTGTGTAGTAACTCTTCTCGGAATCAACACTATTCCCACCAGTAATAGAGCCAGCAACAGCGCAATCACCGCTATTGTAGGCACTGTAGGTAGTGAAGCATCGCTGTAACCGGTGAGCCACATCATTAAGTACTGCTTTTGCATCAGCTCGATTACTGCTGCGGATCATATCCATATAGGAAGGAACTGCGATCACACTGATAATTCCTACAATCAGAACAACAATCATTAGCTCCACAAGGGTAAATCCTGAATTTGATTTTTGAAAATTCACTTTCATAAGTCACCTCAACTAGCGTATCCGTCTCCAGGAGATCCTTTCAATGCTCCCTATTTTAGGGCCACCGATAGTTCCAGGTTTCCCTCCAACATCTACATATGGAGCAATGATATCTCTTCCAGCAATAATCACATCGGATAAACCGATAATTGCTTCGTCAATTTTTTTAGACCCACCAATAATTGATTCTCCGGCAAATCTAGGGTCGCCCAGTGCCACTAATTCCATAATCCAACCAGAAGCACCCGCTACACAAGGATCATCCGAAGGAACTAAAGTTGGAAAAATTAGGCGGTCATTAATTAACAAGGGTTTACTAATTACTCTTTCTCCGCTTATTACAGAAGCATTAGTATTAAAGTCCAAATACCAACCGTTCTTTGTCGACCACCAACTGGTTTCTCCATCGTTTGTAATATCCCTAGAATCACCGGTTTCAACGATACTTTTTTGCATCAAATCTGAACGATCGGTACTTGATATACTAACTCCCTTATCCACTATTCCATAAAAACTATGAATAATACTTCCAGCAGTTTGGTCTGTCTGGCTTACATACTGCCCAGTACCAAAGTACACCATAATAGCGCCATCTACTTCTGCATTAGAGCCAAGAACTGGTGTAGAGGTAATTGGTTGAATCTTTCCATTTGGATCTTTGGCGGTAAACAAGGGGACATTAGCTGAAAAAGCCAGCTGCCACTCTTTATTGGAAACATCAAACTTCCACATATTACCCAGCAAGTCCCCAGCATAAGCAGCGTGTACTACCCTACTTGAGTCTATCAACAATGAGGGGCCTGCCAATCCATTTTTCTTATCTGTATTTGTAGTAATAACCTGAATATCAGTTGGATCGGCCAAGTCAAGCACTACCAGCTTAGCCACATCATTAGTTGAATTATATCCATTGCCAAATATAACTTTCCAACCATCTGCTGTAGGAGCAATTATTGGTCGCCCAAGAATATTGCCAATATCGGGGTGAGAACCATCAATTTCAAATAATATGTCAGGGTTCTCAGGATCAGTAATATCTAAAGCAAATAACCCTTTAGCACCTGCGCCGTAGGTTCCGACAAGGACATTCATCCACTTTGGGCTACTTCCTTTATTCTTAGCAAAATAAGCATCACTAACAAATAAAGGGCCATCAACAAGATACTGATGTGGATTATCCTCAGTTCCATAATCCAATGCTGCAATATTCTTTAACTTTGAATATATAGCACTGGGGACATATGCAAACTCTTCTGATCCATCAGATGAGTCAAAGGCGTGCACCATGCCATCGTTCGAGCTGACGTAAAGAATTTCAGATCGGTCATCTTTATGATCTTCAAGGTAATCTTGATAGCTATCGCCCCCCAAACTTTCCGGCAATAAGTTAAAGTTTTGATCCTTATTATTTGCCAATACGGGGCTTGCATTTACAACATCCCCTAACAAAACAGCCCTATCACGTAGACCAGTGACATTCTCACCTCGCACCCAGTCCAGCCTCTGTTTTGCTAAATCCTCATCGTCAGTATTGATCAAGGCGGCTTTCTGGGCAGGGGTTAATTTTGACCAGATAAAATCAACAGTATCAGAGCCATCAAAAGTTATGATATCACGGTTACTCGTTGGAATTTTTCCAGCTGTTGAAGTACTCCAGAGAGCTGTGTCAGACAGTGTTCCATCACTTTCAAGCTTAATCGCCTTTATCTCACCGGTCCAACCATCAGAGTTGAAAATTGCCTGGAAAATTGCGCTATCTGTACTCAATCTTGTAGAGTTGGCAGCAACAGATGAGGCAGAAGCCTCCCTTTCCTGAATTCTAGAAAGCAGATCGGAAAGCTGGGATGCAAATACTGTCGCATTCGCTGCGTTGTAAAACCCCCCTCTGCTGTTAACCCCAGCATGGAGTAAATCATCTAGCTTCGCCGCATCACTATTATTAGGATTTGGCCATGTAATTGCAGCACCAGTTTCAATGGCCTTAAAGGCGGAGTCAGAATCAACACTACCGGTCACTCCCAGACCGACTCCAAAGGTCACCATATGTTGCCAATTTGCTGGATCAATAGGCTCATTGTCTACTTGATTATCGAGACTGGTATGTAAATCAGTTTCCCAATAATACCGGGCAATATCTGCAAGAGTATTTGAACGAGAATCCTCAAATGGGTTTCCGTCATTACCATCTACATTACCAACTGATACACTTCCATAATCGTTGCCGTAGCCATCAGTCATTAGAATGGTATAACTCGCCCTACAGGCAACTTGAGCACTGGAGTCATCACTTCCAGGTTCTCCTGCCCAAGGGCCATTCTTATCCGTTCGACTATAATAGTCACCGACACGTTTCAATGCACTTAGAAGTGGAGTGCCAGCCTGAGGAACATCTACACCATAAAGATTATCAAAAAAAGCTTCACGGTCATCTCCAGAGAAGGCGCGGACACCATTAATAATTGTTCTAGTACTAACTTGATCCACCTCTCTAGCTCCGGAGTTCAAGGTTCCAAAGCCCACTCTTATACTTTCAGTTTGAGAACTAAAAGCCTGCCCAATACCCGCACGAGACAATAGTACCCTAGACCGATAATAAGAATACCAATTAGCAAAATTCTGAATTTCTTCTTCGTAAGTACAGGTAGTTGAAGTAGCAGAGGACTGAGTGCAATCTGTACGGTCAACACCACGCTCGTAAGTTAAACCGGGTCTAATCTCTTTACGGATATAGCTTGATGCTTCAAAAACACTGCCAGTGCCATTATATTGGAAGTAAGTAGCCGGATAAAAGTATACGTCACCACTTCCGCAAGCATCTTTTTTCTTGGAGTTTTTGGCTGCAGAATCCCTTATCCAGCAACTTGCATACTGGTAATTATAAGCCGTTAAATTTCTCCAGCCTTTAGAAGTATTTGCCGGGTTATGGTAGGCTGCCTCTGGATTTGCCGCAGGCCAAAGCGAACCATCTTTCTTCGACCATGGGGCATATTGAATTTCCGGATTATAATAAGTTTTATTGTTATAGGCGGAGCGATAATAAGCTGCCCACTTATTATCAGCTTCAAACCTAGGAACCGCCTGATCATCACCCGCCCAGTAATCACAATTCTTTGTATTCCCATCTGCATATGGGCAAGGTATAAAATTTACCGATGAATTATCTGTTGCAGAATTTGGAAAAACATAGGCAACCCTATCCAGCTTGTTAAAGTAATTAGCCACTTCAGAGGGCGTAACTTCGAACTGCATTGAACCCGAGTCATCAAGAACAAACATAATGTTCGGATCAGTGCCCTGCTTTAAAAATAAAGGCTGCTGGGATAGCGTTAGGGATACAGCACTGTGGGCAACTCCAAGTGTCAGTGATGCGGCAATTACAGCAGAGAAACTTTTAATTCTTCCAGATATAAATGACATAGCTATTTTTCTCATCACCACTCAATCTTTCATAGTAGATTGCAAAATCACAACCGTATTTTCAGTACCGCCGACACCTCTACTGGTTATTCGGTAATAGTTGGCAGGGACACCTTTATCCACAGACTCAAGATCAATCGCACCACCGGTTTCACCAGTATTGCTTGCTTGAGTCGTCACCTTTTCGACAATATAAATCGGCTGACTAGCCACATTCTCCAGGTCAAGGTCAGTTTCTACCGACACAGCAGACCAACTAAAATCCAACCAGAATCCGCTATTTTTCGAGCCATCCAACTCTTCACCATACCCAACAGTATTGCCATCAAAAATAGTGCTAATACTTTTATTAAGGTCAGCCTCCAGAGCATCTTCAGCAACTCGAAGAGCAGACTCTGCGGCCTGAAACGCCAATTGGCGATCCCGCATATTGCCTGCCATAAGCTCCTGCATACCACTCCCCCGGATAGCCGCAAGGCCAATAAAAGTCATTAGCAACAGCATGACCAAGCCAACCAACAAAGTGGCTCCTCGCTCCTGCTTGAAAGTATTGATTTCTTTATACATAAGAGACCTTATTATAATCAGGGCACACGGCTTCTTATAGTTACAACACTGGTAAACACCTGCCGAAGACGACGATCCCCAGGGTTGTTTACCACCTCACCGTTAAAAGTGTAAGGCTGAGCTTCTTGCAAAACATTATCTTCAATACTAGCCACCAATAAATCTAGGCGAACACTGGTAACATTACTCCAATCAGAAAGAGAGACAATTTGATTTGCTGTTTGATAGGCATCAATAACATCATCACCGTCGTTGTCTAAACCGTAAGTGATCTGCATATCCTCAACACCTTCAAGTAATTCCTGCGGATCCTCATCATCTATTTTTCTAAATAAACTTGGTCGCCTAGAAGTACCATCGGCAATATAATAAAAGGTCGACTCAAAACCGATGACTTGAGCATCTTCACCAAAAGAATTTTGCCCATCAGTAGTTTGATCACCCCAAACTGCTGTTTTATTACCGGGCTCAAAAGAGGCGGTATCCGAGTGCTGGATTGCAATAGTTTCACTGGAGCTTCCACCAACAAAACCGGTTGCCTGGAAAATTCTCACATAGCTACAACTTGATATTACAACGATGTCACCTTCACAAAATCCACTATATTTATCTTTACCTTTATCACATCCACCGCTTTCCACCCCTGTATTTTCGACAAATACCTGAGTTGGGTCATTCATCTGCGCAACCCCAACGCCACTACCAAAAGCACTGCGAATTAAAATTGCATCGGTGTCCGCCAATACCTGATCAGGGAACCCATCAACATCTTTTGAAGAATCCTCCCCTTCTACAGCAACATCATATCTATACCCTATCAAGTGGCCGTCATTTAGGAAGTTTTCTATATCCCCGCTACCTGAATGGCGTGAAGGGTTTGCACATCCAACATAACCAGCCATTCGAATGTCTTCACTTAAAAACTCAATCGCCAAGCGCCCAGTTTCCTGAACCCGGGACATCGCATTTTGCGTGCTAAAGGTTAAGTTGCTGGACAAAAATAATTGGGTGACGCCTGCTAGAAGCACCAGACCTACGGTAATTGATACCATGAGTTCTACCAGGGATATCCCCGATTGTTTACGCATCTGCTTCCCTCTAAATTCTCGTCATATACTGAAAGTTGCTAATATCCGCATTACCACCTGTTCCAGTCGCATCATTTTCTGCCCACTGAATGATTACAGTACAAACACTACTTGTATCGCATGAAATACCGCCCGTACCTTCTGGCAGCCTGTCAGCCAGATTCTGTCGCCACTCAATCAAGTCAGATTGTGCCTGATTACCACTAGCCACTGGTGGGGCATCGTTAACGCCCAACTTATAATCATCCAACCTGCCACGGCTTGCTCTCATGCGATCTAACACATCGTAAGCAAGGATATTTGCCTGGGACCGCATATAGGCGCTATGGTTATATTGAAGCGCCCTACTCTGTAATGAGGCCAAACCCAATAACGATGTTGATAAGATCAATAGAGTCACCATCACTTCAATTAAGCCAACGCCTTCCTGTTTTTTGAATTGTTTCATGTTATTCACAACTCGCCTTCGCTATCGAAATTACTCCAGACCTTGCAACTCCAATGCTTCTAGCACTGTCACCAGTACAACCAGACACTTTTGAATTTATAGTCGTAGGGGTAAATCGACCTAAAATCCCCATTCCAGTAAAACGTAAAAAGTTAGTTGCGGCATTTTGGTTCACGTTGATAACTGCATTCCCTTCCTCAAAGCTCCAACTGCGTAATACAGTATTCACAACTGGGGCACCAGCTTTCTCCGTTGCAGCACCATCAGTAAATGCTATCCAACCATCGGACCAATTATTCGCACCTGCACAATCAGTTCCATTACTGCTGGCACAAACTGATACATTAGTACCCCTTTTAACAGCTTCACTTCGGGCGAAGTTCAACCCACTAACGAAATCTTCCGCCAATGAAACCGAGCGGTAATTATTAATCATATCTGTAAAGCTTGGCACCGCTACTGCCACCACAATCGCTAGAACCGTAATTGCGACCATCAGCTCAATTAATGTAAAGCCGCCTTGTATTGGTCTCTGACTCTTTCGGGACTGCTTAAAAGACATTTTCTTTCCGAGTTATCCTAACTGGTTAATTTACGTTTACTCATCCGCCAGACATATAGCCGCAGAAAGTAACCCAGCGTTATAGTGGCAACCTAGCACGCTTTCCCAGCCCACCTCTATTCGCAGCCGACAAACGGCCAAATCAAAAGATCTAGTGGCTTAGAAAATGAGACCCTTGTCAAAAATGTGGAGAGGAGAATGACTAAACAAGGCTTTACATTGCTTGAGCTACTGGTTGGGCTCACAGTAGTTTCGATACTGCTATTGACTGCCATGCCAAGCTTCACTCAATTCATTCAAAATACCCGTGTAGAAACCGCTACCGAGGATCTACTTAACGCGGTGCAACTAACACGCACCAATGCGATTACCAGAAACCAGAGGATAACCATGCGAAACCTAGGGCAGTGGGAGTTAGGCTGGGAAGTCTTTATAGACCTGGATAATAATGGAACCCGTAGTGATGATGAGCTTTTGCTATCGAAGAGAGGTGCCCTGGATAATATTGTTGTAATACCTAATTCACCAGTAAAGAACTACATATCGTTTATAAGCAGCGGTGAGAGTCGACGAACAGGCTCCCCTCTAGGAGCCTTTCAGGCAGGAACTTTATATATTTGCGCCACTGACATTGAAAGTGGCCAAGCCCTTATCTTATCCCGCAGCGGGCGTTTACGGATAAAAGAAGCGGAGCCTGATGACTGTCTCTGAACTAATTTCCGCCCCTTGGACAAAACGACAAATTACCGTAACTCCTTCGGCAAGGAAAAGCGAATATTCTCCTCGCGCCCATCCATTTCTTCGGGCAGATTGGCACCAAGCTGTTGCAGTCTGGTGATCACTTCTTGTACCAACACTTCCGGAGCGGAGGCGCCGGCGGTGATGCCGATGGATTGCTTGCCGGCAAGCCAATTAGCATCGATATCCGCTGCTCCATCAATCAACTTGGCAGTGGCACCACAACGTTCGGCCAGTTCACGCAGACGGTTAGAGTTGGAACTGTTGGGACTGCCGACCACCAGCACCAGATCGCTTTCCAGTGCCAGTTGCTTGACGGCGTCCTGGCGATTTTGGGTCGCGTAACAGATGTCGTCTTTGCGCGGGCCGCGAATCTTGGGAAAGCGCAGGCGCAAGGCGTCAATCACGCGTGCTGTGTCGTCCATCGAGAGCGTAGTCTGGGTAACATAAGTGAGGTTATTCTCATCCTTCACCTGTAACCTTGCTACATCTTCCTCATCTTCTACTAGGTAGATGGCCCCCCCGACCGTACTGTCGTACTGCCCCATGGTGCCCTCTACTTCCGGGTGTCCGGCATGACCAATCAATATGCACTCGGCACCATCGCTACTGAACTTGCTGACTTCAATGTGAACCTTGGTAACCAGTGGGCAGGTTGCATCGAATACACGCAGGCCGCGGTTATCCGCCTCTTTCTGTACAGCCTTGGAAACACCGTGGGCACTGAAGATAACAATTACATCATCGGGCACTTCCGATAGTTCATCTACAAAAATGGCACCGCGCTCACGCAGACTTTCCACCACAAACTTGTTGTGCACCACTTCATGGCGTACATAAATGGGTGCACCAAAGACATCCAGGGCGCGATTGACGATATCGATCGCGCGATCAACACCGGCACAGAAGCCTCGGGGGTTAGCCAGTCGGATTTGCATCTTTACTTAAACACTCTCTCGATAATCAACTCAGCGTAAAAACCGGGCCCAATTTTATTGAATAGAATCTACCGCAATAATTTTTACGTGGAAGTTGAGCGTCTGTCCCGCCAGAGGGTGGTTAAAGTCAACGGTGACTTCATCTTCCTCAATCTCGCGGATGACACCTGGCAGCTCACCACTGCCATTGTCAAAAGACACCACCAGGCCTGATTCCAGCTCAATATCCGGGGAAAAGCTATCGCGGCGCACTTTCTGCATATTCGCAGGATTGCGCTGGCCAAAACCCAACTCCGGTGGAATTTCAATTTCCGCCTCATCGCCTTCCTTGAGACCAAACAGGGCTTTTTCAAAGCCCGGCAGAAGACTGCCATCGCCAACACTAAAGGAGGCAGGGTCGCCTTTAAAAGTGGAGTCCACTTCGGTGCCGTCATCCAGCTTCAGGCTGAAATGCAGGGTTACCCGGCTGTGTTCGCCGATAACGCTATTACTCATAATTCGTTAAACTTCCGCGTTATTTTTTGCTTTATCGCCGTCTTTTTCAGCAAAAAAGAGCAGCTCGATAACCAGCATGGCCGCGCCGATACTGATGCCCATATCCGCTACATTGAACACCGGGAAGTGCCAAGTACCGTAGTACACGGAAATAAAATCCCGAACATAGCCCAACAGAATACGGTCCCACAGGTTGCCGAGGGCGCCCCCCAGAATCAGGGCCAAGGCACAGGATTCCCAGCGTTTTCTAGTGGGCAGGCGCCATAACCAGATGATAACGACAACGCTGAAACCCAGGGCGACGATACCAAAGAACCAGCGCTGCCAGCCCCCAGCATCGGCCAGAAAACTGAAAGCTGCACCGTAGTTTTCTGCATAGGTAAACTGCAGGAAGCCAGGAATAATCTGTAGAGCCGGGCCATGCATAAACATATCCACAGCCCATACTTTGGTAATCACATCCAAGGCCACCAGTGCCAGCGCCAGCCAGTACCAACGCCAGGGATGTCCGAGTAGCAGATTGGATTTAGGCATAGTGCCTCACCTCACCTTTACCAGCCACATTGTCCACACAGCGACCACAGATATCCGGGTAATCGCTGTTCTCACCCACATCGGCACGGTAATGCCAGCAGCGTGCACACTTGGGGTGATCTACTTTACTCACACTGACCTTGAGGCCTTCCATCTCAGTGGCCTCTGCACCAGCGGCATCACTGAGGGGCTGCACAGAGGTGGAGGAGCAGATCAGCACAAAGCGCAGCTCATTTTCCAGCTCCAGCAGTTTCTCGCGCAGGTCATCACTGGCATAAAGAGTCACCGCAGCTTGTAGGGAACCACCAATAGCTCCAGCCCCACGCTGCTCTTCCAGCACTTTATTTACTGCTGTTTTTACTTCGGCAATGGCAGCCCAGTAATCAGCGCCCTTGCCTGACTCGGCCGGTAATTTGGGCAGTGGATACCACTCTTCGAGAAAAATACTGTCGGTATTTGCGCCCGGAATAAATTGCCACAGCTCTTCTGCAGTAAAGCTCATGATCGGGGCTATCCAGCGTACAAAGGCCTGCACAATATGGTAGAGAGCAGTCTGTGCTGAGCGGCGTGCGGCACTGTCTTCCTTGGTGGTGTACTGGCGGTCCTTGATGATATCAAGGTAGAAGCCACCCATTTCCACCACACAGAAATTGTGCAGTTTCTGGTAAATCTGATGGAACTGGTAGTTATCGTAGGCAGCCAGGATCTCATCCTGAAGGCGTGCAGCCTTGTCTAAAGCCCAACGGTCCAGCGCCAGTAGTTCACCCTCGGGTAACAAATCCTTTTCCGGGTCGAAGCCTGCCAGATTGGATAAGAAGAAGCGTGCGGTATTGCGCAGGCGGCGATAGGAATCTGCTGTGCGCTTTAGAATCTCATCGGAGACCGCCATTTCACCACTAAAGTCGGTAGCCGATACCCAGAGGCGCAGCACATCCGCACCCAGCTTGTTAATTACATCCAGGGGAGCGACAGTATTGCCGATAGACTTCGACATCTTGCGGCCCTGGGCATCCACGGTAAAACCGTGGGTCAGCACCTGCTTATAAGGGGCGCAGTCATTAATCGCTATGGAGGTCTTCAGGGAGGACTGGAACCAGCCGCGATGCTGGTCGGAACCTTCAAGATACAAGTCGGCAGGGAAACGTAGCGCTTTGCGACGCTCCAATACAGCATAGTGGGTAACGCCGGAATCAAACCATACATCGAGGGTATCGGTCACTTTCTCGTACTGGTCGGCCTCATCGCCCAGCAACTCGCAGGGGTCAAGATCAAACCAGACGTCCATGCCCGCTGCATCAACCTTCTCTGCCACTTTATCCATCAGCACCGGAGTATCGGGGTGGAGTTCATGGGTTTCTTTATTCACAAACAGCGCAATCGGCACACCCCAAGTACGCTGTCGCGAGATACACCAATCCGGGCTACCATCCAGCATGGCATCGATACGAGCCTTGCCCCAACCGGGAATCCACTGCACATCGTCTGCAGCTTTCTGCGCCTGCTCAAGCAGATCGTTCTGCTGCATGCTGATAAACCACTGAGGTGTTGCACGGTAGATCAAAGGGGTTTTGGTACGCCAGCAATGGGGGTAGCTGTGTTTCAGTTTATCCTGATGTAACAGTACGCCGCGCTCTTTCAGCAGATCGACAATTTTATCGTCGACCTTGTATACATGCTCACCCGCAAACAGCGGTACATTGTCGCGATATACGCCATTATTGTCGATGTAATTCAGGGTCTCGATACCGTATCGCTTACCCACCTGGAAATCATCGGGGCCGTGATCCGGGGCCGTGTGTACACAGCCTGTACCGGCATCAGTAGTGACATGATCTCCAAGAACAATCGGCAGCAGTTTGTCGTAGAAGGGATGATGTACTTTCAGGTGTTCCAAAGCTGTGCCACGGATCCGACCGACCACCTCACCTTCCAAGCCAGCGCGGGCCAATACAGTATCCTGCAGCGCTTCAGCAATCAGCAGACGGCGTTTGCCGGTCTGCACAACCACATATTCCAGCTCACCATTGACGGAAACTGCCTGACTTGATGGCAGGGTCCAGGGGGTTGTAGTCCAGATGACCACAGACAGGGGGCCATCACCCGCGTGACCACCGGCGGCATCTGCGATAGCCAGACACGCCTCCTCGCTCACCGGGTAGCAAACATCGATGGAGTAGGAAACCTTATCCTGATACTCCACTTCCGCCTCTGCCAGAGCTGAGCCGCCTACCACACTCCAGTAAACAGGCTTGAAACCGCGCGCTAAATGGCCGTTCTTCACCACGCGCCCAAGCGCGCGGATAATATCGCCTTCAAACTGGAAGTCCATGGTGCGGTAGGGATTATCCCATTCGCCGAGCACACCCAGGCGAATAAAATCCTTCTTCTGCCCTTCCACTTGCTTGGCGGCATACTCACGGCACTTCTGACGGAAAGTCTTGAAGTCCACCTTGCTTCCGGCCTTACCGATTTTTTTCTCTACCCGATGCTCAATAGGCAAGCCGTGGCAGTCCCAGCCCGGCACGTAGGGAGCGTCAAAACCACTCATGGTTTTCGACTTGATAATTATATCTTTGAGAATCTTGTTGACTGAGTGACCAATGTGAATATCGCCATTCGCATAAGGAGGGCCGTCATGCAGAATAAATTGCTCGCGCCCCGCGCGCGCCTCACGAATTTTTTCGTAGAGCTTGTTGTCCTGCCATTTTTTCAGAATTGCCGGCTCACGCTGTGGCAGGTTGCCACGCATGGGAAAATCGGTCTCAGGCAGATTCAGGGTCGCTTTATAATCAGTCATTGGATGTCTACTTCAGCTCTAGTAGAAAATAAATTATGTCTTGTCAGTTTATCGGGACTGCCGGGGGTTCTGAACGAACCAATCCTTGGCATCTTCAATATCCTCGGCAATACGGGCCTTGAGGATATCCAGTGAGGCAAACTTTTCTTCGTTGCGCAACTTGTGGCAAAACTCCACAGCCAACTCACGCCCATACAGATCGCCACTAAAATCGAACAGGTTTACCTCCAGTAGCGGCCTGGCACCCTCGCCTTCGACTGTTGGGCGGAAGCCAACGTTGGCAACACCATCCAGCTCCGCACATCCGCGGGCGATGTCTCTGCCATCGGTGGCAGTAGTGCGCACCGTGTAGACGCCTACCAGCGGAGAGCGATAGCGGTGCAGGCGCACATTGGCCGTGGGCGCACCGAGCTGACGCCCCAGGGCCCGACCGGGTGCCACCCTGCCGGTAATCCGGTAGGGTCTACCCAAAAGGGCCTGCGCCAGATCAAAATCCCCGCACTGCAAAGCCTCGCGGATACGGGTGCTACTCACCCGGGCACCGCGAATTTCCAGAGTTGCTGTATCCTCAACGGTAAATCCGTGCTGCTCCCCCACTTCCTGCAGCAGGTTGTAATCACCACTGCGATCGCAACCAAAGCGAAAATCGTCACCCACCACCAAATGGCGAATACCCAGCCCTTCAAGTAGTACGCGCTGGACAAATGCCTCGGCACTCAGGCTGCGCAGGGTTTCATTGAACTGCAGGCACAAGACCCGGTCGACACCGGCTTCGAATAGCGCCAGCACCTTTTCCTTAAATCGCATCAGGCGCGCAGGGGCCCTATCGGAGGAGAAAAATTCATGGGGCTGGGGTTCGAAGATAATTGCCACCGAGGGCAAACCATGCTCAAGCGCACGCTGCTGCAACTGTGAAATTATCGCCTGGTGACCGAGGTGTACTCCGTCAAACGAGCCGATCGTTGCCACGCATCCCCGGTGACTGGGGCGCAGGTTGTGCAACCCGCGAATTAGTTCGCGCTCCTGGGCCAAAACGATCTTCCCATCCTCATAAAATCGAGCCGCACAGTATAGCGGATTCCCACTTGGCGACCAGTGGCCACTTGCATCAGCCACCAAACAGGATCAACAACCCGATCAATTTCAACTGGTCGGGCGGAAGTGGCGGGGACGCAAGCCCGATACCAGCAAGACCAGAACATAAGCCAGGCTCCCAGCTGCAACCACGACTCCCATACGCCAGGCCCTGGTAAACCAGCTCCAGCTGCCCCAATCACCCCAGAAGTGCAGTGCGCCAAGCAACACCCCCACCATAAACAGGTTCGCCACAACAAGGCGCAGCAGATAGTTGGCCCACCCTGCCTCAGGGGTGTAAACATCATCCCTGCGGAGTCCCTTGTAGAGCAGCCAGGCATTGATCGCCGCCTGGCAGGCAGTCGCTAATGCCAATCCCATATGACCGAGCTTAAAGTAGTAATTCAGCGGGATCACGAATAAGAGACTCAAAATCATCTTGGCTGAAATGGCAATCAGCCCAAAGCGTACGGGTGTGTAGGTATCCTGGCGCGCGAAATAACCGGGCGCCAGTACTTTGATTAACATAAAGGACAGCAGTCCCATGGCGTAAGCCCGCAGGGACCAAGCCGCCATCTGCATATCATACGGCCGCATCTCGCCATACTGGAACAGCGTAGTCAACAGGGGCTCTGCCAGTACAATCAGGGCCACGGAGGCTGGCAAGGAGATCAAGGTAACACTGCGCAGGGCCCAGTCGAGAGTGTGGCGAAAATGACGGGGATTGCCATCACTATGCTGACGCGACAAGTTCGGCAGTATCACCGTAGCCACCGCCACACCAAATACACCCAGCGGCAATTCAGTCAGGCGGTCGGAAAAATATAACCAGGAGACACTGCCACTCGGCAAAAAAGATGCCAATATAGTGTCCAACACTAGACTGATTTGAGTGACAGAAACCCCAAAAATCGCCGGCGCCATCAGGCGCAGGATCTTACGTACACCCGGGTGGCTCCAATCCCACTTGGGCCTTGGCAACAAGCCTTCACGAGCCAGGAAAGGCAACTGGAACAACAGCTGAACTACTCCAGCCACAAACACCCCCCAGGCCAGCGCCAGAATTTGCGGGTCAAACCAGGAGGTAGCCACCGTCGCTGCCCCAATCAGGACCAGATTCAACATCACGGGGGTTAGCGCAGGAATGGCAAAGCGATCGAAACTGTTCAGAATCGCTCCGGTAAAGCCGGCCAGGGAGATCAACATCAGGTAGGGGAAGGTGATTTGCAGCATATCCGAAGCAAGATCGAACTTCTCACGTTCGCTGCCGTCCCACCACCAACCAAAAGCAAATATTCCCGTCACAATTGGTGCGAATAGCACGCCAAACAGGGTAACTAGTAGCAGCACGCCACCAAGAGCGCCAGCAACCCTGTCGTTCAACTCGCGCGCCGCTGCAATCCCGCCTTTTTGACGGTATTCAGACAACACAGGCACGAATGCCTGGGCAAAGGCACCCTCGGCAAACAGGCGGCGAAAGAAATTGGGGATTTTGAAGGCAACAAAGAAGGCATCAGCGGCATCCCCTGCCCCGGCAAAACGGGCCAGGGCCATATCACGAGCCAAACCAGCCACCCGCGATAGCATTGTCGCTGCGCCAACCACCGAACTGCCGCGCAGCAGTCGTGAGATGCCGGATTTCTCGACCGGTTGTTCCTGGGCAGGGGATGGCTGCGACAAAACTACGACTCCTGGCGATAGGTAGGACCTGTTGGCCGGCAAGTCTACCGCAATTCGGCGGTAACTTTGGAAGCTCAGGGAGAGTCTGCGGCTCTACGACATGGTGCCCGCGAGCCTATACTAGCTATGAGCTAGTCACGCGTCCCACGGAGCAGGCGGCGCGGGGAGAAAAAGGATGACCATTAACGCTTTGATTTTTGCTCTGGCACTGGCGATTGTGCTCTACATAGCAGTGATGCGCGGTCCCCGTCCCCAGCGAGTCCGTGTTCGAGTAGACACACCTCGCGACCGGCGCTACCGCCGTCTGCTGTAAACAGGCCTAAGGGCCTTTTGCCACATTTCGCCATTATTGCGTTGTAGTTTGCCACTGCTGCGCCACGCCAGCGCCTCCTTGGAGCCTTTTAATAGCACTCAAACGGGCCGGAAACAATTTGGCCCCAACGAGTACAAAGAAAGCCTCCAAGGAGAGAGTAATGAAAAAAGCACTAATGGTTGCAGCCCTGACCTCCCTGATCGCCTCCGGTGCCCAGGCAAAGGAACACAACGAATCAAAATTGACCCCGGCCAAACAGGCCACGGTCTTCACTTCTGCCGCCGTAGCCGGGGCAGCAGTGGGCGGGCCGGTCGGATTTATCGCTGGAGCACTCGGCGGGGCTTGGCTCGGCGAGCAGATTAAGCAAGCAGACGAGGCAGATATGCTGGCAACACAATTGACAGAGAGCCGTGCAGAGCTCAGTAACCTGGCACAGCAACTGGATGCGGCTCGACTGTCCGCAAACGATGCCGGCCAACTGGCACTGGACTCCCTGCAATTCCAAATGCTGTTCACCACCGGAGAAGATGAGCTTCAGGAAGGCCAGCTACAACAGCTGGGCGCCATGGCCGACTTCCTCAAGCGCCATCCACACCTGCAGATTCAACTGGAAGGCCACGCCGACCCACGCGGCAGCGACGGCTATAACAATGTGCTGTCAGACCAGCGCGCCCTGAGTGTCGAGCAAGCCCTGCTATCCCTGGGAGTCGACGCCTCGCGTATTAGCCGCCGCGCCCTGGGCTCCACCTATTCGCAGGCGACTCGCGGCGATGTGGATGCTTACGCGATGGAGCGCCGGGTGGATATCCGGTTCTCCCTGCAGGAATCTGTGGCCGGCAGTTTCTGAGCCAATACTGGCCGGCTTCAGCGGACTGAAAATTCGCTCTCACCGGCCAGCAGCTCCCCGTATTGACCGCAATATCAACTTGTGGACCACGCATGCGCCCGTGAACTCCTCCTGAAAGAAACCCTGTTGTGCTTGCGGGCGATCTTCGCCCGCCTTTTTGCCAATAGCCTGTAATTTCGTGCATGATTCTCCGCCTAAGAGGGAAGCAGCCGGAATCAGTCATGAGTGCAACTATCGCCATTGTTGAAGATGAACGTGCAATCGCCGAAAACTACCGCGATGCACTACGCCGCAGCAATTATCGTGTTGACCTATATAGCTCCAGGATTGAGGCCATGGATGCCTTTCGCCAGCGCCTGCCAGATCTCGCTGTGATTGATGTCGGCCTTGGCAGAGAGGTAGAGGGCGGCTTCGAGCTGTGCAGGGAATTGCGTGCCATGGCGCCGAGCCTACCCATACTCTTCCTCACTGCCAGGGACTCCGAACTGGATATTATCTCCGGCCTGCGTCTCGGTGCCGATGATTACCTGACCAAGGACATTTCTCTGCCCCACATGCAGGCGCGCATCAATGCCTTGTTGCGCAGAGTAAGCATCTTGCGGGATCAGAGTGATGAGGGAGAAAGCCTGACCCAGGGAAAACTTGAACTGGATATTTCCAGGCTGCACTGTCACTGGGGTGGACAACCGATAGACCTGACTGTCACTGAGTTCTGGATAGTCCACGCCCTGGCCAAGAGGCCTGGGCACGTCAAGTCGCGCAGCCAGCTGATGGAGGCCGCACGGGTGGTTCTGGATGACAACACTATCACCTCTCACGTAAAGCGTATTCGCCGTAAATTCCAAAGCCTGGACACAGAATTTAACGCCATAGGAACCGCCTACGGTATGGGCTACCGCTGGCAGCCTTAACCATTTTTGACCGCGGCGTGAGTCGATCCGGCGCACAGTACTTTAAGAGCACCGCCCATGAAGCTTCGCCGCCAACTCTTGCTTGTCAGCCTTGTCGCCCTGACCCTTCCATGGGCTGGCTGCCAATACCTGCGCCAAGTAGATGCGGCCCTAGCACAGGGGCAGATGCAAGCGCTTGAGGCCACCGCTGCAGCTATTGCCGCCCGCCTGGCCAGCGCGCCACAATTGATCGCGCCAGACCCACTACGCCACGCCAGGCCACCCGGCGCCCAGCTATACCTCAACCCGCTGTCACAGGCCCCGATACTGGATGGCTATGGGGATGATTGGCACCCCCTGACGCAGAAGCCAAGAGTACTGCCCGACGACCAGCTCACCCCGCTTGGGCAGGTGTCCCTCGGTCAATACAATGAACAGGTCTTCATTTTGCTCACGGTCAGTGACTCTACACCCGCCTATGGCGACCCTCGCACCGGGCTGCTCGCCGGTGGCGATACCATCGAACTGTTCACCGGGGACCGACATTACATACTGCCGGTATCGAGCAGGGGCCCGGTTAGGGCTATGTGGCACAACCCGAGGGAGGGCCGTTTTGAACGCGAGCTGCGGCTCCGCGGGCGCTGGACCGCCTCTCCTGCAGGTTACCAGCTGGAACTGACGCTCCCTTATAGCCTGACCAAAGGAGGCCTCTCGATTCGTATTCTGGATCGCACCAGCAGCGACGGTGCGCCGCCTGTTCGCAGCGCGAGCACTTTTCCTGCCGATGGGAAGCCCGGCCGCCTGACAGGCCCCCTACCCGATCTACAGGTAGAACTGGACCACTTTGCCCGCCCAAGCTTGCTTTTGGCCGTTGTGGATAATGAGGGATTCCTGCTCGCCAGTAGTGGACAGCTGCAACCGGATAAGTCAGATGAGATAGCGGCGACTCCCTGGCTGCGCCGCTGGATTTACCGCAAGCTACTGGCTCGGGAGACACTGCCAGCACTGCCCTCAGACACCCGTCCTCTTGCTACTGTGAAGGGTCGCAACACTGAGGAACAGTGGTTTGGCGGCCCCCTTCAATCACGTATTGGAGCCGTCAGCGTTCCCGTTATCACCCGCGCCGATGAAGTGATCGAACGGCCATTACTCGGACGGGTACTGGTACTCCAGTCTGGCGAGGCCATGCAGTCTATGATGGAGGGGGCAGCCCACCGGTTGTGGTTAATCAGCTGTGCCGCTGCGGGTACCGCGCTGCTATTTTTGCTTGGCTATGCCACTTGGCTATCCTGGCGCATCCGCAAACTGCACCGCGCGGCGCGCAATGCCGTGGATGCCAGCGGCAAGCTGCGTGGCAACTTTCCACATTCAAGAGCCAATGATGAGCTGGGAGCGCTAAATCGTGCTTTTGCCAGCCTGCTCGGTGAGCTGGACCAATACCACCAATACCTGCGCACCCTGGCAAGTAAGCTGTCTCACGAGCTGCGTACTCCTCTTGCTGTGGTGCGCTCCTCCCTGGACAACCTGACCGCTGGCGAGCTGGACCCGCTCAGTCGACGTTATGCAGAGCGCGCCATGGATGGCAGCATGCGCCTGTCCGGTATTCTCAACAGCCTCTCCGCGGCCAGTAACCTGGAAGCCAGTATCCACCAAGCTGAGCGTGAAACTTTTGACCTTGCTGATCTCCTCGAAGTCATGGTCCAGTGCTATAGCGATGCCCACCCAGAACACCACTTCCAACTGGATAAACCCGAGGGAAAACTGCAGTGTCACGGTGCCCCGGAGTTGCTGGCGCAACTGCTGGACAAACTGGTTGACAATGCCTGCAGCTTCGCTCCGGAGGGCAGTGAAATTCACCTTTCAGCCCGCGCCTGTGGCGAAAATTATCTGATCACCGTTAGTAATGATGGACCGCCGCTACCGAACGGCTATACGCACAAGCTGTTCGACTCACTCGTTTCTGTGCGCAAGGACGGTGGCAATAAGGGGCATCTCGGGCTCGGATTGCATATCGCCAGGCTGATTGCCGATTTCCACCACGGCCGCCTGGAAGCCCGCAACCGCGAAGATAACAGCGGCGTTGAGTTCAGCCTGGCCTTGCCAAGTCGCTGACGGCTGCAGGACTTTGTAGCCATATCCGCAATACGCGCCTAACTATGGTTGACAAACAACCAACTGTGGGGATAATGTCGCGTCCCGATCGGGCCCCAGGGCCTGTTAGTTACAGATTTATAGATTCCAGACAGGAGCAACCGGTGGCCAACTCACCTCAAGCGAAGAAACGCGCGCGCCAGAACGACAAGCGCCGCATGCATAACGCCAGTCTGCGCTCCATGGTGCGCACCTACATCAAGAAGGTAGTTGCGGCCATCGATGCAGGCGATGCTGAAAAAGCAAAAACTGCATACGCAGAAGCGGTACCCGTTATTGACCGCATGGCAGACAAAGGCATTATTCACAAGAATAAAGCCGCCCGTCACAAGAGCCGCCTGAACGCCCAGGTTAAAGCTCTGGCTGCTTAATCCTTTAAGCAGAAGACACAAAAAAGCCCCGTAATACGGGGCTTTTTTGTGTCTGCAATTCCGCCTTAGAGCAGGATCAGGTTATCTCTATGGATCAACTCATCATCATCGCGATAACCGAGCAACTCAACAAACCTATCCGATGCCGAGCCAAGAATTCTGACACTCTCACTACTGTCGTAATTGACCAACCCGCGAGCTACTTCCTTACCTTCACCATTACGACAAGACACCAGGTCACCACGATGGAAACGCCCATCTACCGCCGTCACCCCTACCGCCAGCAGGCTGCTCCCACTCTCATACAGGGCCCTCTCAGCACCACTGTCGAGCACCAAGGTACCTCGTACCTGTAACTGTCCAGCGAGCCAGCGCTTACGCGCCGCGAGAGGGTCCGCTTCAGGTAGCAATAATGTGCCCAGCGGCTCCCCCGCCCAGACCCGCGTAATCACCTTTTCCCTCGCACCTCCAGCGATCACCGTGCAGGCACCGGAACGCGCCGCCAATTGCGCTGCACGCACCTTGGTAGTCATACCGCCGCGCCCGAGACCACTGCGTGAATCGCCCGCCATACCCAGGAGCTTGGGGTCTAATGCGGAAGCTTCTCCGATTAGTTTCGCCTGGGGATTGTCACGAGGGTCCTCGGTAAACAACCCATCCGCATCGGTCAAAATCAGCAGGGTATCGGCCTCCACCAGGTTGGCAACCAGAGCGGCCAGGGTATCGTTATCACCAAAACGTATCTCATCGGTAACCACGGTATCGTTTTCATTGACGATAGGCACAGCTCCCAGGGAAAGCAGGGTCCTGAGAGTGCTGCGTGCGTTAAGGTAACGAGTGCGATTGGAAAGATCATCATGATCCAGCAAAATCTGCGCGCTGCGCAAATCAAAGCGACCAAAGGCCTGCTCATAGACCTGCACCAGATGGCTCTGTCCCACCGCAGCAGCAGCCTGTAATTGATGGATAGACTCCGGCCTGCGACCCCATCCCAACCGGTCCATGCCCGCAGCAACAGCACCGGAGGAAACCAGTACCACCTCAATACCTCGCCGGTGCAGCTCGGCCATCTGTGCGGCCCATGCGAATATGGCCGCGCTGTTCACACCATGACCATTGTCGGTCAATAGGGCGCTGCCAATTTTTACAACCCAGCGCCTGCCTTTTAGCAATTCCCGACGGGAATCTGATATGGAGTCCACGCTCTCCCCCTGGACATTGCCCCTGCCGGGCCCTGTTTGCAATTTTTATTATCAAAAAGCCCTGGAGCCAGCGGGGCCTAACGGCGACACAGAAATGCGCCGCCGATCAGGGACTAATCAGGGGCGGTACTCGATATCAACATCATGTTCATCATCATCATCCCAGCCCTCATCGTCACCCACAGGCCCCTTTGCGGCCTTGCGCTTGGCCCTATGGCTTTCGCGCAATTCCTCAATTCGCTTACGCGCCTCACGCTGCATCTGACGCTGAGATTCCAACTCAGCCAATGCCAGTTCCGGATCACGCCCTTCCTCTTCCTGGCGCTCCTCCAGATAATCCATCAGGCGACCACTTAGCGCATCGGTACCTTCTTTACGGATAGCCGCTACGCGGAAAACCGGGCCAGTCCAACCCAAAGCTTGCACAACCGCCTGACAACGCTCTTCCAGCTCTGCAGCGGGAACCAGGTCTGTTTTATTCAACACCAGCCAACGCTCGCGTCCGGCCAGGGTTGCACTGAAGCTGGACAGTTCACGTTCGATTGCTCGCGCATTTTCTACCGGGTCAGAGCCATCAAAAGGCGCCAGATCCACCAAATGAAGCAGCACCCGGCAGCGAGTTAGATGCTTAAGGAAGCGAATACCCAAGCCTGCCCCTTCAGCTGCGCCCTCAATTAGACCGGGAATATCGGCAATCACAAAACTGCGATGCTTCTGTACCTGTACCACGCCCAGGTTGGGTACCAGGGTAGTGAAAGGGTAGTTTGCCACTTTGGGCTTGGCGGCGGAAACAGCACGGATAAACGTCGACTTACCGGCATTAGGTAATCCCAGCATACCCACATCGGCGAGAACTTTTAACTCCAGCTTAAGAGCGCGCCCCTCGCCCTCAGTACCGTTAGTGGT
The DNA here is from genome assembly GCF_007183175.1 of Microbulbifer sp. GL-2. NCBI lineage: Bacteria > Pseudomonadati > Pseudomonadota > Gammaproteobacteria > Cellvibrionales > Microbulbiferaceae > Microbulbifer > Microbulbifer sp. GL-2. The sequence continues at coordinate 875,652 of NZ_AP019807.1, forward strand.
CTGGCGGGGTGCGCGGTTGGTGCTGGACTTGAAGCGGGTGTTACCTAGGCCGTGGAAGCCCCCCTGAGCAACCAGGAGACGCTCTCCGGCTTCTGTCATATCACCAACGGCCTCGCCGCTATCTACATCAATGACAGTTGTCCCCACTGGCACTTTCAGCACCAGATCTTCACCTTTGGCGCCGGTACAGTTGCGCCCGCGGCCGGACTGGCCACTCTCTGCCGAGTAGCGGGGCTGGTAGCGATAATCTACCAGAGTGTTGAGGGAATCGTCAGCCTCCAGGTAGACCGAACCGCCGTCACCGCCGTCACCGCCGTCCGGGCCGCCCCTTTCGACAAACTTCTCCCGGCGGAAGCTCAAGCAGCCATTGCCACCTTTACCCGCCTGTACAAAGATGGGCGCCTCATCGACAAACTTCATAATCTCTCCACCGCCACAGCGGTTGTCTCAGCGATACGCAAAACTGCGTACCCTTATCATCATACCAGCCGACAAGCCACCCCATCCTGGGCACCTGCCACCCTCACTTCTTGCCACCGTGAAACCTGTGGTTTCCCAACAAAAAAGCCCCGCTATAGCGGGGCTTTTTATGAAGCTCGGGCTAGTGACCGCTTAAGCAGTTTCGATAGAAACGAACTTGCGGTTATTGGGGCCCTTAACTTCGAACTTCACAACACCGTCCGCAGTAGCGAACAGGGTGTGGTCCTTGCCCATACCAACGTTAATACCGGCGTGGAACTTGGTGCCACGCTGGCGAACGATGATATTGCCTGCAGCTACAGACTGACCGCCAAAGCGCTTAACGCCCAGGCGTTTACTCTCGGAATCGCGACCATTTCGCGTACTACCGCCAGCTTTCTTATGTGCCATGAGTCGTTACTCCTCTGTTATGCCTTGATGCCAGTGATTTTAACTTCGGTGTACCACTGACGGTGGCCCTGGCGCTTCATGGAATGCTTACGGCGACGGAACTTGATGATTTTCACCTTCTCACCGCGGCCGTGGCTTACCACTTCAGCTGACACTTTAGCGCCACCTACCACAGGAGCGCCGATGTTGATCTTGTCACCGTCAACAACCATCAGCACTTTGTCGAAATCGATGGTTTCGCCAGTAGCTACTTCCAGCTTTTCCAGGCGAATAACTTCGCCCTCTTCTACACGGTGTTGCTTGCCACCGCTCTCAAAAACAGCGTACATATTTCTATGCTCCGATATGGACGACACGAAGCAGCGGGGAACTATATAGTCACCATTCCGCATTTTGGGAGCTTGCGCCGTGTTGTTTAACATCTATTCGCCCAGAGGCCCTAGCACGACCCTATAGCCGCACAGCGCCCGCAATTGGCGGGGCGCAGATTCTAATCAATTCGCCGGGTTGATACAATAGCGCCCCTTCGCCACCCCGGCCCCCGGGAGGCGCCAGTCTAGTCGTATAAGGAATTCTCACATGCTGCCTTTTCACCGGGTCGCCGCCGAAGACTTTGCCGCGGTCAACCAGCGCATTCTCGACCAACTGCACTCAGATGTTCCCCTGGTGGAAAACATAGGGCACTACTTGGTGGAGGCCGGCGGCAAGCGCCTGCGCCCACTGCTGGTACTGCTATGCGCGAGAGCCTGCGGCTACCGGGGTGAGAGCCATATCGACCTGGCCACTATTATCGAGTTTATCCATACCGCGACATTGCTGCACGACGACGTGGTGGACACATCCGATATGCGTCGTGGTCGCCTCACCGCCAACGCCAAGTGGGGCAATGCCCCCAGTGTCCTGGTGGGGGACTTTCTCTACTCCCGCGCCTTCCAGATGATGGTCGCCCTCAAGGATATGAGTATCATGGCGATTCTCTCTGACACTACCAATACGATTGCTGAAGGCGAGGTACAGCAGCTGGTCAATGCCGGCGATCCCGAGGTAAGTGAGGATAATTATTTTACTGTTATCCATAAAAAGACCGGTGCCCTGTTTGAGGCAGCCTGCGAAACTGCCGCTGTAATGGCCGACTGCTCCAGTGAGGAGCAGACGGCGCTGAAACTTTACGGTCGCCACCTGGGCCTCGCCTTCCAGCTGGTTGACGATGCTCTCGACTACCGCGGCAACTCGGAGGAGCTGGGTAAAAATGTGGGGGATGACTTGGCAGAGGGCAAACCAACCCTGCCCCTGATCTACACCATGGCAAATGGCAACAAAGAACAGGCCCTACTGGTAAAAGAGGCGATTGAACAGCGCAGCGCGGAGAAACTGCCGGAGATAATCGAAGCAATCGAGACCTGCGGCGCGCTGGATTACACTATGGAGCGCGCGCGCGCGGCGGTAAATGACGCCAAAGAGCAACTCACCTTCCTTCCTGATTGCGAGCAAAAGAAGGCCCTGCAACAACTAGCCAGTTTTGCCGTAGAGAGGAATGTATAACATCGATACCCACAGCGGTGGGGCGACGGACCGTGACTCCACCTTCCCCCACCCAACTCAAATAGCTCCCGAAAAAACATACCTCATATGCATTCAAACGCACCAGCACCAAGAGGAAAGTTCGAATAATAAAACTGCGTAAAAAATTTATGTGGGAGGGGGATTAAGTTTGCATTGCTCTAAAGAGCAATGCTGAAGTTATTACACAGAGAAGGGCATTACCCTTATCTTGAAGCTGGTTATTTAAAATGCGCCCTATTAATAAAAAAATAGATTCAGCAATAGCTCAACCAAATTTTCTGGCCCACTATTTATAAAGCTATGTATTTTTTCAAAATGAATACCCACTAAATATTTACAGAAAAACCAACGTCAGCTTTTTGAATAGTAGGAGATAGGGGTGGGAATTGAGACCAGCCAAGTCCACCGACTGGCTAGCCTCACGAATTATTTAATAACCTGCGTCAATATCAGCTATTCAAATAACTCTTTTTTAACTACGAATCAGGCTGAGAAGCTCTTTGGTTTTTTCCTGCATTAAAGCTTCATCCCCACGGGATTCCACATTTAAACGAACCACAGGCTCTGTATTGGACATGCGCAAGTTAAAGCGCCATTCAGGATAAACTATGCTCAAGCCATCTACATGCTCGACACTTTTAGCTTCCGGTGCAAACTTTTCTTCCGCAGCCTTCAGCAGTGCCGCTGCATCCTTCACCTTGGAATTAATCTCTCCAGAACAAGGAAAAGCAGCCATACGCTCACTAACCAGCCGTGAAAGGGGCTTACCGCTGCGGCTAACCAGTTCTGCCACTAGCAACCAAGGAATCATACCGCTGTCACAGTAAGCGAAGTCACGAAAATAGTGGTGAGCGCTCATCTCTCCACCATAGATGGCATCTTCCTTACGCATACGCTCTTTGATAAAAGCATGGCCAGTCTTACTCTGCACCGGCTCACCACCAGCGGCACGGACAATATCCTCTGTATTCCACAGCAGGCGCGGATCATGAACCACCTTGGCGCCTTTGTGCTTAAGCAGGAATGCTTCAGCAAGCAGCCCCACCACATAGTACCCCTCGATGAACTCGCCCCTCTCATCGAAGAAAAAGCAGCGGTCAAAATCACCATCCCAAGCTATCCCAAAATCAGCCCCACTCTCACGCACAGCTTCCGCGGTAGATGCGCGGTTCTCCGGCAGGATTGGGTTGGGAATTCCATTAGGGAAATTTCCGTTCGGCTGGTGGTGCACCCGCACAAATTCGAATGGCAGGTGTGGAGCCAAAGCATCCACTACTGCACCGGCACCACCATTACCGGCATTCACGACCAGTTTTAGGGGACTTAGGGCCGCATTATCTATATAGCCCAGCAGATGCTGTACAAAATCCGCACGATGCGCCAAGCGCTGCAGGTCACCGCGACTGGTCACCGGAGCAAAGTTATTTTTCTCCGCCAGGCGCTTGATATCCAAAAGGCCTGTATCTCCACTGATGGGGCTACTTCCGGCACGAACAAATTTCATACCGTTGTAATCCATCGGGTTATGACTGGCGGTCACACAAATACCGCCATCAAAGTCTCCGTTGAAGGTGGCAAAGTAAACCTCTTCAGTACCACACTCACCAATATGGAATACATCGGCCCCGGCGTCGCGCAGCCCATTGTTTAGGGCATCCGTCAACTCAGCACTGGTCAAGCGAATATCATGCCCGACCACTACCCGGCGCGCACCCAGGAACTGGGCAAAGGCACGTCCAACCCGGTAGGCAACCTCTGTATTTAATTCTTCTGGCACGCGACCGCGCAAATCGTAAGCCTTAAAACAGGTAAGCTCAGCCAATTATTTCTTCTCCTGAGTTGCCTGCTCCGGCAGATACACATTCTCATAGACATGATTAGTGGCTTCAATAAAGCCCTCAACCGAGCCACAATCAAATCGTCGCCCCTTAAACGCATACGCCAATACACACCCCTGGCGCGCCTGGGCAAGCAATGCATCAGTAATTTGCACCTCCCCATTTTTTCCGGGAGGCGTGTCGCGAATCAGATCAAAGATATCTGGAGTTAGAATATAGCGGCCAATAATCGCTTTGTTACTTGGCGCCTCTTCCGTTGCAGGTTTTTCTACCATGTCAGTAACCTGATACAGGCCCGGTTTGATTTCATTACCTGCGATTACACCAAACTTATGTATCTGATCCTTAGGCACTTCCTCAACAGCAACAATGCTGCAACGAAACTGCTTATATAGTTGCACCATTTGTGCCAGTACGCCCATGTCCTCATTCAGGCACAGGTCATCCGCCAATACCACAGCGAATGGCTCATCCCCTACCAGGCGTCGGCCTTGCAGGATTGCATCCCCTAAACCGCGCATTTCCCCTTGGCGAGTGTAGGAGAAGCTGGCACTGTCAATTACTTGACGAACAGAGTCCAGATAGCGCTCTTTGCCGGTTCCGGCAATCTGGTGCTCAAGTTCGAAATTGGTATCGAAGTGATCTTCAATAGCGCGTTTGCCCCGACCAGTGACAAAGCCGATCTCCGTCAGACCGGCTTCAATCGCTTCCTCCACACCGTACTGCACCAACGGCTTGTTCACCAGAGGCAGCATCTCTTTAGGCATAGCTTTGGTGGCAGGTAGGAAACGTGTGCCATAACCGGCAACCGGGAATAAACATTTCTTGAGCATTATGCTCTCCCATATTCTAAAAACGAGCGCCCCCCAGCGCTTGGGCGGAAACGTATCATAGACGGAAGGGGTAATCACTTACAGAAGATGACGCCGAATTCACCGTCAAGACCGTATAATTAGGCACCAAATACCTTAAGATTATGAAAGCAATTCCAGCGCCAGTCACAAAAACAGCCCTGACCGACTAGACAAGCGACACAGAGCCCTTAGAATGCCCGCTCTTACAAAAACGCCCAGTATGGATTGCGTAACCACCCACTAACGGGGAAAAGATGAGTAATTTTGTTCAAAAAAGCACCTATAGCAGAGAGGAGCTACTAGCTTGCTCCCAGGGTAAGATGTTTGGCCCTGGCAATGCACAGCTCCCCGCTCCCAACATGCTGATGCTGGATCGCATCACGCACATCTCAAAGGAAGGCGGAGCCTTCGGCAAGGGAGAGCTGATCGCGGAACTGGACATACACCCCGACCTATGGTTTTTCGACTGCCACTTTCCCGGCGACCCGGTAATGCCCGGCTGTCTCGGCCTGGATGCGATGTGGCAGCTACTCGGCTACTTTTTAGCTTGGAAGGGCAACCCCGGGCACGGCCGTGCCCTCGGTTGTGGTGAGGTCAAATTTACCGGTCAGATCTTGCCTACCAGCAAGAAAGTCACCTACCACATCCAAATGAGCCGCATCGTTGAACGCAGGCTTGTTATGGGAATTGGTGATGGCACAGTTTCAGTTGACGGTCGTGAAATTTACACAGCCAAGGATCTTCGCGTAGGCTTATTTACCCGTACCGATAATTTTTAAACACACTGAAAACCACTATCGGTAGAATTTATGAAGTACTCTACCGACAAGCTATGCTGGAGACCACTATGCGTCGGGTAGTCATTACCGGAATGGGTATTACATCCTGTATCGGCACCAATACAGAAGAAGTCACCGCCTCGCTGAAGGCTGGACGCAGCGGAATCCGCTTCCAAGAGGAATACCAGGAACTCGGCCTGCGCAGCCAGGTTGCAGGCCCTGTGGATATCGACTTCAAGGAGCACATCGATAGAAAGCAACTCCGCTTTATGGGAGATGCCGCTGCCTACGCGTATATCGCCATGCGCGAGGCTATCGACATGTCAGGCCTGCAGGAGCGCGAAATATCCAACCCGCGCTCGGGCATTGTAATGGGCTCAGGTGGCACATCCACACAACAGATTATCGATGCCGCTCACACTCTTAAGACGAAAGGGGTGAGACGTGTTGGTGCCTACCGGGTACCTCAGGTCATGAACAGCACTGTATCCGCCTGCCTCGCTACTCCTTTTAAAATTAAAGGGGTCAACTACAGCATTTCCTCTGCATGTGCCACCAGTGCGCACTGCATTGGACACGGGGCCGAGCTGATCCAGATGGGTAAGCAAGACGTTGTCTTTGCCGGAGGCGGTGAGGAACTCGCCTGGAGCCTTACCCACTTATTCGATGCCATGGGCGCACTCTCAAGCAAATATAACGATGAGCCCACCAAGGCCTCCCGCCCCTACGATGCCGAACGCGACGGTTTTGTAATTGCTGGCGGTGGCGGCTGCTTGGTATTGGAAGAGATGGAACACGCCGTTGCGCGCGGCGCCACTATCTATGCAGAGCTGACCGGTTATGGGGCAACCTCTGACGGCTACGATATGGTCGCCCCCAGCGGGGAAGGTGCAACCCGTTGTATGCAGCAGGCGCTCGCAGGTATGGATGGCAAAGGCCTGCAGGGTAACGTGGATTACATCAATACCCACGGTACCTCAACCCCCGTTGGAGATATAGCTGAGCTGAAAGCAATGCGCGAAGTCTTCGGCGACAAGGTTCCGGCATTTGCCTCAACCAAGTCGCTAACAGGCCACTCCCTCGGTGCCGCCGGTGTTCAAGAGGCTATTTACAGCCTGCTGATGATGCAAAACAACTTTATCGCCGCATCCGCCAATGTAGACAAACTGGACCCAGCAGCCGAGGGTATGGACCTGGTCACCAACATTCGCGACTGTGATATCAAACGAGCCATGTCCAACAGTTTTGGTTTTGGTGGCACCAACGCCTGCCTGATCTTCGACAAAGTCTGATGGATTAAGACGAGTTAATAAAAAGGCGCCTAATGGCGCCTTTTTATTATTGAGGGTATCTGAACCTACACAGACTTCTCCGCCCCCAAACGCTCCAGCCAAAGCTCTACCTGCCGGGTAAGTCCCTGGCGCCAACTATGTTGCTGGATACCAAAAACGTCACGCAACTTGCCACAAGCAAGTACAACACTTCGATCTCTCTGGTCTGAATCCTCCAGCGTACTCAGCTGCGCAAACCGCTCTTCATCGTGGAATGATTGCGCCCGCTCCACAACTTCCAATGCAAATTCAATAGCAGTGCAACTATCCGAACTTCCGTAGTGATAAATCCCTGAGACACTGGCACCACTAGCCAATTGTTGTGCAGCTGCTACCGTCACACGAGCCATATCGAGAACAGTGACAGGGTTACCATTATTGAGACCATCCAACTCGAGGGGTTCTCCCGCTACAAAGCCGCGCAACACCCGCCCAAGAAGGGCGTCCTGGTTGCTGTCCACCATCCAGCCAAACCGCAGGATAGCCAGGTTCTCCAAATCACCCAGGGCGCGCTCACACGCCAACCACTGACGCCCACTACGGGCCTGCGGATCCGCCACTTCGTCCTCATCATATCTGCGTTGCTCACCACCGGCGAAAACCTGATAGGAAGAAAGGTGAATAACATGCTGGCAGGGGCTTCCAGCTAACTGCTTAGCCACCTGCAAGGCTTCAGGCATGCCCTGGTCATCAGCACAGGCTGAAGCATTAATTGCAATTGCTCCAGGACGCAGCTGGTCGAGTTCTGTGGGTGATAGTTGCTGCACACGAAATCCGGCGCGCTGCAGACGTTTCTGCAGCGCGCCGTCGATATCGTTACCGGCAGTAATGACCGCGACCGTATCCGGCTTGTAGCCGGTATGTAGATCAGACACTGGATAGACCAGTCTTAGAAGGGAATATCGTCGTCAAAGCTGTTATCGAAGCCTCCAGTGGCCCCCTGGTTGGGCTGCTGCTGAGGCTGCTGCTTGTTGGATGGCGCCATCGGTGATGGGGCTGTGCGCCCTTGTGCAAAAGAGTCCTGGCTGCCTTGCTGGTAGCCTCCCTGGAAACCACCCTGCTGTTCGTAGCCCCCCTGGCCTCCGCCCACAGACTGACCGCCCATACCTGCAGCACCCATTCCAGCACCACCCATACCCTGGCCAAAACCGCCCTGCTCTCCACGTCCGTCGAGCATCTGCATTTCACTGGCAACAATCTCGGTAGTGTAGCGGTCCTGGCCGCTATTCTTGTCCTGCCATTTACGGGTGCGCAATGAGCCCTCAATGTACACTTTAGAGCCCTTACGCAAGTACTCACCGGCAATCTCAGCCAGGCGGTTGAAGAACACCACTCGGTGCCACTCGGTTCGCTCCTGCTGCTGTCCGGTCTGCTTGTCCTTCCAGCTCTCACTCGTGGCCAGGCTCACATTGGTGACAGCACCGCCACTCGGCATATATTTGGTTTCCGGATCGTTTCCCAGATTACCGATCAGAATTACTTTATTGATCCCCCTGGCCATAGCCCTCTCCTCTCTTCGCCCCAGGTCCGACCCAGGTAATAATCATTCAAAAATTAAAAATGTGAGTTCACTCACATCGACAATGCGTGGTCACCCAGAATGGCAACCAGTGTATTTTTATCCAGCAGCATACAACAGACACCACCAGTTAGTAAGCACTACCCTCTCGGGCATCTGACGCTCGTTCACGCAGCAACCACCAGAGTAAAATCCAGGCCAGCAGTACGATAAAGCCAAGCCATGCCACTGCACCGGCACCCCCAAGACCAAACAGGTAGCCGCCCAGACTTCCACCAACAAAAGTGCCGAAAAACTGCAAAGTAGCGTAGAGCCCCGAAGCGGCACCACGGGCATCCTCAGGTGCTTTGCGGGTCAACTGTGCAGGTAACAGAGCTTCAAGCAGGTTGAAACCGGTAAAGAAAATCCCCAACAGCAATACTACAGCTACAGGACCATTCATCGGCAACAATGCCGCGCTGCCCCCGGCCAGGGCAACACAGGCGAAGTTCAAAGCCGTGCCAGCCTTACCGCTGCGCTCAGCCACCCGCATCAGGGGCAACATCAGAATGAAAGTACCCAGCATTAGCGGGCCGTATAGCTTCCAGTGCTCCTCTGCCGGCCATCCAAGCCTGTCGACCAGCACCAGCGGCAACGCAACGAACATGGCAGTCAACAAAAGGTGGGAAAAGAAAGCCCCAGAAACCAATCTCCAGGTAAGGCCGTTGCTTAGAACCTTGCGAAAACCACCACTAAAAACCGCCGGGCGCTTTGCGACTTGGGGAGTCGGCACTATTCGCCAGACTAACAGCATCCCCAGTACAGCCAACCCCGAGGTAAGCCAGAAAATAGCCGGCAGGCCACCAGCTCCCGCAAGTGCCGGGCCAAGTATCACTGCCAACATAAACGCCACACCGATGGATGCCCCGATCACAGCCATTGCTATGCCCCGCTTCTCATCCCGCGTGAGATCGGCAACCAAGGCCATGACCGCCGCGGCAATAGCACCACAACCCTGCAGAATTCTGCCCACAATCAGGCCGTAGACCGAATCTGTCTGCGCGGCAACCACACTGCCAATGGCAAACAGGGCCAGACCGGTATAGATAACAGGTTTGCGGCCCCAGCGGTCAGAAAGAAGCCCCAAGGGAATCTGCAATAGTGCCTGGCTCAGTCCATAGGCGCCCATGGCCAGGCCCAGCAGCATCGGTGTGCTATCGCGGTAGCCTTCACCGTAAACTGTGAGAACCGGCAGCACCATAAACAGGCCGAGCATACGAAAGACATAAAGGGAAGCCAGCCCGCCCAGGGCCCGGCGCTCAATGGAATTCATGCAGTTCCCGGAACAGCGTCAAATTGGGCGCGCATTGTACAGCGCACAGCCGCCAGGCTGTAGGGGAAGCCGTACAAGTTTTGGGCATTTCTAACCACGGCCATAGTCATCATCAAAGCGAACGATATCATCCTCCCCGAGATAGCTACCGGATTGGACCTCTATAAGCTCGAGGGGAATGGTTCCCGGGTTTTCCAGTCTATGTACCACCCCCAGAGGGATGTAGGTGGACTGATTCTCAGTAATCAACAACTCTTCATCACCGCGGGTAACCTTGGCAGTACCGCGCACCACGATCCAGTGTTCGGCCCGGTGATGATGCATTTGCAGGGACAGCTGCTGCCCCGGCTTGACCACAATACGCTTTACCTGGAAGCGTGGCCCAGCATCAATAGAATCGTAATAGCCCCAGGGCCGATCGACTTTGCGATGGCGCCGAGCCTCACTGCGCCCGGAGCGCTTGAGGCTGCTCACAAGCTTCTTAACATCCTGTACCCGCTGCTTTTCGGCGATCAACAGGGCATCATCAGTATCGACAACCACCAGGTCTTTCACACCTAATAGGCTAACCAGACGACTCTCCGCCCGCACAAGACAGCTTTCACTATCCTGCAGCAAGACATCTCCCTGCAGCAGATTGTCATCGGCATCCCGCTCCGCCAGTTCCCAGAGTCCGAGCCAGGAACCCACATCGCTCCAACCCGCGTCCATAGGCACCACCGCAGCGGACTCGGTGGGCTCCATCACCGCATAATCCACCGACTCTTTAGCGCAGGCTGCAAAGGCTTCCCCGTCCACCCGGGTAAAATCCAAATCCCGGACAGCGCCTTCAAAAGCCCTGCGGCAAGCATCGAGAATATCGCTCCGGTGTTCTTTTAGCTCCTCCAGATAACGAGAAGCCCGGAACAGAAACATGCCACTATTCCAGGAGTATTCTCCACCAGCCAGATAGGACTCAGCAGTATTCGTATCCGGCTTTTCGACAAATTCCGCCACTCTCCACGCTTCAGCAGCCAAAACCTCTCCACGGCGAATGTAGCCATAGCCGGTTTCGGCCCGGGTCGGCACAATACCAAAGGTTACCAGGTGCCCGAGCCCCGCCAGGGTCTGTGCCGTCTGCGCTGCTTTCTGAAAAGCTGTCACATCAGCCACGACATGATCTGCCGGCAACACGAGCAGCAATGGGTCCTCACCAGCCTCCAATGCCGCTAGCGCCGCGAGAGCGATAGCCGGCGCCGTATTGCGTGCACAGGGCTCCAGTAGGATCGTCTGGGCTCCATGGCCAATCTCCTGCAGCTGTTCTGCTGCGGCAAAACGATGCTCCTCATTGCACACTAAAATGGGGGCCTGCAACTGCTGTATACCCTCCAGCCGTCGCACCGTAGCCTGCAGCATGGTTTCGCTGCCGATTAATGGCAGAAATTGCTTGGGGTAGGCCTCACGGGAGAGTGGCCACAAGCGGGAGCCTGTACCACCGCAGAGAATTACAGGGATCATCACTTCAACTTTTCTTCTGGCTGTTGGAAATTTGCGACAGACGATTTTGGCACATCGGGTGGCGAGTTTATACTTGACCGTTTTTCCGGCACCGCAGTTGTGATCGCCCTGAGCGGAGCAAGTCCGAGACCCGGCCCAGTATCATCAGCAGATAGGTAGAGCGTGGACACGATTTATGTAAGGGGTGCGCGCACCCACAACCTGAAGAATATCGATCTCGACATTCCCCGCGACAAACTGATCGTGATTACCGGGCTGTCTGGCTCCGGTAAATCCTCCCTGGCATTCGACACACTCTATGCCGAGGGCCAGCGCCGCTATGTGGAGTCCCTTTCCACCTATGCGCGCCAGTTCCTATCGATGATGGAGAAGCCGGATGTCGATACCGTGGAGGGGCTGTCACCAGCAATATCCATTGAGCAGAAATCCACCTCCCACAATCCGCGCTCGACTGTAGGCACTATCACTGAGATATATGACTACCTCAGGCTGCTGTTTGCGCGTGTAGGCGAGCCTCGTTGCCCGGAGCATGATGAGCCTCTTCAGGCCCAAACCATAAGCCAGATGGTGGATCAGGTATTAGCTCTACCGGAGGGCAGCAAAATTATGCTGCTTGCTCCAGTGGTTCGGGACCGCAAGGGTGAACACCAGCATGTGTTCGAACAACTGCGTCGCGACGGCTTTGTGCGCGCGCGTATCGACGGCGTGACCTGCGACCTGGACGATACCCCAAAGTTGGATAAACGTCGTAAGCATACTGTGGAAGTGGTAGTTGACCGCTTTAAAGTACGTAAAGACCTGCAGTTGCGCCTGGCTGAATCCTTCGAGACCGCCCTGAATCTCACTGATGGTATTGCCTCTATCAGCTTTATGGATGGTGATCAGGAAGAACGCCTATTCTCCGCCCGCCACGCCTGCCCAGTGTGTGACTATTCACTGGACGAGCTTGAACCGCGCCTGTTTTCCTTCAACAACCCTGCCGGTGCCTGCCCCAGCTGTGATGGCTTGGGAGTTAAGCAGTTCTTCGATGAAGACAAGGTAATCCTCGATCAGGAGAGCAGTATCTCCGAAGGCGCAATCCGAGGCTGGGACCGTCGTAATATTTACTACTACCATATGCTCGACTCCCTCGCCGAGCATTATGGCTTCGATCTCGACAAACCATGGAAAAAACTGCGCAAAACCCACCGCAAGGTTATTTTGCAAGGCAGCGGCGACGAAGAGATTGACTTCAGCTATGTCAACGATCGCGGTGACGTCACCGTGCGGCAGCACACCTTTGAGGGCATTATCCCCAACTTCCAGCGTCGCTACCGGGATACCGAATCCCAATCGGTGCGCGAAGAGCTGGCGAAATATCTGAGCACACAGAAATGTCCCGAGTGCCTTGGCACCCGCCTGCGCCGTGAGGCGCGCCATGTCTTTGTGGACAACCGTACCCTCGCTCAAGTCACCGAATTGCCAGTGGGTGATGCCTTTGAATACTTCGATCACCAACTCACCTTCAAAGGCGCTCAAAAAGAAATTGCCGATAAAATCCTCAAGGAATTGCGCGATCGCTTCCGCTTCCTGGTAGACGTGGGCCTCAATTACCTGACCCTGAACCGCAGTGCAGAAACATTATCCGGCGGTGAAGCCCAGCGCATCCGCCTCGCAAGTCAGATCGGCGCCGGCCTTGTCGGTGTGATGTATATCCTCGACGAGCCTTCCATTGGCTTGCACCAGCGGGATAACGAGCGTCTATTGAATACCCTCACTCATCTACGAGATATCGGTAATACAGTGATCGTCGTTGAGCACGATGAAGACGCGATCCGTAGTGCCGACTTTATTGTCGATATCGGCCCCGGTGCTGGCGTGCATGGCGGAGAAGTGGTCGCCTCCGGGACCGCCGATAAAATTGCCAAGTGCAAGCAATCCCTAACCGGACAATATCTCTCCGGTAAAAAGAAAATTGCCATACCAGAGGAGCGCTATATCCCTGATCCGGACTATATGCTCCACCTTGAAGGCGCCAGTGGCAACAATTTACAAAATGTAGACCTGGAAATTCCAGTGGGGCTATTTACCTGTGTGACCGGTGTTTCCGGCTCAGGCAAGTCCACTTTGATCAATACCACCCTATACCCACTTGCAGCTACAGCGCTGAATAAGGCCACCACCCTGAAGGCAGCTCCATACAAGGCTGTTCACGGGCTTGAGTACTTCGATAAGTGTGTAGACATAGACCAGAGCCCCATCGGACGCACACCCAGATCCAACCCGGCTACCTACACCGGTATCTTCACCCCTATTCGCGACCTCTTCGCCGGCACACAGGAGGCTCGCTCCCGAGGTTATAAACCCGGCCGCTTTAGCTTTAATGTTAAAGGCGGACGCTGTGAGGCCTGCCAGGGCGATGGGGTGATTAAGGTGGAAATGCACTTCCTGCCCGATGTCTATGTGCCCTGCGATACCTGCCACGGTAAACGTTATAACCGTGAAACCTTAGAAGTGCATTACAAGGGCAAAAATATCCACGAAGTTTTGGAAATGACCGTGGAAGATGCGCGGGAGTTTTTCGACCCAGTACCGGCGATCGCCAAAAAACTGCAAACCCTAATGGATGTCGGGCTCGCCTATATCAAACTGGGCCAAGCGGCCACTACACTCTCGGGTGGTGAAGCACAGCGGGTGAAGCTCTCTCGTGAGCTATCCAAGCGCGATACCGGGCAAACCTTGTATATCCTCGACGAGCCCACTACCGGCTTACATTTTGCGGACATCCAATTATTGCTGGACGTTTTACATCGCCTACGTGATCACGGGAATACGATTGTTGTTATCGAGCACAACTTAGACGTTATCAAAACCGCAGACTGGATCGTGGATCTGGGCCCAGAAGGCGGTTCTGGCGGCGGGCAAATTATTGCAGCAGGAACGCCAGAGGATGTTACGGGAATCGGCGCGTCCCATACCGGTCGATTCCTAAAACCGATGCTTGGGTGATCAACTCTACGGAGCTGGATCACGATCTGGCTCCTATATCAATAAAACGATCGAATATCTGCCACAACGGAAAGTGGAAAATGATAAAAAAAATAGATCAACAAAAGCTAAACTTAATTATTGCTCTATGCGCAATGATGATTTCCATTGCCTCCTTCTATGCTACTTATCTGCAGGCCAAAGCAGCAAATAAACAAGTCAAAATAATGACCATGCCTGTAATTCAATTTTCACAGAGTAATTACGACCTTGAAGCTGACAAACCATCAATTTATTTTGAACTTTACAATGTGGGATCAAGCCCAGCTCTGCTGAAGGATTTCAACATCAACTATGAGCAATCTACCTATCATACCGCCAGGGAATTTCTGAATGCCTGCTGCCAACAAGAATATCAGGAGTTCACAAAAAAACTGACAGATGATGACGGCGCCTCCAACCTAGACAAAGGAAATATACTTACCTCAACTTTATCCAACAGCTTAATGCCAGCGAACTCCAAGCGCCGAATCTTTGCATTACTTTATGGTGAGCGTTCTTACGATCTCTGGAAAAGCTAAACAAAGAAAGAGGAAAAATTTCAGTCGATTTCTGTTTCTGCTCACCTTTGGGTGGATGCTATCACTCTAACAATGAAGGAGCCTCCATGGAAATTGAAGCATGCCCTACCAACCACAACTAAATATTGATTGTTAAACAGAATTTTCTCTAATCAAGAGCTGTGACGAATGGAAATCGATATCAACTGTGACTTGGGCGAAGGATCTGATTTGACCAGCTGTGAGAGGGATGCGCTAATTATGCCCTTCATCTCACGCTGCAATATTGCCTGCGGCGCCCATGCAGGCACGCCCGCGATTATGCGCAGGTCTCTTGAAAATGCACTGCAAAATAACTTAATAATCGGCGCTCACCCCGGGTATCCTGATCGAGAAAATTTTGGACGAAAGTCTATTAAAGTTCCACTCAGTGAATTACTTAACTCCATACACGAGCAAATTGAACGATTACAAAACCTCACCCGTGAAGCTGGAACAAAACTCGACCATATAAAACTGCATGGCGCTTTATATAACGATGTCGAAGCAAATATGGATTTAGCAGAGGAGATAATTGCCTTACTCTCCAGAGAATATCCATCCTTAAAAATTATCGGACTCGCCAATGCTGCAATGGAAGCTGTAGCCACCAAGCAAAGTCGTATATTCTATCGGGAAGGCTTTATAGACCGGCAATATTTAAATACAGGAAGACTTGCTCCACGTTCGCTACCAGGCTCTGCTCTCAGTGACATAGATAACTGCCTGGAACGAGCTGTGGCTCTGGCAAAAGGGAGCAGCTTTACAAGCTATCACGGCACTCCCCTACAATTTTCCGTTGACACCATTTGCTTACATGGTGACAACCCAGAAGCAGTAAATATTGCCCAGAGACTAGCTAGTTACCTGCAACTAAACGGATTGAGCATACACTCGTGACGGCATCCCTGCACAAACCCCACCTGCAGAAGCCCGACTTTAACATTACTGCAAATGGGGATTGTGCGTTAGATATACGCTTCTCCGCTGAGCCTAGTGAAGAACTTAGTCGCTATATTATTGGGCTACGACAATATATCCAGGAACAGGGCCCCGACGATCTTATCGATCTTATCCCCGCCTACCAATGCCTGACTATTAGTTTTGATCCACTGACTCACGAAAGCGAGTCGCTTTCACAAGAGCTGCGAGCATTAACCCAGAAGTACCTCAAAATCCCCGCAAAGTTAGACAGAGACTCACGCATTATTCGAATTCCCGTATGCTATGAAGAGGCCTTTGCCCCGGATATGCATATGTTAAGTGAGCATACCGGCCTGACTCCCAAGCAAGTTGCCCGGCTACATACAGACACTGCCTATTTAGTGCATATGCTGGGCTTTTCGCCGGGCTTCTTGTATCTCGGCGGACTGGATCCCAGGCTGCACTGCCCTCGCAAGGAAAAACCTAGACTGCGAGTTCCCGCAGGAGCTGTTGGTATCGGTGGCAACCAAACAGGAATTTACCCACAAGCTACAGCGGGGGGCTGGCAGATTATCGGACAGACCCCTTTAAGATTATTCCAGCCCAGCAGCGACTCCCCCTTTATTGCGGAGCCCTTGGACATCGTAAAATTCTATTCTATCGGTAAGTCTGAATTCGAGACCATTGCACAGCAAGCACAATATGAGAGTGCCAAGGAAAGGCCCATATGAGTATCCACTTTATCCGAGCAGGCCTTCAAACCAGCATTCAAGATATGGGGCGCCCGGGTTTGATGCATTACGGTATTCCCCAAGGAGGTGCAGCTGACCCTCTATCTATGAAGATGGCTAACCTTCTACTGGGTAATCCATTCAATAATCCCGTGCTGGAAATTACCCTGATTGGCCCCAGGATTGAATTCGATGATGATATTTCAATAGCTATCACCGGGGCACGATTCAAGGTTTTTTTAAACAGTAATGCTGTCGATAATTTTAAAGTTATCCAGGTGAAACGTGGTGACACATTGGAATTCTCCAAACTAATTAATGGTGCTCGAGCCTATATCGGCTTCTCGGCAAAGTTATCTATCCCAATAATTTTTGATAGCGCTGCAACTCATCTTATCAGTGGGTTTGGTGGGCACCGGAGGGGCGCTATCGCTAACAATGATAGAATTTATTTTAAGGATATTCGGATAGCAGAACCTGCTTATCTCAACCGAGAATTTCAGCTGAATTACCAAGCACGCCCACTGTTCAGAGTCGTTGATGGAGCAGAAAAGAAGAGGTTTAGTCAAAGCACTGTGGAAAACTTCTACAAATCCACTTTCCAAGTTTCCGCTCAAAGCAATCGTATGGGCATCCGTCTTCTCCCATCGGTAACCCTGAAGTCAGGCACTCTCGGTGAGACCTTAGAAGAAATGATTTCCTCAGGTCTCCAGCCTGGCAGCATTCAGGTTCCCAACAGTGGCGAACCTATAATTTCATTTATAGAGGGGCAAACTATTGGTGGCTACCCTCGTATAGCACATATAATTCGCGCAGACATCCACAGGCTAGGCCAGCTTAAAGCACAGGACAAAATTAACTTTCAGTTGGTCAGCCAGAAAGATGCGAAACAAATCCTAAGACAAAAGCAGCATTTCCTGACAAAAATACAAGAGAAACTGCGGATGGAGGGCGAGTCACCCCTAACCATTTAAGACCAGTATATTTCTGTTACTAAAGCTGCCAGCCATAAACCCCCAAGAAAAACCTTAAAATAACAACCCACCAAACATACTCTTCACTCCCCGGTTATCACAAATTTTATAAAAAAATGTAAAAGTTAATAAAATATATTCAACAAACTAACGGGGACTGCATGGTCCATAATGACCAATCGGTTTTCAGTCAACTCTAGCTAGACCGAAAGATCATTATTAACTAACCTCTGTGGGTTTTACCAAAATAGCGATTTGGACGAGTGTCCTACTTGGCTTGTAGTTAATGGGACTGCAACGCACCGTCTCCCAAAACCTACAAGCCGGCCTGGTCCAGAGAGAAAACATTAACTACCTGAAGGGGATTAATAATGATAAAAATTCTCCGTGGTTTTATAACGGTTATTATTGCCAGCTCACTTCTTATCACCTCCTACGCCCAAGCCGAGCCGGGAGATTATAACTTTTGGACAACCTTAAAACACTTATTTGACCCACCCAATGCGAATGCTCCCGTAACTACCGAACAGACTCGAGGGATGTATCCACTGACAATGGATGACCCCAATTTCAATGATGATTTCGATCCGGGTGATTTCAATACCTGGCAAAAAGTTGATGTTCCAGCCAGTAGTGGCGCCATGTGTGGTAACGGGTCTCCTTATAAATTTTTTGTCTATCGGGTAGCCGATACCAGTAATACCGTTTTTTATTTCGAGGGCGGTGGTGCCTGCTGGGACTATGAGAGCTGTTCCGGACAGGCAGGTATTCGTGGTGCCCGCAATCCCAACGGTATTCCCGACGATTATCTCAGTAACATAAACCTGCTGGATTTCGGCAATCTGGACAACCTCACTACAGCCGGTGTATCGCCACTGATTTATACTCACCACCCATATAATCAGTTCAAAACCGGAGAATGGAATCTGGTTTATGTGCCCTACTGCACCGGTGATATTTATGTCGGAGATAAAACGGAAATTTATGAGGACAGCAGCGGTCAGAATCCAGACTTGATCTGGCATCACAATGGCTTACGCAACGTACAAGCTGTTACTTCGTGGGTAAAAAATAATTTACAGAAACCCAAACAAATGCTCACAGCTGGATGTAGTGCTGGAAGCGTTGGTGCTCTGTTAAATTACACAAAACTCCGTGAAGATATGGATGTCGATTATGGATATTTGATAGACGACTCCGGTCCACTTTACCAAGCCCCCCTGGACAGCGAAAATACCAGCGACTATCCATCTCTGCCATTACACAATGAAGTCCTGCACTCTTGGACTACGTATACAACCGATGGCGACCCCAATGAAGAGAACCCTATAAATGCGATAAAGGCCTTCACACCAGGATTTGACAGTAATTCGCTGGCTTCAATTTACAGTGCTCTATCCAATAAATTCCCATCCGATCGCCTGGGCATCACCCATTTTCTCGCGGATGGCAATTTCTCCTCCTATTCCTATGAGCGCTTCTACGAGGATATATACAACGACCCCGATGCCAATTCCCGCTTAAATAAATTGCGTCAACGCTGGCAGAAAGACACTCATGAAAACCTGATTCCATTACTGGATCAGACCAGTAACTGGGGCTATTACTTCCCCATGTTTCGCAACCTGAATGAGAGCCACTGTACAACTATCATTGACCTCAACTATGGAGAGATCGCTGAGCATGGATTGGAATTAAAGGATTTCCTTAACAATATCGTAAACCACAATGGCGGCGGTATGGTTCGCGCCTATGAGACGGACAAAGTCTCCGACTTTGAAAACAACAGTAACTGGTTTTACGACTTGATAGGCCTGTTCATGTAAGCACGGCTAAGTGGGAGTCAGTGCTGTTACTTGACCTGTAACAGCACTGCTATTTATTCAGGTACCGTAAACTGTTTCACGCGCCTCTTGCAGGCGCTTGCGCAGGTACTCGTGTTTGCTCATACCATCAGGGAAAGAGCTCATCTGCTGCACCTCTTCCACAATGGACCTTTCAAGATCCTTATAGGTAGAGAAACCAGGCACTTCAGTATGTGGATCATAGCGACTGATAACTGATTGGGCCTGGTCGCGATAAATATTAAAAAGCGCTTCAGCACGCTGCTTGAAATCCGCCTCATTGATGCTGTTTTTTTCCAGCCATGCCAGCTTTAACGATAGCGCTTCATAACCGGTCACCCGATTTTCATTCTCCACCTGCTCAATAGCATCCCAGGCCTGCTCACTGGAAAGGTTACCAAGATCTGCAAAGTAATCTTTCAGCGCCTGCTTAGCTTGTTCCTGGTCCAGGTACGCCTTTACACGAGGATGGCTTAGCAATTCCTCCATTTCGGCATTTTCCAAATGTGACCAGGGTATACGCTCCGCAATATCCTGTGCCAACTCACTATTTTCCGTGATAGGCGTTATGAACTGACGCACCTTCGCCGCGCTGGCCTGTACATCAATATCGTAGTGATCAATGCCAACAACGGCTAAAGTTACTGCGCCGGCAAG
Source organism: Microbulbifer sp. GL-2 (assembly GCF_007183175.1). Lineage (NCBI taxonomy): Bacteria > Pseudomonadati > Pseudomonadota > Gammaproteobacteria > Cellvibrionales > Microbulbiferaceae > Microbulbifer > Microbulbifer sp. GL-2. The sequence continues at coordinate 895,911 of NZ_AP019807.1, forward strand.
CAATATCAGTTTTTTCATAATCAGTTACCGAGCAAATAGGAATTTTATATTTATGTATCGGTAACTATATAAGCAGAGAAAGTGAAGGGGATGAATGGAAAGAACGTCCCAGGTGTAGATTTTTACGCCAATATCTGTAAACCAGCTGGAAATGAGGTCACTGAAATTATAGTAAGCCGTGCTAAACCCAGCTCAACGGCTGTTCATCTTCTTTTTTACCCACACACGGCTCTTTAGTGGTCTTTGGTGCAACGTAACCTACCTGCTGCTCCTTCGGTAGATTACTGGCTTCCCAGTTGGCTACAGCTTCTGCGCAAAGCCTGCGCTGCTCGCCGGTAACAGCGACACCATTAGGCCACTTACCCAGCTCGATTGCTCGCCTTAGGCTGCCGATAATCTGAGGGTTCAGATTTTTCAATAACTGTTCAAAAGACATACAAAATCCTCTAAAAAGCACAAAAAAGGCCGGTCAATGACCGGCCTTCCGTAGCACTGCGGCTAGCAGAGCTTATGCTTCTGCAGCATCGTCTTCAACTTGAGGACGATCAACAAGCTCCACATAAGCCATCGGAGCTTTGTCACCAGCACGGAAACCACACTTCAGGATACGGATGTAACCACCAGGGCGGGCTTCGTAACGGGGACCCAGCTCGTCGAATAACTTGCGCACAGCATCCTTATCACGGATACGGGCGAATGCCAGACGACGGTTGGCAACACTATCCTTCTTGGCCAGGGTAATCAGCGGCTCCGCAACGCGGCGCAGCTCCTTGGCTTTAGGAAGTGTGGTTTTAATCAGTTCGTGCTCTACCAGAGAGGCGCTCATGTTCTTGAACATGGCCTTGCGGTGAGCGCTCGTACGGCTGAATTTTCGGCCACTATAGCGATGACGCATGACTCAATTCCTTACGACCTCGGTTGCTGTCACAGCAGGTCGTTCTGGAGCGGTGTCGCGCTAAGCTGTGGCACCGCTCGGGTTCTTTCTACTAGTCGCGGCAAACCGCGACTACCAAATGCTTACAGGGGGCTCAGTTTGCTGTCGCCTTTGAGACTAGCTGGCGGCCAGTTTTCCAGGCGCATACCCAGGGACAAACCGCGAGAAGCCAATACATCCTTGATCTCAGTCAGGGACTTCTTGCCTAGGTTCGGTGTCTTCAGCAGCTCTACTTCAGTGCGCTGAATCAGGTCACCGATATAGTAGATATTCTCTGCTTTCAGACAGTTAGCCGAACGAACGGTCAACTCAAGGTCATCAACCGGGCGCAGCAGTACCGGATCAACTTCCGGCTCCTCTGCCTTAGGCTGTGCATCCTTCTCGCCTTCCAGGTCCACAAACACTGCAAGCTGCTGCTGCAGAATAGTGGCTGCACGGCGAATAGCCTCTTCCGGATCCAGGGTACCATTGGTTTCCAGGTCCAGAACCAGCTTATCCAGGTCAGTGCGCTGCTCAACGCGCGCGCTCTCAACACTGTAGGACACACGGCGAACTGGGCTGTAGGAAGCGTCCAGCTGCAGACGGCCTATAGCGCGGCTTTCCTCTTCCTCGTCACGACGAGCGTCAGCCGGCTGATAGCCACGGCCGCGAGCTACGGTGAGACGCAGGTTGAGTTCAACATCACCAGTGATATTGGCGATCACGTGCTCAGGATTAATAATCTCGATATCGTGATCTACCTGAATATCTCCGGCAGTCACCGCACCCGAGCCCTTCTTGCTCAGGCTCAATACCGCCTGATCCTTGCCGTGCATGACAACCGCGATATCCTTCAGGTTGAGCAGGATTTCAATAACATCTTCCTGCACACCTTCGATCGCGCTGTACTCGTGCTCGACACCGTCGATTTCGACTTCGGTGACGGCGCAGCCCGGCATGGAGGACAGCAGGATGCGACGCAGCGCATTGCCAAGAGTGTGGCCAAAGCCACGCTCCAGGGGCTCCAGAACCACTTTGGCGTGATTCGGATTGTACTCGGTGACGTCAATACGACGCGGTGTCAAAAACTCGTTGACAGCAGTCTGCATAGCCATACCTGTTTACAGTTGCATTCCTTAAAGTGGATTAATTGTTACTTGGAGTACAGTTCCACGATAAGGTTTTCGTTGATCTCTGCCGGCAGATCGACACGATCCGGAATGCGCTTGAAAGTGCCTTCCAGTTTGCTCGCGTTTATGTCTACCCACTCGACATCGCCACGCTGGGCAGCGAGGGTAACGGAATTCTGGATACGCAGCTGCTTCTTGGCTTTTTCACGCACAGCAACCACATCGCCTTCTTTAACCTGGAAAGAAGGAATGTTAACGGTTGTGCCGTTCACCAGAATCGCTTTGTGGGCGACCAGCTGGCGCGCCTCAGAACGAGTTGAGCCGAAGCCCATGCGGTAAACCACATTATCCAGGCGTTTTTCCAGAAGTTGCAGCAGGTTTTCACCAGTTGCGCCCTTCAGACGCGCCGCTTCCTTATAGTAGTTACGGAACTGCTTTTCCAGTACGCCGTAGATACGACGAACTTTTTGCTTTTCGCGCAGCTGGATACCGTAGTCGGACAGACGACCGCGACCAGCGCCATGCTGACCGGGTTTGGATTCTGCGCGACACTTAGAGTCGTGTGGACGAACACCACTCTTCAGCTGCAGGTCAGTCCCTTCACGACGGGACAGTTTACATTTTGGTCCAATATAACGTGCCATATTATCAGCCCCCTCTTACACGCGACGTTTCTTGGGCGGACGACAACCATTATGTGGGATCGGCGTCACGTCGGTGATGTTGGTGATCTTGTAGCCGCAGTTGTTCAGTGCGCGAACAGCAGATTCGCGACCGGGGCCAGGGCCCTTTACTTCTACGTCGAGGTTTTTCAGGCCGTAATCCTGAGCGGCAGTACCTGCGCGCTCAGCGGCAACCTGGGCTGCAAACGGGGTGCTCTTACGTGAGCCACGGAAACCAGATCCACCTGCGGTGGCCCAGCTGAGGGTATTACCCTGGCGATCAGTGATCGTCACGATCGTATTGTTGAACGATGCGTGGATGTGGGCAATACCGTCGACAACGGTCTTTTTGACCTTTTTGCGAACAGTAGTTTTTGGCTTAGCCATACCAGTATCCTAAATCCTGTATCAAATCCCCTCGGTTTCTCACCGGGAAGGGGTTTCTTAAACCGCGATATCGCGCCTTAATCAGGCTTACTTGCGAATCGGCTTGCGCGGACCCTTACGGGTACGGGCATTGGTCTTGGTGCGCTGACCACGCAGCGGCAAGCTGCGACGGTGACGCAGACCGCGATAGCAACCCAGGTCCATCAAACGCTTGATGTTCATGGATACTTCACGGCGCAGATCGCCTTCAACAGTGAGTTTTGCAACTTCACCACGGATGGTTTCGATCTGCTCTTCAGACAAGTCGCGGATTTTGGTGGATTCAGCGATACCAACCGCTGCCAAAATAGATTTTGACTTAGTGAGACCTACCCCATAAATGTGGGTCAGGGAGATCACGGCGTGCTTGTGGTCTGGTACATTGACACCAGCAATACGTGCCATAGAGGCGTACTCCACGTATTGGAGCCACTGCTATATATAAGTATGTGACTCTACTTTGATTTCGGCGCTGACAGCGACTAAAAAACCGACGGCGCCACCAAAAAGGCGCGCAAGAATAGCTTTTCAGACACTAATTTGCAATAGCCCACAACCGTTTCGGCCTCCCGAAACGGCTGCGGACGACAGTCAACGCCCCCAATTGGAAGCGGGCCTATCGGCCTGCTTCCCACCCCAGAGATATTCTCTAAGGTGTTGCCAAACGGTACGGGGCTGTACCACTTGGCGAATTCTTCCAGCTTTTACAGGGGCGCCCAGTGGACGCACCCTGCAAGGGGCTGGCCCCTTATTAGCCTTGACGCTGCTTGTGACGTGGCTCAGCGCTGCAGATTACCCGCAGAACGCCTTTGCGACGTACGATTTTGCAGTTACGGCAGATCTTTTTAACAGAAGCGCGTACTTTCATGACCTTACCTCAATTCAATCAAACTGCGAGCAGGTGACGCACTAGCGACGACCGTAGCTTTGCAGATTCGCTTTTTTCATCAAGCCCTCGTACTGGTGCGACAGCAGATGCGATTGTACCTGTGCCATAAAGTCCATCACTACTACAACTACGATCAGCAGTGAGGTACCCCCCAGATAGAAGGGAACGTTAAACCCGACCACCAGGAACTGCGGCAGCAAGGATACCAGCGCGATATACACAGCACCTACCAGAGTGAGTCGGGTCAACACGCTGTCGATATAGCGGGCCGTCTGCTCACCGGGGCGAATACCTGGTACATAAGCACCGGACTTTTTCAGGTTGTCTGCAACTTCATTCGGGTTAAACATCAACGCCGTGTAAAAGAAGCAGAAGAAACCAATCAGCAGTGCGAACAAAATAATGTTCAACGGCTGCCCTGGTCCCAGCTGCAGCGCCATCCACTGCAGAATCTGAGCACCTATACCCTCTCCACCCTGTCCGAACCACTGTGCCAGCGTCGCTGGGAACAGCAGAATACTACTGGCGAAGATTACCGGGATAACACCGGCCATATTCACCTTCAGCGGCAGGTGGCTCGCCTGCGCAGCGGGTGCAGCGGAATAGCGACCAGCCTGACGTCGGGCGTGGTTAATAGTAATTCGACGCTGACCGCGTTCCATCACCACCACAAAGAACACAACAGCGAGGGCAATTACGCCGATGATCAGCAGCATAAGGATATGCAGCTCACCTTGTCGTGCCTGTTCAAACGCCTGACCGATAGCGCCGGGTAAACCGGCCACGATACCGGCAAAAATCAGCATGGAAATGCCGTTGCCAACACCGCGCTCAGTGATCTGCTCACCGAGCCACATCATAAATACAGCACCGGTCACCAGTGACGTCACCGCCACAAAGTAAAAACCAAACGCCGGCTCAGATGAGTAAGCCAGATTCTGCCCTGCTAGCCCGAAGGTCATGCCGATACCCTGAATAAGGGCCAGCAGTACGGTCAGGTAGCGGGTGTACTGGTTGATCTTACGTCTTCCAGCCTCCCCCTCTTTCTTCAATGCTTCCAGCGAAGGAGTCACCGCGCTCATCAACTGCATGATGATGGACGCGGAGATGTAGGGCATGATGCCCAGAGCCAAAATACTCATCCTCTCCAGGGCGCCGCCTGAGAACATGTTAAACAGGCCAAGGATGGTTCCCTGGTTCTGATTAAACAGGTTCGACAGCTTTTCCGGATCAATGCCGGGCACCGGAATATGTGTCCCCAGTCGATAAACAAGAATCGCTAGAAACAGAAAACGAAGACGAGCCCAAAGCTCGCCCAATCCCTTGCTGTTGCCCAGGGGATTTCCACCGGATCCTGGTCGTGCCATTGGCGCCTCGATTAGTCTTCTATTTTACCGCCAGCAGCTTCGATAGCCGCCTTTGCACCTTTGGTCACTCCCAGACCCTTTACGGTAACAGCTTTAGTCAGCTCACCTGAGAGAAATACTTTGGCGCGTTTAATATGGCTGCCGATAATATCGGCATTCTTCAGCGCTGCCAAATCGATTACGTCACTTTCTACCTTCGCCAGCTCTGCCAAGCGCACTTCTGCGGTAAAGCGAGAAACGCGAGCGGTGAAACCGTACTTCGGCAAACGCTTCTGCAAAGGCATCTGACCGCCTTCGAAGCCCGGACGAACACTGCCGCCGGAACGCGCTTTTTGACCTTTGTGGCCGCGGCCACCGGTCTTACCCAATCCACTACCAATACCACGGCCAACGCGCTTAGCGCTGTGCTTGTGGCCTTGTGCGGGAGATAAGTCGTTCAAACGCATGTTATTCCCCCTCCACCTTAATCAGGTAGTTAACTTTGTTGATCATACCGCGCACAGAGGGAGTATCTTCCACTTCCACTGTGTGGCCGATACGGCGCAGGCCCAGACCGGCAACGCACGCCTGATGACTTTTCAGGCGTCCGTTGATGCTTTTGGTCTGGGTGACTTTAATGGTCTTCTTAGCCATGGTCTTAACCCACCAATAACCTTAAATCTGGACTGTGATTAGCCCAGAATCTCTTCGACTGATTTACCACGCTTGGCAGCTACATCTTCCGGACTCTGCATTTGCTCCAGAGCTTTGAAAGTTGCACGTACTACGTTCACCGGATTGGTGGAGCCGTAGCACTTGGCCAATACGTTGTGTACGCCAGCCATTTCCAGTACGGAGCGCATAGCACCGCCGGCAATGACGCCAGTACCCTGGGAAGCGGGCTGCATGTAAACCTTGGAACCGCCGTGACGACCATTGGTAGCGTACTGGATGGTATCGCCATTCAGTTCTACCTGGACCATATTGCGGCGTGCAGCTTCCATCGCCTTCTGGATCGCAACTGGCACTTCACGCGCCTTGCCACGTCCGAAACCGACACGGCCGTTGCCATCGCCAACAACAGTCAGTGCAGTAAAGGCGAAGATACGACCACCTTTAACAGTCTTGGCAACGCGATTGACCTGGACCAGCTTCTCCTGCAGGCCTTCGTCGTTGCTTTTGTCTTTCTCTCTAGCCATAACTCAACCCTTAGAATTTCAGACCGGCTTCGCGGGCAGCGTCAGCCAGGGCCTTAACGCGGCCATGGTACCTGAAGCCGCTACGATCAAAGGCAACTTGTTCAACACCAGCGGCCTTGGCACGCTCGGCGATCAGTTTGCCAACCGCAGTAGCGGCATCAGCGTTGCCGGTTTTACCTGAGCGCAGGTCCTTGTCCAGGGTAGAGGCGGAAGCCAGTACCGCATTGCCTTCGGCAGACAGGATCTGTGCGTAAATGTGACGTGGTGTGCGGTTCACGGTGAGGCGAACGGCGCCCAGCTCACTGATCTTGGCGCGGGCACGACGTGCACGACGCAAGCGAGATGCTTTCTTAACGTTCATATCTATGCCCTATTTACTTCTTCTTGGCCTCTTTGCGATACACGCGCTCATCGGCATAACGGACACCCTTACCTTTGTAGGGCTCCGGCGGACGGAACGCACGGATCTCAGCGGCCACTTGGCCCAGCAGCTGTTTATTGCTGCTCTTGAGTACGATTTCAGTCTGGGATGGCGTTTCCGCAGTCACACCTTCTGGCAACTGATAATCGATCGGATGGGAGAAGCCCAGGGTCAGGTTAACCGTTTTACCGGTGGCTTTCGCACGATAACCAACACCCAGCAACTGCAGCTTCTTTTCGAAGCCAGCACTTACGCCTATCACCATGTTATTAACCAGTGCACGGGTAGTACCCGCCAATGCCCTGGCCTGCTTGGAGCTATTGCGCGCGGCAAAAGTTAGCTGGCTATCTGCCTGGCTCACTTCTACATCACCGTGAATAACCATATCCAGGTTACCGCTACCGCCTTTAACAGCGATGTTTTGACCTTTCAGGTCAACAGTAACACCTGCGGGGACAACTATCGGACTATTTGCTACTCGAGACATTATGACCCCCGCTTAGAATACGGTGCAAAGCACTTCGCCACCGACACCGGCTTGGCGAGCAGCGCGATCAGTCATTACACCTTTAGAGGTGGAAACGATCGCGATACCCAGGCCACCGCGTACGGTCGGCAGAGCTTTTTTACCAGTGTAAGAGCGCAGACCTGGACGGGAAACACGGTCCAGCTCGGCAATAACCGGCTTACCCTGAAAGTATTTCAGAGCAATAGTCAGTTCAGGCTTAGCGCCTTCACTTACACTTAAATCAGTAACATAGCCTTCGTCTTTCAGGACTTTAGCTACTGCTACCTTCACTTTTGATGATGGCAGTGTGACTTCCGCCTTTCCGCGAGCCAGGGCGTTGCGGATGCGAGTCAGCATATCTGCCAACGGATCTTGCATACTCATCTTTTGAGACTCCTCAAATCTGCCTAAACCAGCCGGTAATTACCAGCTGGACTTCACGAGGCCAGGGACATCACCACGCATCGCGGCTTCGCGCAGCTTGTTACGGCACAGGCCGAACTTGCGGTATACAGCGTGGGGGCGACCAGTGATACGACAGCGACGTTGCTGACGTACCGGGCTTGCATCGCGCGGCATTTTCTGCAGCTTGAGTTGAGCCTCCCACTGTTCTTCTTCAGAAGCAGTGGTACTGGCGATGATCGCCTTCAGCTCTTGACGCTTCTCGGCGTACTTAGCTGCGGTTCGAGCGCGCTTGTTCTCACGCGCAATCATGGATTTCTTCGCCATGGAATCCTCTTAACCCTTAAAGGGGAAGTTGAACGCTTTCAGCAGCGCACGACCTTCGTCGTCGTTTGCGGCTGTGGTTGTAATACAAATATCCAGACCGCGGAGCTTGTCTACTTTGTCGTAGTCAACTTCCGGGAAGATGATTTGCTCAGTCACACCCATAGAGAAGTTACCGCGGCCGTCAAACTGCTTCGGGCTAATGCCACGGAAGTCACGGATACGCGGAATCGCGATGTCGATCAAACGCTCAAGGAAATCATACATGCGCTCACCGCGCAGAGTTACCTTGCAACCGATCGGCCAACCGTCGCGAATCTTAAAGCCCGCAATTGACTTGCGTGCTTTAGTAACGATGGGTTTTTGACCAGAAATTGCTGTCATGTCACTGACAGCGTGCTCCAGCACCTTTTTATCACCAATCGCTTCACCAACACCCATGTTGATGGTGACCTTGGTGATGCGCGGCACTGCCATCACATTCTCGAGACCAAGCTCGTCTTTAAGCTTGGGCGCGAGTTCCTTAGTGTAGAGCTCTTTAAGCTTTGCCATGATCTACCAACCTGCTCTTGCGCTAAAGCCTTAGATGGCTTCGCCGCTGGATTTGAAGACGCGAATCTTAGTGCCGTCTTCCAGTACTTTAAAGCCTACCCGGTCAGCCTTCTGGGTGTTGGGGTTGAAGATGGCTACGTTGGAAGCTTGGATTGCCGCTTCTTTTTCAACGATGCCGCCAGCAACGCCCAGCTGGGGATTTGGCTTTTGGTGTTTCTTGATCATCTGTATGCCGGCAACAATCAGGCGGCCGTCGTTCAGTACTTTACGTACTGAACCACGCTTGCCCTTGTCGCGACCGGCGATAACGATCACTTCGTCGTCACGCTTGATCTTGCGCATAACTCTTCTCCGCTCGAGGCTTAGATAACTTCGGGGGCGAGCGAGATGATCTTCATGAACTTCTCACCACGCAGTTCGCGAGTTACCGGACCAAAAATACGGGTGCCAACCGGCGCCAATTGCTGGTTCAGCAATACCGCTGCGTTATCGTCAAATTTAATCAGGGAACCATCCGCGCGACGCACACCTTTTCTGGTGCGAACCACGACGGCATTCATTACCTGACCCTTCTTCACTTTACCGCGGGGAATGGCTTCCTTAACGGTTACCTTGATAATGTCGCCCACGCCGGCATAACGACGATGGGAGCCGCCCAGCACCTTGATGCACATGACGCGGCGAGCCCCACTGTTGTCAGCTACTTCTAAGTAGGATTCCGCTTGAATCATTGTCTCTCTCCGAAACCTTTCAATTCGGCAGTCAATGCGCTAGGGGTTATACCTTCGCCGCACGCTCTACAATTTTCTGCAAAGCCCAAGATTTGCTCTTGGACAGCGGACGAGATTCCTCGATGGTTACAACATCACCGATGCTGCAATCATTGTTCTCGTCATGTGCCTTGAGCTTTGTGGACTTGTTTACAATTTTGCCGTAGATCGGGTGCTTAACACGGCGCTCGATCAAAACGGTGATGGTTTTATCCATCTTGTCACTCACAACCTTGCCGGTCAGAGTACGCTTCAGTTTTGCTTCAGCCATGATTAATTACCTGCCTTCTCGGTCAACACAGTCTTTATGCGAGCAATGTCGCGACGAGTCTGCTTCAGCAGATGAGTCTGAGCCAGCTGACCGGTGGACTTTTGCATACGAAGCTTAAATTGAGCTTCGAGCTGGTTCAGCAGTTCCTGGTTCAGCTCTTCAACTGACTTTTCGCGTAGATCTGCAGTCTTCATTACATCACCGAACGCTTAACGAAAGTTGTCTTTACAGGCAGCTTGGCCGCAGCAAGTGCGAAAGCCTCACGAGCCAGCTCTTCGGACACACCCTCCATTTCATAGAGGACCTTGCCCGGCTGGATCTGAGCTACCCAGTATTCAACGCCACCTTTACCTTTACCCATCCGTACTTCGAGGGGTTTTTGAGTAATTGGCTTGTCTGGAAACACACGAATCCAGATTTTACCGCCACGCTTAACGTGACGAGTCATTGCGCGACGAGCCGCTTCGATCTGGCGCGCAGTAATGCGACCGCGACCGATAGCCTTAAGGCCAAACTCGCCAAAGCTCACTTTAGAGCCGCGCTGGGAAAGACCGCGGTTGCGACCCTTCTGTACCTTGCGGAATTTTGTACGCTTTGGTTGCAGCATCTGCGTACCCCCTATTTAGCAGGTTTCTTGCGGCTCTTCGTCGGCTTCTCTTCGGGTACTTCGTCACCGATGACTTCGCCTTTAAAGATCCAAACTTTGATACCGATAATGCCGTAAGTAGTCTTCGCTTCAACAGTGGCATAGTCGATATTGGCACGTAGGGTGTGCAGGGGCACACGGCCTTCGCGATACCATTCGGTACGTGCGATTTCCGCACCACCGAGACGACCACTTACTTGAATCTTGATACCTTGGGCGCCCTGACGCATAGCGTTCTGAACGGCACGCTTCATAGCGCGACGAAACATAACACGGCGTTCCAGCTGCTGGGCAACGTTCTGGCCTACCAGAGCGGCGTCCATATCTGGCTTGCGCACTTCTTCGATATCGATGTGCACAGGCACGCCCATCTGCGCGCTAACTTCTTTACGCAGACGTTCTACGTCTTCACCTTTTTTACCAATCACGATACCGGGGCGTGCAGTGTGAATAGTCACACGTGCAGTGTTCGCCGGACGCTCGATCTCGATACGGCTCACAGAAGCGTGGGCCAGTTTTTTGCGAATAAATTCGCGAACTTTCAGATCCGTGTACAGCTTGTCTGCGTACTCGTCGCTGCCGGCATACCAAACAGAGGTATGCTTTTTAACGATACCCAGACGAATGCCGGTAGGATGTACTTTTTGTCCCATGGTTTTCTCGCCTGCTCTCTTATTTCTCGGCCACTTTCACAGTGATGTGACAAGTACGCTTAAGAATGCGGTCAGCACGACCTTTTGCACGCGGTTTAATGCGCTTCATGGTCATACCTTCGTCCACAAAAACTGTGGAAACTTTCAGCTCGTCAACGTCAGCACCTTCGTTGTGCTCGGCGTTGGCAATAGCCGACTCCAGTACTTTCTTGACGATCGCCGCACCCTTTTTAGTACTGAATGCCAGTATATCCAGGGCTTCTTCAACGCCTTTGCCGCGAACCTGATCAGCTACCAGTCGCGCCTTTTGCGCCGATAGACGTGCGCCGCGTAATTTTGCTGCTACTTCCATCTTTATAACCTCGGCTTAGCGCTTCTTCGCTTTCTTGTCCGCAGCATGACCGCGGTAAGTGCGGGTAGCAGCGAACTCGCCCAGTTTATGGCCAACCATTTCTTCGTTAACCAAAACGGGCACGTGTTGACGACCGTTGTGCACGGCAATCGTTAGTCCAACCATTTCCGGCATAATCATGGAACGGCGGGACCAGGTTTTAATCGGTCGACGATCATTGGCTTCAATCGCCGCCTCCACCTTCTTGATCAGGTGCTGATCAATAAAGGGACCTTTCTTTAATGAGCGTGGCACTGTCGATTCCTCTCTAGCTGCTCAGACATCGCGCGGCTTACTTGCCGCGACGACGAACTATCATCTTATCGGTGCGCTTGTTCTTGCGCGTTTTCTTACCCTTGGTCGGAACGCCCCACGGAGTAACCGGATGACGACCACCAGAGGTACGGCCTTCACCACCACCGTGCGGGTGATCTACCGGGTTCATCGCCACACCGCGAACGGTAGGACGAACACCGCGCCAGCGTGCAGCACCAGCTTTACCCAGCTTACGCAGGCTGTGCTCGGAGTTGCTCACTTCACCCAGGGTTGCGCGGCACTCAGCGAGCACCTTGCGCATTTCGCCGGAGCGCAGACGAATGGTCGCATACTGACCTTCACGAGCTACCAGCTGCACGGAGGCACCAGCAGAACGGGCCAGCTGAGCGCCTTTGCCTGGCTTCAGCTCAATCGCGTGGATTACAGAACCCACCGGAATGTTGCGCAGAGGCAAGGTGTTACCCACAGCAATCGGTGCGGCATCGCCGGACTGAATGGTGGCACCAGCCTTGAGGCCTTTCGGTGCGATGATGTAACGACGCTCACCGTCGGCGTAACACACCAGGGCGATGTGTGCGCTGCGGTTCGGATCGTACTCCAGACGCTCAACTTTAGCCGGAATACCGTCTTTGTTGCGTTTGAAGTCGACTACGCGATAGTGCTGCTTGTGACCGCCACCGATGTGACGGGTAGTGATACGACCATTGTTGTTACGGCCACCGCTTTTGCTTTTACTCTCCAAAAGAGGAGCGTAAGGAGCACCTTTATGCAGGTCGGGGTTAACAACCTTAACGAGGTGACGACGGCCGGCGGAGGTCGGTTTTGTTTTTACAATTGCCATTGTAACAGTCCCCTTTACTCAGCAGCTTCAAAGTTGATGTCACTGCCTTCAGCCAGGCGAACGTAGGCTTTTTTCCAATCGTTACGACGGCCCATGCCGTGACGCGTACGCTTGGTTTTGCCTTTAACGTTTACGGTGCGAACTAGTTCAACAGAAACGTTAAACAGTTTTTCAACCGCAGCCTTGATCTCAGCTTTTTCGGCATCGGTGGATACCTTAAAAACCACTTGGTTGGCACTGTCGGCCAGCCCTGCAGCTTTTTCGGAAATTACCGGGCCCAGCAGTACTTTGTAGAGTCGCTCTTGGTTCATCCCAGCACCTCTTCAATTTTCTTGAGCGCAGAAACGGTAACCACGACCTTATCAAAACGAATCAGGCTTACGGGATCGATTGCCTGTACATCGCGGACATCGATCTTGTGCAAGTTGCGTGAGGCAAGGTAGAGGTTTTCACTAACCTCTTCAGTCACGATCAGCGCTTCGGACAGGTCAAACTGGGCCAGCTTGCTTACCAACTGCTTGGTCTTGGGAGCGTCCACATTGAAGGACTCAACCACTACCAGGCGTTCTTGACGAGCCAGCTCAGACAAAATGCAACGCAGCGCGGCGCGGTACATTTTCTTGTTCAGCTTAACGCTGTGATCACGCGGGTCAGCAGCGAAGGTTACGCCACCGGAACGCCACAACGGGCTGCGAATAGTACCGGCACGTGCACGGCCAGTACCCTTTTGGCGCCAGGGCTTTTTACCGCCACCGGAAACATCAGAACGGTTCTTCTGCGCCTTGGTACCCTGGCGAGCGCCGGCCATGTAGGCCACGACTGCCTGGTGTACCAGATCTTGGTTGAACTCACGTCCGAAGGTCACTTCAGAGACAGCTACTGTGCCTTTAGCGCCTTCGGGAGTAGCGATATTCAGTTCCATATCTATTTCCCCTCAGACTTAGGCTTTAACTGCCGGACGAACGATAACGTTGCCACCGGGAGCGCCGGGTACAGCACCTTTAACCAGCAACAGGTTACGTTCAGCATCGACACGAACAACTTCCAGGTTTTGCACGGTTACGCGCTCAGCACCCATATGTCCAGCCATCTTCTTGCCTTTCCATACGCGGCCAGGAGTCTGACACTGACCGATAGAACCGGGTGCGCGGTGAGACAAGGAGTTGCCGTGGGTTGCGTCTTGCATACTGAAATTCCAGCGCTTAACGCCGCCCTGGAAGCCTTTACCTTTGGAAGTGCCGGTTACATCGATCTTCTGGCCAGCTTCAAAACTGGAAACAGTGATTTCAGAACCGATTTCGAAAGTCTCTTCGGAACTATCTGTACGCAGTTCGAAAAGATTGGTGCCAGCCTCTACATTGGCTTTGGCGAAGTGGCCCGCTTCGGGCTTGGAGACACGGGAAGCCTTACGGTTACCCACTGCTACTTGAACAGCGGCATAGCCATCAGTTTCCTGAGTTTTCACTTGGGTGACGCGATTCGGAGCAACCTCAACAACGGTTACCGGAATGGATACGCCATCTTCAGTGAAGATGCGAGTCATGCCGCTCTTGCGGCCGACAATACCTATAGTCATCTTTATTAACCTCTCAGTGCACGGGGCTTTAACCCACTGCGGCCGCCCAATTTCAGAGCGTTACACTACCCGGACCTTTTTCGCCCGGGATTCGGTAGTTAGTAAAAGTGTTAGCCGAGACTAATTTGGACCTCAACACCGGCCGCCAGATCGAGCTTCATCAGCGCGTCGACGGTTTTCTCGGTAGGCTCAACGATGTCCAGCAAACGCTTGTGAGTACGGATTTCGTACTGGTCGCGAGCGTCTTTATTAACGTGCGGAGAAATCAGTACGGTGTACTTCTCTTTGCGAGTCGGCAGCGGGATTGGACCGCGAACTTGTGCGCCAGTGCGCTTAGCCGTCTCTACGATCTCCTGAGTGGACGCGTCGATCAGCTTGTGATCGAAGGCCTTCAGGCGAATACGGATACGTTGACCCTGCATGGAATCAAACTCCAACTTATTAACTAAAGAACGTCCTTTTCCGCAACCCCGAGGGCGGGCGAAAAGGAGCGCGAATTCTACGGGGAGCACGTCAGGCTGTCAACTGTACAGCCTGCTCAAATTTCAATCTGCACAAACTACAATGAAGTACCTGAAGTGGAACGAGGGAACAGAAATGACTATTGCCGCAAAATTGAGCCAATACCTGAATGACCAATCAGTCGACTACCACCTGGTTCAACACCCACACACACGAACCAGTCGAGAAAGCGCCCATGCCGCCCACGTCAGGGAGGACCAGGTAGCCAAGGCGATAATTCTGCAGGATAAGGAAGGCTATGTAATGGTGGTAATACCCGCAAGCAGCAGCCTGGATATGCGCGCAGTGCATACAGAAACTGGCCGTAACGAACTGGGGATGGTCGCAGAAAACCAACTCGGATCAATATTCCCGGATTGCGAACTGGGCGCCCTCCCCCCCATAGGCCAAGCCTACGGCATTACAACCCTGCTCGACAGCAGCCTCAGTCACCAGGAAACCATTTACTTTGAGGCCGGAGACCATGAGGAGCTGGTGGAGATGGATGGACCACAGTTCACCAAACTTTTTATGAGCAGCCACACCGCCGACCTGAGCAAGGACTGGCCATAATCTCATCAAGGGTATGGGGGCAAGGCAACGGATGCCCCCCCCCGGAGAAAGCTTTTGCCAAGGCTCACGATAATCGCGAGTAAAACCCCACCACTTTAAAGGACAGCAAACCTATTCAGCCGCTTGATGCTCCAGCGCTCCCAGGAAGGCCGCGATATCGCTTACCTGCCGCTGATTGAGCTTCTGCCCCAACTGGTACCAGGCCATATCGTAAATAGCGCGCTCAATGGTCTGTACACTGCCATCGTTAAAGTAAGGGGCGCCTCTGCTAACGTCGCGCAACATGGGAACTTTAAAACCATTCGATCAGCGTAATTGCCTGTAACCTAATAGCGACCTAAATCTTCTTGGTGTGGGTATTGGTTTACCAACCCCATCTTCTGGTACGCAGTTCCACACAGGGTTGAAGCATTATGACAACCCGAATAACCGACACACTTGACGATAACGAAGGTGGCCAGCTGGCTGTAAGCTGGTTAGCTTCCACACAAACAAGCCTGGAATCCCATGGGAACCCATACCAACTAGCTGCCCCTGAAAGAACGATACCAGATTGAACTCCTCAATGGACAGTGCTATTCAGCTCGAGCCATTGCGCTACGGCTCGACCGCTCCAACAAAACCATCTATCGAGATTTCAATCGCCTCACGCTTAGTGTGCTGAGGGCGCTCACCGCAAGGCGTTGCAGAGGCAGTATGAGGCCCGTAGTACACAAGTTTGATTTCGCCATGAAGATAAAGATCGACCATGAATTAAAAAACGTAATCCCGAACAAATTACTGGACGAATGAAGTTTGAGAAATCTGAAAAAGCCGTCGGTTGTTCAACGATTTATCGCTGGTTAGGTCAGCTTAATTGGAGGCTGCGACTACCACGAAAAGGCAAACCCTACCGGAAGCGTACAGGCTCTGAGGCTGGGGGGAAGCTCATTCCAGATCGTATTGATATTGAAGAACGACCAACGATTGTTGATGAAAACACCGAACTTGGCCACCAGGAGGGCGATACGGTTTGTGGTCACGATAGCTATCTTGTGACATTTGTTGAGCGAGCCTCTAAGTTGTTACTCACTCGAAGGGTGCCAAATAGGAGTAAGAAGACGGTAAGTCGTGCAGTCAATCAGATACTGAAGCCGTATCATGCAAAATAATAACCTTCGATAACGGAGGTGGATTTTCGGGTCGCCGGTCGATTGCGCAGAAAAAAAGGTACAAGATATATTTTGCAAAGCCCTATCACTCTTGGGAGCGCGGGTTGAACGAAAACGCGAATGGTTTACTGAGGCGGTTTGTTGTGATCAAGTCTAACCGGACACTTGCTTAAACTCATTTCTCAAATTCGATGGGGGGGTACGTCCCCCAGTATTATATGTATCCTGCGTGAGTTGTAATAAGCAATATAGGTTCTCACATGTTATAGCGTACTCCCTTGTTGGATAAATATTTCCAGTCAAACATTCCCGCGTCAGGCTGCTAAAAAAACGTTCAGTAGGGGCACTATCCCAACAATTTTCCTTACGGCTCATTGAGAACACCATTCCATGCTACTTCAATAGCGCTTGGTGGTATGGCAGACATACTGACTACCCCGATCAGAGTTATGCAGAAGACCTTTTGCGGGCGTACGTAAATTAATAGCCATCATCAGCGCGTGACTTACCAAAGCCGGTTCCATCTGACGATCTAGATGCCAGCCAACAATCCGGCGAGAATAGAGATCAATCACTACCGCCAAGTACAACCAGCCCTGCAAAGTCTAGATGTACGGAATTTCAGCAGTCTAAACTTGATTTTTTGCGCTCGGCGAGAAACCCTTATTCAGAAGATTCTCTGGGACTGGCAGTTGGTGTTTACTGTCTGCCATCAAAGTAAATCGCTTCTTGCACTTTACTATCAAACCTAGTCTTTTCATTAGCTTGCAGAGTCGATAGCGCCCAACTTCAAAGCCTTCTTTACATAACAGTTTCATTAACCGACAACTTCCTAGACCCAGTCGAGATTCTACAAATATAACCTTCAAACGATGGCACAGTTGCTATGTTTGGCTATCTGATGCACCATCATTACGGCGACACTAATCGTAATAGCTAATCTTATTTACCTACATTACCCGGCAGAGCGGCCCTAACTGGAAAGCTGTCATGCTGCTTCTCGATAAAGTTGTACTTTATTGCATTTCTTTCGCAAAGAAAGCACTGGCCTTTTTAGGATTTCCTTCTCCATACGCAACTGCTTGACTTGACGTCGCAACTTATCCAATTCAGTGCGCTCACTGGTATCCAGCCATACTCCGCTTTCTTCCATCTTTAGCTCTTTTACCCAGAGTCGCAGGTTGTTGGCAATGTTTCCCACAGCCTCTACAGGCTTAGAAATCCAATACCCTTGCGTCAAATACTAGGGTTACGGCGTCTTTCTTGAATTCCGGCCCGAAATGCCGACGTGTACCTTTTGTTGTCATACTTCACCTCGCATAGTAGCTTTACCATCTTAGCAAAATGTCCAGAAGGGTTAGGCCACTACATTTCTTCCCGAAAGGCATAGAAATTGGCAAGATACCCAAAAGCCGTATTGAAGATGCAGCACTCAGAATCAACATTCGCCCAAAGAAGACGTAAAATTACTTGAGTCCTCTGGGATTTCTGGCCGGCAGGCGTGTGTCACTTATGTTGGCAATCTAGGAAAAACACCCTGGGTATAGAAAAGTACGCTATCGAGGTTGAAACAAAGCGCCCAGTGTTTGTGCCTACTGGCCTGCTGTACCAACTTACTATTCGGGAAAATACCTGCTGACTGACTTAGAGCCAGTGCGCCTAAAGTCCACAAAACGCAGATTTTAGACGCCGAAAATGGAGATAAATGAGCATGGAGCCCTGAGTTCCGACTAAAAAATAGTCACTTTTAGAATTTATGGAATGTGATATAGCGCTAGAAGCTTATTTTTCTGGACTTCCTTAGCACCCCCTCTATGCAGCTGAAATCTTATAACTAACTGTACTATTAAGAGCTATTGCTCTATTACAGTGGAGTGAAAGGGTTACCGGCCAAATCACCGCAAGGCTTAAGCCCGTTTTTTCAGCAATCTCTTTATAAAGTAATGCTTTGTGTATAGCGCTTCCAGAATTTGGATAGCGTTCGCTTAATTCCCACCACAATGATATAACCGTACTTTTTTGCTCTTTTCTAAGACTAGGGGGGCGACCCCGGTCAAGTGGAAGTCCAAGAAGACGTTTTCTACTATTTGTAGCAAGCGCGCTCCAGCCCAGAAGTTCTTGCATTAATGGTGTCGCCGCCCCTAGCTTTAACAGCTTATCAGCCAAACGGGCCTCCTCTTCCTTTTCTTTTGCTCGCCTAAGCATTCGCTCAAGAACCTGGAAGTTAATCGATAAATCTAGAAAGTGAGAAGCCATCTCAGACAATTGTTCTATTTCACCAAGTGTTAGGCTTGCGAGTTCTAAAGCTAGCGGAGTGTTAATACCAATAGAGGTTATGGACTCCTCGTCTCCTTCTCGGAGAGCTTGAAATGCAGCACTACAAATAGATTTAATTATATTGGAATTACAATTAGAATTACTCACAGCGCACTCCTATTAATCCTTTAATATTGAAGGCTAGTCAAATTTTTATACTAATTTTTTTTGGGATCATGCCATGCTATACCTATCTATTCAATAAAAAATTAATGAACATAGCGAATTGTGAATTTGATTCATATCGCCGCACATTAAGAGGGCGTTGATGCATTCCAAAAGTGGATGAAAAATAGTAACCCGGCACAAATTATAAAGCGGATCTTAATAAGATTACTAAATCATGCGACCTATCCGTACCTTAGAAATGAGAACTTTGGCAATACTGGAAGAAAGGGCATTCATTGAGTGGGATTGGTTAAGTATTTCACATAGATATAGGATCAATTAGTAGCTTCTTGCCTGCTCACAACGGAATTATTCCTCCTCACTATAGATGACTCTATTTAGTACTGACTCTTATCAATTTTCGGGGGAAGTCGAGGACAATGATTGCGGCGTAGTGCCAATGACCTGCCTTAACCATTAGTCATCAGTAATTGTGAGCGTTATCGAACTTGGGCTGCAGATATTACCTGAAACGGAAATGTAAGGACCAGGACAAAACGGAAAAAATTCAATAGGTTGGCATAAAACTCCGCAGCATAGTGAGATGGATACAAGGAAACTGGTACTAGATTAATGGACTAATTCAGACCAAACCTGACACTCCTACTTGATAAAGAGGGACTTACCCGTTTTGATGAAGGTGCCTAAAGCAAAACCAAGGATAAACACCATGATCCATACTAATGATCGCATCATCAAACACAAGACCGGATTGCTCAATCTGGCAGAAGAACTCGGCGACGCCTCTAAAACTTGCAAGATGCTTAGTGTATCGAGAGACACTTTCTATCGGTACAAGGAAGCCGTCTCTAGTGGCGGCGTGGATGCCCTTCCTGAACGGGTACCAAATCATAAGAACCGTGTTGACACTGCCATTAAGGCGGCCGTAGTGACTTATGCCCTTCAAGAATCTGCCCATGGACAGGTCCAAGACTCTAATGAATTGCGTAAGCGCGGTGTATTTGTGTCCCCCAGTCGCGTTCGAAGCATCTGGTTAAGGCATTACTTGGCCACTTCAAACTGCGATGAAAAGCGCTTAAGACCAAGGTGGCTGAGGAGGGGCTAATCCACACCGAGTCACAGGTTCAGGCTTTGGAGCTAAAGAGGTATGATGATGAAGCCTGTGTTGGAAATGATACTCAACACCCAGGCTATCTGGACTCGCAGATACCTTCCACGTAGAGACATTTAGGGGTGTTGGGCGTGTTTAACAACAAACATTTATCGATACCTATGTAAAGGTGGTCCATTGCAAGCTGTATACCACCAAAACACCAATCACTGCAGCCGATCTTCTGAATGACCGTGTATTACCGTTTTATGTCATACATGATTACCAGTACTGCGTATCCTAACTGACCGTGGCACAGAATCTTGTGGCAAGTTGGAGAAGCATGATTATCAGTTATACCTGAGTGTGAATGAAATAAAACACCCCCAAGCAAAAGCCTAACATCCGTAAAAGAATGGTATCTTTGAGCGATTCCATAAAACTATTTTACAGGGGTTCTATCAAACATCATTACGCCGCAAGATCTACGGATCTGTATAAGTGCTTCAAAAAAAATCTAGACGAATGGCTCGTATATCACAATAATGATCATACTCATCATGGCAAAAAATGTTGGGGTCGCACACCGATGCGCAACACTTGAAGATGGGAATAGCATCAGGAAGGAAAAACTCCTAAACTGAATATCACTTGTCAGAACACCTTCTGATAAACCGGAAACTGTCAGATCAAGTTTGGACTACTAAATTTTAAACGATGGCATTGCAGCCGCCCTGATTCAGTACATTCTTCTGCATCCAGTCTTGCGCCACCCTCCTCATGCTTCAACTATCTAACCCAGCGTCTCAATTTATTTACAGTAGTTCCGGTAGTATCTATTGCCTTAGAGATCGAATAGCCATGCTCGCTGACTAGGGCCACCGCATCTTCTGTTTAATTTCGGCTAAAAATTTCAGCATTAATCTTTTGTTGTCATACTTCGCCTGGACAGCCAGTTTTAGCAGGGCGCCCGAAAGAACTAGCCCACTGCAGTCCAAATTTACTTGACCACAGTAATTAACACATTCTGAACGAATACATCTAGAGGCGAAAATTCAATTAAATAGCTATTTCTTCATGCCATAACTTGGGTCTTAACTATTTTTTTCTGGGCATGGACACTGGAATGCCCTTGGGGCACCTTAAACAAGGGAAGCGTTAGCAGTGCTGACATAAAACCTAGCACAAGCAGGGCAGAAAAAAACATGCCACCAGTAATGACTGCTGCAAGTCCTCTATATATTGCTGCGCTATCACCAGGGTTCAGAACTAGTGGTAAGTTGCCTAATATACAGGTGATAGTGGTTAACATTATGGGGCGAATACGCATATCTACAGCATTCTTTATCGCATCAAATTGTCTAATACCTATATTTATAGCTGCTTGATACTGATTTACTAAAAGAATAGAGTTATTTACCACCAGACCCATTAGCATTACGAAGCCAATCATTGTAATGACATCAAGGTTCTGCGTTACAAATAAATTAAGCAAGCTAAGGCTCAGCATGCCCCCGGCAAAAGATAGTGGTATGGCTAGCAATACCGCTATGGCCAGCTTGATAGAACCAAGGGTAACCGATAGGATCATTGCAAGTACTATTAAAGCAGCAACAAATAAATAGAGAAATTCTTGCAGAAAAATTTTGAGCTCATTTGCACTACCACGAAATTTCACATGCATACCCTGGTATTCCCTCGAACTCATAAACTCCTCCACACTAAGGGTAACGTTATCTACAAAGTCCTTCATCGCCACCTCTGGTGGAGGTGTAAGATTTAGCGAAACACTCACATCTTGGTCGATACGAAGTATGTTATCTGGAGCCAGAGTAATTCTCGCCTCTGTTAATTGATTCAAAGGAACCAAGCCGTGCCCGCCAATCATGATTTCAGTATTAAGTAGCTGCTTAAGATCTTTGGGATCTTCTGACTTTAGATAGAAAGGAAGTGTATTAGTGCCTGTATAAAAACTTCCTAAATATACTCCATCTGTCAGAGTAACAAGATAACGATTGAAGTCGGAAAGGCCGATACCAAAGTATAAAAGCTGCTCCTGATTTGGCTGAAATTCAATACGTACCCCTCGATCATCCAGGGCTGTACCTTCTTGAATTTGTGCATCTGGAAACTCAGAGCGAAGGTGGGTAAGTAGCTCTCGCCCAGCAGACTGCAAAATTGGAAGTTCAGCTCCCTTTATATCTAACTGGCTAACTCGACTGTTTGGCATGGCAAATTGTAGCAGCTGTCCCTGACGGGTAAACACCCGTGCGCCAACTAAATCATGCGTAATTTCAGATTCAATCCAGCTCTTGAACTCATTATACTCCCAATCCCCCTGAGTATAAAAATATAAGTTGCACATTGATGGGTAACACATAATCCCATAGGTAGAAATCTGAGGTTTGCGCGATTCCAATGTCCTCTTAATTCTATTCTGAATGACCGATGCAACCTCCTTTTCAATAACATCCACAGCCTTCGGCTCTTCAAAATTAATATAAGTAGAGACCATAGCTTGCTTTGGTTCTGGCAATACGTCTATGGGTGGCGCAAGAACATAAGTTGTTAGGAGCGACATGGGCAAACAGACAACCAAAGTCACATATGACCACCGCTTTCGAACCGCAGGCAACATGGACCACCTTGCCATCCGGGAAAGAACTCCGCCTGAAGTATACCTTTCCAGCAAAATTTTAGGCGGTAAGTCTTTTAATACATATCGCGCTATTGCCGGCAGCAAAACTAGAGCAAACAACAATGAAGCCAGGAGAGCACTGGTGATGGTGAAAGCTAGATCCATAAACAATTGCCCAGTTGGCGATTGCATGGCAAGGATTGGTAGAAATACGATAACACTGGAAACTGTTGATGACACCAACGCACCTCTAACCGCACGTGTCCCCTGATGAATACTTGTTAAGAGTCCCAATCCTTCCTGCCGAAGCCGCTGAATACTCTCGATTACAATGATTGCAGCATCAACTAATAGCCCAATAGATAACGCAACGCCAGCTAACGAAATAACATTTATACTCTTTCCAGATATATACATTCCAAGCGCAACAAGAGCAATACTAACCGGTATACTTAAGAAAATCAGGGACAATATTCTTAAATCACGTAAAAACCAATAAAGAACAGAACAAGCCAGAAAAACTCCCATAATTAAACTTCCATATACAAGCATCAGAGAGTTTCGAATGCTCTTTGAGTCATCACGGCTAATAGCCACCTCCATTCCCAGTCTCGATAATTCTGAGCCATTCAGGTCAGTAATTACTCGCTTAATTCTATCGATTGAGTCAAGAACGTTGATAGTTTCCATTGGCTGCAGATAGAAATAAAATGCACGATTTCCTTGGAGCGCAAAAAAGCTCCAATCAGATGCCAACCGAGTATGAATAGATGCAATATCCCTTAGATGGATTATGTGTGGCCCACTAATAGCAATAGGCATATTCCGAATCTCATTCAATGGAATATGGCCATTGAAATGTAATCCATATTCTTTAGAACCGATTTTAAGGCTACCCCCGGATCTATCCACCAAGTCATTTAAGCGAGATTGAACTTCATCTATCGTCAATGAATAATTGGCGAGCTTTGTTGGATCAAATTCTATGTCAACCCGCTGCTCCATGGGTGTACCTGCGACTACAACCGAGGCCACTCCAGGTATCTTGCTAAATGCCGGCTGAACATAATCCTGAAACGCTTGAATAATCTCAGTTTCACTTGCTGAATTTTTCGAATATAGAAAGAAGCTAGCAAGTGTTGCTCCAGCACCATTACTAAAATTAAACACACGTGGAAGAGAAACCTGGGATGGCCAATTTGGTACTCGATTGATACGGGAGAGTACATCGATATACATTTGCTCCATATCAGCACCTGCATGAAAATTCATGGTGGTCCATGCGAAACCATTGCTGGTGTTTGTCTGAATCTCCTTAAGATAACCAAGTGAGGATAGCTCCTGCTCCAGTGGCGCGACCAATGCCTGCTCAATTTCATTAGCTGCCTTGCCCGGCCAGGATGTTGCCAGAGCGATCTGGGGTCTGTTGATAGTAGGCAATAATGCATTAGGCAGCTTCAGACCAGCGATAACTCCTAGAACAACCAGCAAGAAACCAAAGCTGATTATGGCCGAACTATACTTCTCAAAAAAATTCATGACCCCGCCTTACTCACTGCTACGACATTTTGGTTCACCTCCAAACCTTCATGCCCTACCACAACCAACAAGTCACCAGGTTTGATTTCGGATTGAATAATGAAGTAAGACGCAAGAGTATCGAGTATGCGAACTGAAACTTTATCTACCTTGTTCTCTTGATCTACAGTCCAGACTTGATGTGAATTCCCAACTAATTTAACTGCATCTGATGGTACCCGAGTAATACTTTCGGTTAATGACATTTTTGCAGCCTGCTCAACCATAGAGACCTGAAATCGCTGCCCCACAAGCAAAGACTCAAACTCATCACTATTTCCATCAAAATATAAAGTCAAATTTTGTGTATTAATGTCAACCGTAACACCAATATCTCGTAAAGATATCAGCTTTCCATGAAGACGAAAGTGAAAATCTGTTAGAGATTTTCCTTTTGGAGCATGCTCTTGCGGAACCTTGCACTCAAACTGTTTCTTTTTAATCGGCAATAACCGAACTATTCTCTGGCCCATGTCCAGCCTCTCCCCTGGACTAGCATCAACTTGCAAAATTTGACCGCTAAATGGGGCAAAGTGCTTTAAGTGTTCAAATCGGTACATATTGGTTTGCAGTTGCTGTTTTAATCGCTGTCTATTTAATCGATAGGTATCCACCTGCAACACCAAATCACCAAGTTGAGATTGAGAGACCATCTCACTAACCCGAAGCGTTTCAAGTCTCGACAACTCATCTTTAGCATGCTTAAGCTGAATCTCGACTAGTTCAAGATCAGTACGAATTATATCTATCTCTCGACTTAAGTAATAACTATCCTGCTCTGCCACCAGCTCTCCAGCATTAACCGTTGAACCAACTGGTTTTACTGTTGTTAGCTGAGCCTGGGCATGGCTAGAGATCTGGTAAGTAAACGGTGTACTGACAGTACAATAAAGGACCTTTTCTACGGCTTGCTCCCACCCTAGTGCTTCTTCAACAATTACTCGTTCAGGATTTGCAGATTGCACGACTGAACTCATAAATAAAACCAGCAACCAACAGCCAGTCATCGTAGACCTGACCAGTACAGTTTTTTTCATTCGTAATCCCTACGTAGCTATTAGACTCTTGAGTAAACAATCTAAAATAAAATCACCTCCAAAAAAGTCACATTAAGTTGAAATCGCATTTGTTACACAGCATGTAAAGGAGCATGCCAAGAAATACTAAAAATACTTAATCGAAAAATCGATGACTAAACAGCAACTACACTCACCCTGCCAGGTGGTCCAACATTAAAATCTTAACTGCGTGGATACTATGGGAGAAACAAGTGCTTAGATAACGCATCTCTGATATTCCAATTATTATGAATAGATGGTGACAGGTAAGTCAGCAAGGTCATTTTGATGCGCCTGCAATAGAAAGTGCTTTGCTTATAATACTGAAAGGGGAAAACCTGCGATAAGTATCCCACAAGTAACTTCTGCCAGGCTTCAAAGCAACCTTATGAAAACCCACAACCCATCAACTAAAAAATTCTATCCCAGACTTATTTGATGAGCAATCAGAACGCATTAAAAAATAAAAGCTATTTATTACGCCCATTGCCTGCGACGTGCATTCTAAGTAGGATCCTCAGAAAAATCTGCGAAAAATCAACTAATTAAGACGAGCTTCTATAAATAACAGCTGACCCTCGAAAACATCCTTACAAGACTTAACTCCCCTTAGAACAACTGGCACAAAACCACCAATTAGAACAAAAATAAAAGATCTGAACCAACATCTATTTTTTGCCTTGACGTAAATACCCCACCTAACTAGCCTGCGAACTTCATTAATATTTACAGAGTTGCAGATCCTTGAGCTTTTGGAAAACACACCCATTTCTGACAAGATTTTTTATTTTTGTCATAACCCCCTCAGTTGCCATCATCGGTATGCTTACTGTGTACTTACGGATGAGCCTTCCTTCAACAAATGCTGAATTTTCCATAAACGGCATATCAAGCAAAGTGGTCATTACACGAACCGGGTTTTCAGTACCGCGTATATCAAGCGGAAAAGACATTGATACCTACTTCGGTCTAGGATTTGTACACGCTCAAGATCGTTTATGGCAAATGGAGATGCATCGGCGTGTCGCTGCAGGTAGGCTTGCTGAGATCTTAGGTGAGGAAGCATTACCCTCAGATATTTTCATGAGAACACTTGGCCTATATAAAAATGCCAAAAACGTTTGGAGGAAACTTCCAGAACGGGAAAAGAAAATCCTCCTGTCATATGTAGGAGGTGTAAATGAAGGCATCGAAAAACTCAACGCTTTGCCTGCTGAATTTGGCGCTTTGCAATATAAACCGGAATTATGGAAGCCTGAAGATTCTCTAGTCTGGATGCAACTCATGTCTTGGAGGCTTTCTGGGAACTATGGATTTGAAGTTCATCGAACTCTTTTAATTCAAGCATTTGGTTTAGAAAAAGCGAATTTGCTGCTACCGAAGGTTGACTCTGTTTCCAGCGAAATTTCAGAGGTTTTTGAAAATTCCAAATTCCATTTCGACCAACTCATAGGATCCTCTGGGGTCACCTACTCCGCTCCGGACAAATACACTGGTAGTAATAGCTGGGTTGTTGCAGGCGAACATAGTAAGAGCGGGAAGCCATTACTCGCTAACGACCCTCATCTTGCTAACACAATGCCTGCCATTTGGTACATGGCTGAGCTTAAGGGAGATAATCTTTCCACCATTGGGGCTACATTTCCAGGTCTTCCTTTCATAGTCATTGGCCGAAATGACTCAATTGCCTGGGGCGTTACAAGTATGCTCGCGGACACTCAGGATATTTTTCTTGAGAAACTAAACCCTTTAAACCGTCACCAATATGAAATTGATGGTGAATTTTTAGACATGGACATCCAGCGGGAAAAAATCTTCATTCGCAAGGATTATTTGAGGAGAAAACCCCGCCCGCATGAAGTTGTGATCCGGAGAACAGTACATGGACCTGTCATCAGTGATGTCACGGGAGAGCTGACGGATTTTGCTTACAGTCTTAGATGGACTGGTGATGATGAAGACGGAGGAACTTTCAGTGCATTTCTAAACTTAAATTATGCATCCAACTGGGATGAATTTCGCTCTGCACTAAAAACTTTTGTAACGCCGATTCATAATTTTTTATATGCAGACAAACAAGGGAATATTGGTTATCTAGCCCCAGGGAATTTTCCTATTCGAAAATTTGGAGATGGCAGTATTCCAACTGCTGGCTGGCTATCAAAGAATTCCTGGCACGGATGGATCCCATTTTCAGACGTACCTGCAAGCTATAACCCAGAAAGGGGTTATATAGTAACAGCTAACAATAAAGTGGTAGATGACACTTACCCGTATCACTTAACCTTTGATTGGGCACCAGATTATCGAGCAGATAGAATCTCTGAAGAGTTATCGCGGCTAATTAAAGAAAAATCATCAGAGATCGATATTGCTGACATGAAGCAATTACAACTTGACCTAAAGTCGCCGGGAAAAAACACTATTCTTCACCATCTAAAGTCATTAAGACCAAGAACAGAAAATCAAACAAAAGTAATTGACATCCTAAAGACCTGGGATGGAAAAATGAGTGGAAGTAGCTCTGCGGCTGCAATATTTGCCGCATGGACAGGACATTATTATAGGCTGTTAATAAAGGACGATATTGATTCTGTAGGATTTGCGCCAATAGCCCGGCGGAGTCTCTCGCGCCTGGAAAACAACATCCATCTTGAGCTATTGGAGGAAATCTTCGAAGATAATATTCAATCTGAAATTTGCGACCATAAAAGTACAGCTTCGGTAGAGTCTTGTGATGACATTCTATATATCGCATTGAATCATGCAATCAATGAGTTAACTAACCGCTTTGGAGAATCGCCCGATCAGTGGACATGGATGGACATTCATAGAAATCAGTTCCCACACTTTCCTTTCAGTGATAGTTATTTAGCTCCATCAAATCCATATACAGAAGACAGCATTCTTCACGGCCTATTTCATCGTGAAGTTAAAGCTGGGGGAGGAATCGAAACGGTAAATATTGCCCCATACGGACTCGGTGATCGAAATCGGTATCTGCAATTCTACGGTCCCGGATACAGACAACTTATCGATTTAGGAAAGCCGAATCAAAGCTTGTTCAGCAACGCAACCGGCCAAAGCGGAAACCCAATAAGTCGTCACTATGATGATTTGCTTATTCCTCACGCCGAAGGTCGCTATCTACCAATGAATACCGAGAACTCTTCAGGGGCTCTAAGCTTTCAACCAGCTGGCAAGGAGGCTCAATAATGGAATTACGTCGTTTGACTGACCTGTATTGGAACCTATCGCCAAATCTATTTTTTATATCAATATTACTCGGCATTGTTACTGGGGCATGCTACTCACTACTTGTTCCATTTATTATGTATGCGGTTTCAAGTGACATGAGTTATTGGGGACAGCTTGAGATTGAAAACTATTCTTTCTTCCAATCCCCAACCTCCCAGCTAGCAATATTCTTTGCTGCAGCTTGTGGATTGTTGATTGTCTTTAGAACTAGTTCACTAGTGCTATCAACATATGTTGCAAAAAAAGCTTCAATGCAACACCGATTACATTTGTATCAAAGAATCAATGCTCTACCTTATGCTGACTTAGAGAGGATTGGACAGCCTCGTTTAATCAATATCATAAATATTGATATTCCTGCGATTAACGTAGCAGCAACTAATTTGCCGATGATTTGGGGGCATATCGTCACTATTCTTGGTATTTTGGCTTATATCGTCTACCTTGATTCTCGCGTATTTACATTCTGTGTTCTTAGCCTCTTGA
Organism: Microbulbifer sp. GL-2; assembly: GCF_007183175.1. NCBI lineage: Bacteria > Pseudomonadati > Pseudomonadota > Gammaproteobacteria > Cellvibrionales > Microbulbiferaceae > Microbulbifer > Microbulbifer sp. GL-2. The sequence continues at coordinate 924,885 of NZ_AP019807.1, forward strand.
TAGGAATAATTACATACCAAATACCTATTGCACTTGCCGCTCGATTATTCGCTAGGTCTCGTGAATATCATGACGCCGTTCAAACAGGTGTAAAAGGCCTAATAGCTGGAGCCAAAGAATTAAAATTAAACAAGTTAAAGGCGAAAGATTTTTTTCAGCATGATTTAGACAGGCCTGAACGCCTCGCGTTTCGTGAGGTCATCAGAGGATACGTACTTCATGCATTTGCCGTGAATTATGGTGGAATTATCTCATTTATTGTAATTGGAGTAGCAGTATTTCACCTCCCATACATATACCAAATTGATCAATTTGAACTATTTGGAATTGTTATGGCACTGCTCTACCTAACCGGACCAGTTGGATCCATCTTAATTTCAATGGACTCCATTCAACAGGGGCAAGTCTCACTAAAAAAGGTGAAAGCGTTCTATCTTGAGCTGTCAGAAGAATCAATAGGAACCAACAAGAATATCACTCCCAACTGGACCGTATTAAATGTTAGAGATCTGACATATATTTATGGAGTTGATTTTGATGGGTTTGGACTTAAACCAATAAATGTTACTTTTCGTAGAGGTGAGATTAATTTTATTGTTGGAGGGAATGGCTCCGGCAAATCAACCCTGAGTAAGTGCCTATCACTTCATTACCTTCCAACTTCTGGACAAATTGAATTTGACGATGAACTAGTCAATAGTGACTCTTTACAATCTGCCCGAGAGAATATCTCTGTTATCTACTCAGATTACCACCTATTTAAGAGACTTCATGCAAAAAAACTAGATCCAGATTGGGTTCAATCCTATCTTGAATACTTAGAACTAGATGGAAAGGTGAAGTTTAACGGTAATGAAGTTGATTCTTTACTTCTCTCCGATGGGCAGAAAAGGCGAATGGCATTATTAGCCCTACTTTTAGAGGATAGACCTATATGTATATTTGATGAGTGGGCTGCAGACCAAGACCCTCGTTTTAAAAATATTTTCTACTCAAAAATACTCCCCGATTTAAAAGCCCGGAACAAACTGGTTATCGTCATATCTCATGATGAACGCTACTTCAGTCATGCTGATAGAATAATTCACATGGCAAATGGGGGCATTGAACGTATTGAAGAAAATTGTAGCTCTGCTAAAAACCTTGATCTTGTAAACTAAATATATAATACGCCATGTCAATCGATTCATCAGATAAGCCTAGTGGAAACTCTCACACATTTGAGCTGTTACCTGCTCAAAAAGATATATTTCTTGATCAGCAAGTGTTCAAAGATGTACCTCTATATAATATCGGTGGCTATGTAGAATTTAGAGGCAACCTTGATATCGATTCTCTTATCTCAGCTCACCATATACTAATGAGTTCAGCTGATATATTTTCATTACGAGTCCGGGCATCTACACAGGGGGTTGAGCAATTCAGCTCTACGCCACCTGATAAATTGGATTTTAAGGATTTTTCTCGAAATGATGACCCCCAATCAGCTGCACTGTCACACATCACCATCAGCTACCAGAAACCGTTTTCTTTAGACGGCCCCTCCCTATTCCGAATAGGAATTCTACATCTTGAAAAGAATCGTTATTGGTATTATGGAATTGCCCACCATGTACTACTGGACGGCTGGGGATTTTCAAACTGGGTACAGGCACTCACCAATATATATAACCAGATTTCCGAAAATAGGGAATGTGACTATTCAAACATCCCCTTTCTCTCAATCCTACCCGATGAAATGGAGTATTTAGAGTCCCATCGTTATAAGAATGACCGAAAATACTGGCTCGATAGATTTTCAAACTTTCCCCAGAAGTTAATGAATGAAAAGTATCCTCACGCACGTACAGGATTAACAGCTAAAAGTGGAAGAGTTTTACGCCAGATAGATCAAGAAAGGTTTTCCATACACCGTGAGTATGCCCAGTCTCAGGGTGTAAGCGTAGTACAACTCTATTTGGCTGCTTTATATATATATTACTCCTGCACTACAGGAAATGATGATATTGTCTTTGGCATTCCTATTCATAATCGACGTAGTCAGATCTCAAAAAAAGTTATTGGTACATTACTAAGTGTATGCCCTACTCGCTTAAAATTTTCTCCCTCGCAATCTGGAAGAAATTTAATTGCAGGAATACTTAAGCTCCAAAGGCAAGATCTACGGCACCAACGTTACCCTATAAGCCATCTGTCATCAGATTTGGAATTGCGCAGTAAAGGCCTAGCTAGACTCTTTGATGTAAGCTTTAACTATCAATTACTCGACTATTCTGTTCAGATTCCAGGCCTCTCCGTTAAAACAACTTACTTAACGAATAACTTTGAACAGACTCCTCTCACCTTTACAATTTGTGATTATGGGCAGCAACAAGACATTGAGCTACAACTGGATTTTAACCATGTATACATGAACCAGGTGGAAGCCAATTTAATGATGTCCAGATGGCTTTCTATTGTTGAGCAGCTAATCGAGAACGATGAGTGTGCAATCTGTGATTACCAATTGGTTAGTGCGGATGATTGGAAAATTCTTAAATCAGTTAATCCTCCACCTACTCCCATAACTAGCGACCTACTATCTTTGCTGGAAGCCCAGGCTTTGAGGTATCCACACCAGTCAGCAGTAGAGTTTGAGGGAGGAGAGCTAACTTATCGTGCACTCATTGATAAAGTGGACAATATGGCAGCAAACCTTCTTGACTTTGGAGTGAGCTCCGGAAGTCGAGTAGGCGTTTGCCTTCCCCGCTCAAGCGATTTACTAATTGCTTTTCTTGCAGTACTTAAGGCTGGTGCATCTTATGTCCCTTTGGATCCTGAATTCCCGGAAAAACGATTGTTTTTGATGGATGAAATTGCACGACTTAACTTAGTTATCTCTGATAATAGCAATAAAGAGAATGTGGGCTCTATTAACTTTGGGGATGATCGAAGAGTCATAAGTATCGGGTCATTAAAAGAAGGCCGGAGTCAAGGTAGAAATATTTTTCCAACCCGCAAAGCAGACGATGCAGCCTATATCTTATTTACGTCCGGTTCGACCGGTGTTCCAAAGGGCGTAGAAGTCACCCACGAAGCCCTTATTAACTTCCTCCTCAGCATGAAGCAAAATCCAGGGTTCAGCGGCTCTGATCGTTTGCTTGCAGTTACTACTACATCTTTTGATATTGCCGGTTTAGAGCTTTATCTCCCGCTAATTTGTGGTGGCACCGTCGTAATCGCTAGTTCAAGCTCAGTTAAAAGTGGCCCATTATTAAGTGAGCTTATTAGGGCAAAGAAAATTTCCGTTATGCAAGCAACTCCTGCAACTTGGAAAATGATGTTAGAAGCAGGTTGGGAGGGATCTGGGAAACTTAAGATTCTTTGCGGAGGGGAAGCACTTCCTGGGTCTCTGGCTAGCAACCTCTTACAGCGATCACAATCATTGTGGAATATGTATGGACCTACCGAAACTACTATTTGGTCTAGCGTTAAAAGAATTGAACACGAAAACAATATCAACATTGGACATCCAATCCAAAACACTACGGTTTTTGTCTTAGATGACAAAAGACGTCAAGTGCCGATTGGTGAGCGTGGAAAGCTCTATATTGGTGGTAAAGGTTTAGCTAAAGGTTATTTCGACCGACCTGATTTGACTGCTGAGCGCTTCTCAAACTGGAATGACCGTGACGGACGTCAGCATTATCTCTATAACACAGGAGATCTAGCCCGAGTCAATGAAAAAGGAGAACTCGAGTATCTCGGACGAAACGATTTCCAAATCAAACTTCGGGGTTATCGAATCGAGGTCACAGATGTAGAGGCAAGCATTATTTCTTTCCCGGCAGTGACAGACTGTCTAGTCGACCTAAGACAGCGTGTTACAGATCCTAGCACTGAGTTTCTTGCCGCATATTACACAGCAAACAGAATCATAGATGATCAGGAGCTGCGCAGTCATCTTTCTGAGCGGTTGCCTGCTTACATGATTCCAACGGCATTTGTCCCTCTTAATAGTTTTAAATTAACTTTGAACGGCAAGAAGGATCGAACTGCCTTACCACAACCAAGTGCAAATAATTTAATACGCCGTCAACGGCGTAAACCTAACGATGAGCTGGAAGCAAAGATTGTTAAGGTTTGGTTAGAAATTCTTGGGGTTGAAGAGATTTGTGTTGAGCAAAATCTATTTGAACAAGGTGTTACTTCCTTGGACATGGTACGGGCAGGTAAGATTTTAGAAGAGCGTTTTGATAAATCTCTTACAACTGTCAATCTTTTTGAATATCCAAACATTAGAGCTTTAGCTCAGCATTTTAATAATTCTTCTCAAGACCAAGAGAGCACAGCTCCAGAAACTAAGAAGGAAAACAAATTGCTGGCTAGAAGAGCAAGGGTGAGTGATGAAGCATCAATATAGTGAAACAGGATTGGAAGTTGCTATTGTCGGTATGGCGGGGGAATTTCCTGAAGCTGATAGCTTGGAATCCTTTTGGTCTAATCTGTGTACTGAAACGGAGTGTATACGGTTTTTTGACCCAGATGATCTAGTGGCCGCAGGAATACCAGAGCACGTAGTACGCGATGAGAGCTTTGTGCCAGCTAAAGGGGTTGTTCCTGGGCTATTTGAGTTTGATGCCGAGTTTTTTGGTTATAGCGCGCGTGAGGCGTCTGTTATGGATCCACAAATGCGTCGCTTTCATCAGCTGGCTTGGCATGCACTAGAAAATGCGGGTTATGCGCCAGACGCGCCAGGTTGCTCAGTTGGAATTTGGGCTGGTGCCGGTGATAACTCTATTTGGATAAGCCGATTCCTAAGAGAGATGTCAAACAGCTTTGCAAGAAAATATGAGATTTCTACCTTAACCGCGCGAGAATTTCTTTGTACTCGAATTGCCTATAAGCTCAACCTAAAAGGACCTGCAGTAACTGTCCAGACTGCCTGCTCTACTTCTCTCGTAGCACTACACAGTGCCGTAACGGCGCTACTTGCTGGTGAATGTGATATGTCTCTGGCCGGTGCGGTAGCTATTCATCCGAATGATGTAAATGGGCGAGCAGATAAAGGCGGCTACAGCTTTCAGGAAGGAATGATACTCTCTCCGGATGGTCACTGCCGACCCTTTGACATAGAAGCACAGGGAACAATTCCCGGTGATGGGTTGGGCATGGTGGTACTCAAGCGTCTGGATGATGCACGCCGTGATAACGATACAATCCTTGCTGTAATTAAGGGTACAGCAATCAATAATGATGGCAATCTCAAAGCAGGATTCACTGCACCAAGTGTAGATGGACAAAGCCGAGTTATCCATAGTGCTATGCGTGCAGCAGAAGTTGAGCCTGAAACGATCAGTTATATTGAAGCTCATGGAACGGGAACACCGCTTGGTGATCCAATTGAGATAGAAGCTCTCGGGCGCGTATTTGGGAAGACAAAGGAAAATCGTCGAATTGGTTCAGTTAAATCGAACATAGGTCATTTAGACGCGGCTGCCGGAATGGCAGGTTTGATCAAAACGGTATTGGCAATGCGCCATAAGTTACTCCCACCGAACCTTCATTATAATAAGGCCAATCCAAAAGCCAATTTATTAGGAGCTGGGTTTAACGTCAATAGTGAGTTAACTTCGTGGAATAATGAAAAATACCCTCTACGAGCTTGTGTAAGTTCCTTTGGCATCGGAGGCACTAATGCACATACAATTCTTGAGGAGTATCTTGTCAATGAGACAACTGAATGTTCTTCTGGCTGGAAAATATTACCATGGTCAGCAAAATCTGAGGAGTCACTAAATGTTTGGTCAAATCTACTAGCAGATCACCTCGAAAGTGAACCTGCGTTAAGGTTGAATGATTGTGCTTATACACTATCTACAGGCCGAAGCCATTTTGAACATAGACGTATACTTATTACAGATAGTCGAGAGAAAGCAATATCAATACTTCGCGAAGAATCCTCTCCACATATACTCTCAGGCCGAGCTGGAAGTCGTCGTCGCAAAATTACTTTTCTATTCCCAGGTCAAGGCTCTCAATATGCAGGTATGGGAGCAGACATTTATCATCAACTACCAGAATATCGTGAACATGTAGATAGTTGCCTTTCATTATTGGCCCCATCGGTCTGTGCGGAATTAAAGCCTTTCCTTACGAATAGCGAAGCCACGGAACAAGCTATTGACATCAGCAACACACGTCTTGCTCAACCACTATTGTTTATCGTTGAATACGCTTTAGCACAGACTTTCATTTCCTGGGGAATCGAGCCGGATAATATGATTGGCCACAGTATTGGGGAATATGTTGCAGCCTGCGTTTCCGGAGCTATTCCCCTCAGCGAGGCATTAGAGATCGTTGTCCAGCGGGGATCGCTTATGGCGGAAGCTGAACCCGGAGCAATGCTCGCGGTTAACCTTGATCATTACGCACTAAAAAGTTATTTATCTCATGAACTGGAACTTGCTGCCATAAATAGTAGTGATCTATCAGTTGTATCTGGTACTATTTCCGCTATCGAACATGCGCAGGTAAGGCTCGAAACTGAAGGGGTTTCAGTTACAAGGCTAAAAGTATCACACGGTTACCATAGCCACCTTATGGAACCAGTCCTTGACCGTTTTTCAGCAGTAATTCAAGACCGCTCTTTTAATGATATTAATATTCCTTATTACTCCAATATTTCAGGCCAGTTAATTTCAACCAAGGAAATAAAACAGACAAATTATTGGATACAACATTTACGCTCCACAGTAAACGTGGCCAACCCAATTAGTGAAGCGCTTGATGATGAAGAGAGAATTTTTCTTGAAGTAGGACCAGGTCGCACACTTACCACATTTGTACGTAAACATAGTAAGTTCAATTCATCCAATCGACTTATTAATACCATCCCTCCAGGCAATACAAATGGAGATAACACTCAGCATCTATTAATGGCGATTAGCAAGCTATATTTAGCTGGTGTTTCTATCGACTGGAAAAATTTCTATCATCGCGATCAGAACAAGCGTATTCCTTTACCCGGGTATGTATTCAAAAAAACAGAATTTATACCTGAGCCCATTGCAGAGGTAACAGAACTTTCAGATTTAGCGGGCGACCGACGTGTAGTTAGGCTGTATGAACCACACTGGCAACGCCGCCCTATTTCTTTGGGAGATCTATCAAGGGATAGATCACGCACGTATATTATTTTCCGAGACACCTATGGCCTTACAGAATTAATAGAACAGCAACTGATTAACAAGGGCTGCCGAGTAATTCCAGTAGAAAAAGGAGAGGCGTTTAATAGAACGGCAGATGGCGCCTACACAGTAGGAACCGGAAACGCTCACGATTATACTCTATTAATTGAAGAAATTGGTCGCTTACAAATCGAAGTACATGAAATCATTCATGCCTGGTCAGTAGATAGAGCAGGGAACAAATCCACTAACGAATTGTCTGAAGACAGTTTTTACAGCTTATTGAACCTAGCAAAAGCCTTAGCTGAACTTTCTACTAGCGAGAATGTATTAATTTCTATTTTGGCAACCGAATTGTTTTCCATCTCTGGTGATGAGGATATTGTCGCAAGCAAGGCCCTACTCACAGGACCATTACGAGTTATTCCTCATGAGGTTCCGCACCTGAATACTCGGGTTATTGAGTTTAACCAAAATGCCTTAGAGAGGTCGAACAACTCAGAATTGCTTCGTAGTTTGGTTCGTGAACTGGAAACTGATAAGTTTCCTCAGCAGGTCGCATACCGTGGGAGAAATCGCTGGGTAAGAGAGTATCGTCCAATACCAGCTAATAAAGAACAAGCAAAGTCATCGGAAGGGGTAAGTTTACGAATTGGCGGTACCTACTTAATTACAGGAGGGTTAGGTGATATCGGGATCGCCAAAGCTAAACATATTGCTAAAAATGGCCCTGTTAATCTAATTCTTACCACTCGCCGTCCTATTTCTGACTGGAGGCGTGGCGGCAAAAATCCTTCACATACAATTTCTAGCAGTATTGTTACTGAGCTACTCGAGTTAGAGAAATCTGGAACAACAGTAGATATTTTAACTGCCGACGTTACCTCTCACAATGATATGGTGCGAATTCGCAGGCATATTGAATCGGTATTTGGCGTACTGAATGGTATTGTGCATTGTGCTGGCTTACCTGGAGACGGCAGCTTATTGCGTAAAGAACGGGAAGCTATGGACGCTGTTTTGGCGCCCAAGACTATCGGTGCAACGATTCTTTCCAAAACATTCTGCGATATGGATCTTGATTTTGTACTTTTTTGCTCATCTATCACTGCAATTCTAGGAGGCTTTGGTCAGGTTGACTATTGTGCAGCAAATGCTTACCTAGATGCTTTTGCCTTAAATAGCGGGTTTAATAATCGTACCCGTGTCATCTCTGTGAACTGGGATACTTGGTCGGGTATGGGCATGGCGGCGCAAGATTTCAAGAGAAAGCCCAAAGAGCTTTCTGAGATGAGTTCGTCCGGTAAGCTTCTTAGTCATGACCAGCACAAATTTGTCTTTAGTCAAATTCTTTCAGCCAATGATACGTGGGCACTACGGGAACATTGGATTCTAGGAAAAGCAACTTTACCTGGGGCCTTCTATATTGATGCGGCGACATCTGCTCTAAAACTTGCGGGTTATACAGGTGAGCTCAAATTCTCAGATATTTTGTTCCTTTCCCCTCTCCTGCTTAATGAAAATGAAGCTACTGAGATCAAGCTGAAATTTCAACGTAATACCCAAGGATTTGAATTCACCGCAGAGAGTTCTCAGGCTCATCATGTGCGGGGACAAGTAGCAATCAATCCACAGTCATTGCCTATTGCCCAAGGCATAGATATACCTAAACTTCGTTCATTATGTAGCGAGCGCGTGATTGATGATGCGATGGAAATCGCACACTTGGGTAAAATAACATCTAAAGTCGACGGCACCCGACAGTCTGAGCTGGTTGAATTTGGACCACGCTGGAAAAATATTCAAGAAATCCGGTTAGAGGGAGGGAGAGGACTTGCCCGGATGCGTCTGTCGGATGAGTATATCCATGATTTAACAGAACATCGTCTTCACCCTGCTCTCTTAGACGTTGCGACAGCTTTTCTACGCCCGTTCCATCAGGAAGGTATTTTTCTACCCCTCTCCTATGGAAAACTTACTCTGTACAAGGATCTTCCTCAGTCTTTCTACAGCTATGCAAAACTATCTACTAGCGGAGGATCAAATGATAAAGGGATTCTTGATTTTGACATAGAGTTTTATTCTGAGGACGGGAATGTTATTGCAGTCATTGAACATTTCACTTTACGTGAAATTAATCAGGAAAGTATTCGCGCAGCAGCGGCTAACGGTAACCGCAACCTTTCTGAAGAACAAAACAACCCACTAGTTACATCAGGGCTCTCACTTGAAGAGGGCTTAAACGGGTTTGATCAGGTTCTAACATTTGGAGCACCTTCAGTCGCAGTTGCATACGAGGACATTGATCCCCGAATTACAAGATATGATAATTTTCTCAAGGATAAAAGCCAGCATAAGATCCAAAGGAGCGCAAGGCCGGATCTAGCAAGTGCTTACGTGAAGCCTAAATCTAAAATTGAAATAGCCCTAGCTGAAATTTGGGAGGAACTACTCGCCATTGATGGAATAGGCATATACGACAATTTTTTTGAGCTAGGAGGCGATTCCCTCCTTCTTGTTCAACTTCATAAGTTAATTAAAGCCCAACTATCGACTCAGCTATCTATCACAGAGCTTTACGACTTCCCAACAATCACCACCCTAGCTCAAGCAATGGAAACTCCAAGGGAAGAAAAAAACAAGCAAAAAGCAGAAGCTACTCGGGTCCGGGCCAAGCAGCAGAAGGCCGCGCGGGCAAGACGCAAGCCGAGAAAAAACTAGCTTAATTATTCTGGCAAAACTTGCGTCGGCTCTATTTGAGTCATGCAGTTCCTATATCCGAATTTAACAATTATAAGGCTTAAACCATGACTGAAAAAAATATCATGGGTGGTGAAGATATCACTGAATACGAGAACGATATAGCAATTATTGGTATGTCTGGCCGCTTTCCAGACGCTGCCGATGTGGAGAAATATTGGGAGAATCTTAGCAATGGGGTCGAATCGGTAAGATTCTTTGACCATGATCAGCTCAAAGCAATGGGGATTGATGAACATCTACTAGATAATCCAAAGTTCGTGGCTGCAGATGCGGTTCTAGATCACATTGACCTCTTCGATGCACGTTTCTTCAATATGTCTCCGCGCGAGGCCGAAATTACCGACCCGCAGCACCGTCTGTTTTTGGAGGCAGCTTGGGAGTTAATGGAACGTTCTGGATACTCGCCACAGAAATACAAAGGTCGTGTAGGTGTCTATGCTGGAGCTGCATTAAGTGGCTACATGATGCGTAATCTCAAGTCTAACCCCGGATTAATTGAGCGCTTGGGGACCTTCAAGATTATGCTTGCCAACGATAAGGATTTTTTATCGACAAAAGTTTCCTATCAAATGGGTTTCACAGGCCCCAGTGTCAATGTAAATACCCTTTGCTCATCCTCTGCTGTTGCTATTCATCTCGCTGCTGAGTCTCTGCTTAATCATCAGTGTGATTTAGCAATGGCTGGTGGAGTCTCGTTACAAATTACACGTAATGAAGCATTCTTCTACCAAGAAGGAAAAATCGGCTCTCCAGACGGCCACTGTCGTGCATTTGATGAGCGGGCTGCGGGAACTGTAAGTGGCAGTGGGCTTGGTATTATCGCTTTACGTAGACTTGAGGACGCGATTACTGATGGAGACAACATTCTAGCCGTATTAAAGGGGACAGCAGTTAACAATGATGGAAGTGGTAAAGCCAGCTACACTGCGCCTAGTGTAGATGGTCAAGCCGAGGTTATTATTGAAGCACAAGAGCTAGCCGGTATTGACCCGGATACAATTACCTATATAGAGGCACATGGTACCGGCACCCATCTTGGTGATCCCATAGAAGTTGCGGGTTTAACAAAGGCATTTTCTCGGCAGACACAAGATCATCAATTCTGTGCTCTCGGTTCAGTTAAGACCAATATTGGTCACTTGGTAACAGCTGGAGGGGTTGCCAGTGTTATTAAGACTGTTCTTGCTCTACAAAATCGCAAAATCCCAGCAAGTCTAAATTTTGAGAGAGCCAACCCAAAAATCGATTTCGTAAATAGTCCCTTCTACGTCAACACACATCTATCGGAGTGGAGTTCCCGCAATGGAGCACCATTACGAGCGGGAGTTAGCTCTTTTGGTATTGGGGGTACCAACGTTCATATGATTTTAGAAGAAGCCCCTGACCAACCAACTGGAGATGAAGGAAAACCTTGGATGTTTTTCCCATTGTCGGCTAAAACTGATACATCTCTCCAGAAAGCACGTGAGAAACTGGCAAATTTTATTGACAAGAAACAAGGTTTTGATCTCGCTGATGTAGCATATACGTTGCAAGTTGGCCGTAATGATTTTGAGTTTCGTAGTGCTTATGTGTCCGACAGCTCAGGTACATTATCTACTCTTCTAAAGCAAGACTCCACCGAGGGATCATTCCATGGGGTGCAAAAGCCCATTAAGAGAAATGTGGTATTTATGTTTCCTGGTCAGGGAGCACAGTATGCTTCTATGGGGCAAGATCTCTACCAAAACGAACCAATATTTCGGCATTACTTTGATCAATGTGCGGCCCTATTTCTAAGTCATCTTGATACCAATATAACTGAAATTCTATTTTCAAGTTATCAGGTAGAGGCGGATGAAAAGCTCAAGCATACGATTCTAACTCAACCTGCACTATTCTCTGTTGAATATGCACTAGCCAAGTTATGGCAACATTGGGGCGTAGAAGCTGAGGCCATGATTGGTCATAGTATTGGAGAGTATGTTGCAGCTTGCCTGTCAGGGGTATTTTCTCTTGAAGATGCTGTAAAACTGGTTTCTCACCGTGCGAAATTAATGTCGGAGGCACCCAGTGGGGCCATGCTCTCAGTGGCTCTATCGGCACAACAACTTGATGGATATTTAACCCCTGACTTGTGGATTGCGGCAGAGAACGGAGTATCTACGAGTGTTATTTCTGGAACATTAGAAGCCATCGATATCCTTGAGGCTCGACTACACAAAGAAACGATTCAGTCTGTACGTCTTCACACTTCCCATGCTTTTCATTCTGGTCTTATGGAAGAAGCATCAACTAATTTTTCCAAGATTGTTGATAGCGTAACTCTAACAGCTCCGACTACTCCATTTATCTCAAATGTAACCGGTACATGGATTACACCCGAAGAGGCATGCGACTCAGATTATTGGGCCCGTCAATTGAGAGCTCCAGTAATGTTTGTAAAAGGCATGGATACCATTGCTGAAGTTTCCGAGCGGATTTTACTAGAGGTAGGGCCCAGCAATGTTTTGTGTCAGCTATCACGACAGTCTGCCTCCCGTTCGCTGAGAGCAATACCAAGTATGCCATCAGCCAAGCAGCGCGATGCCGGATATCGATATCTCATGGAAGCCATGGCACAGTTGTGGTTAGTTGGGGTTGAGCCAGATTGGGACAAGTATTATGAAAATATACACCGCATGCGTGTGGAGTTGCCGACTTATCAATTCGATCATCAGAGTTATTGGATAGAAGAGAAACGACAGTCAGCATACAATACCCAAGCTAACCAAGTTGTAAAAAATTCTGCTGAATTAAAAGAAGTCATTGATTCAGGGAAACTAATTGAAAGCGGACTCATACCAGTTGAAATTGATTGCAGCGAACTATCAAGTGATCCTTTCGAAAAAAGGCAACAATTTGATGAGGTTCTTAAACTCTCAAAAGAAATCAATCAACTTATAGAGAAGAGCTCTGCAAATTCCTCACTCTCTATCCGCGTCGCGCCGTTGAACTTGGAATTAGTAACCGATGATCAAATGGCCGAGGATGTTCTTCAGTATGCGGACCGAGGAGAGGTCTCTACAGCATTTGTTGGAGCCGAAACTGAAACCCAAAAGCTTCTGGAGTTGCACTGGCGAGAGATTTTAGGAATTCGAGAAATTGGCATTAACGATAACTTCTTTGATATAGGAGGAAACTCGCTTCTTGCAGCTGCGTTAGCAGTCAAACTTCGAGCCAAATTCCAAGTAGAAATTCCTCTCGCTGAATTACTTGAGCGGCCTACAATTGCACAACTAGCCGATCTTCTCGACACAAAACTCTGGTTAATGCACTCCGATCAAACTGACATAGAAGATAGTGCTTGTGAGGAGGGTAGTCTGTGAATTTGTTTACGTTACTTGCCCAACTCCGGAAATCTAATATTCGCATTTGGCAAGAAGATGGACAATTAAAGTTCAAGGCACCGGTCGGTGCCATGACATCAGAATTTAGGAGACAAATACAGGATGAAAAAGCAGCCCTAATCGAATTACTAAAGCAACAGGAATCAGAATCAACAGATTTACAGTTTGAGCCAATCCCTCAGTGTGATCGATCTGAAAGGCTACCCCTAAGTGCCAGTCAAGAATCACTATGGGTTATTGACCAACTATCCCCCGGAGGACATGAATACAATATTCCGGCGGTTCTTCGTTTGGAAGGAAACCTTAATGTAGAGGCTTTACATTACGCTGTAAATACCATTGTTGAACGACATGAGATATTACGCACCCGATATAAGCAAGACGCGATCGGAGCATATCAAGTTATCTCTGAAAATATTAAACTCGAAATCCCTATATTGGATCTCAGAAAGTTAAAACGTGAGGAACGTCAAGAAACAGCACAAAAAACTATTCATGAATTAGGGGCAAAAGGATTTAACCTCGAACATGATCTAATGTTACGTACTCAACTAATTCGTTTAGAAGATAATCTACACTTATTTATTTTCTGCACACATCATATAGCTTCCGACGGCGGCTCTCTTTGGATTCTAACCCATGAACTAAGTACACTCTATACAAATCAAGTATCCGGGAGAAGCTTGCCTTTACCTTCATTAGGTGTTCAATATGCTGATTTTGCTTGCTGGCAGCGCCAGTGGTTGGCAGGCAAAAAAGCAAATGAAGCCCTTGGGTTCTGGAAGAATACTTTGGGTGGAATCCCCGATGTCCATAGTTTACCACTTGACCGGCCTCGACCAGCACGCCAGAGTTTTTGCGGTAAGCAATACCGCCAATTTATTTCCAACGAACAAGTTAAGCTTTTAAATACTTTCGCCAAAGATAAGGGGGCAACCACCTTTATGGTGCTGCATACCGCATTGGCAGCCTTACTATATCGCTATTCTCATGATCAAGACATCATAATTGGTACACCGATTGCAAACCGAAATCACCCGGAACAAAGCCGCCTAGTAGGTTTCTTCGCGAATACGCTAGTACTGCGTTCAAAAATTCTACCTACTACTACTTTCGAAGAGCTGCTATCAGAAAATAAAGAGTATCTACTTCAAGCTTACCAAAACCAACAACTACCTTTTGAAACTCTAGTTGACGCTATTCAACCAGACCGTTCTCTCAGTAGTAACTCCCTTTTTCAGGTAATGTTGGTTTTACAGAACAATCGACAAGCTGTGCTCGATTTGTCGGGGCTAACCCTTAGTATTGAGCATCAAGACAATGGCACCTCAAAATTTGATCTGACTTTGCTCATCAACATTACCGACAACGGATATTGTATTGACTGGGAATATGCTACTGACCTCTTTAATGAAGAGACCATCGCAAGAATGTCAGTTCATTTTGGGTTACTTCTTAAAGCTGTAACTACTAATCCCAGTACTGTAATAAGCTATATTCCTCTGCACACAACATTAGAGCGACATAATCTACTAAGTGAGTGGAGCTCACCAAAAGAAATTCCAATTCCTTACGAAGGATTACATCAGCTATTTGAACAGAAAGCTCGATCCATACCGGAAGCTCCGGCGGTAACTCAAAATGGAGATGAATGGAGCTACGAGGCACTAAACAGTGAGGCGAATCGCTTAGCTCATATCCTCATAGAATCCGGTGTCAAACCAGACGACATTGTCGCCTTTTGTATTCCTCGCAATGTCTCCATGCTCATAGCTATATTGGCGATTTTGAAAGCCGGAGGATGTTATTTACCTCTGGATACATCATATTCTGATGCCATTCTGCTAAAACGTTTATCCTCTGCACAACCTGCTTTGGTTATTACAACTCGTGAAACGGATAAACGCCTAACTACATCTGAAGCATCTCGAATTTGCATTAATGACACAGGCTTAGTCGTTAGGCTAAGTGCTGCATCTACTACCAATCCTGAAGTTCCATTCTGCTCTGATCAGTTGGCATATGTGCTATCAACATCTGGATCTACTGGTGAGCCAAAACTCATAGGAATGCCTCACCTCCCGCTTGTCAATCTGATTGAAGCCATGAGGAGTGATTGCCCTCAACTTACAAAGGCGCATACCGTATTGCAATTTGCGTCTATTAGTTTTGATATGAGCTTCACCGACATATTCCTGGCATGGTCTGGAGGTGGTAAGCTCTGCTTGATATCAGAGTCTGAAAAAACAGATTTAGATGCACTAGTTGGAATTTTACAAACCGAAAACGTGTCTGTTGTTAATTTTCCATACTCACTTCTACAAGCTCTTACTCATTACTGCAACTCCAGTAAACTGCACTTAGAAAATCTTAAAGTAGTCATATCTACAGCTGAACGGTTACTAGTGACTGAAGAAATTCGTAATTTTTTTGCACGTCATCCGGACACAAAATTACTCAATCACTTTGGACCTTCAGAAACACATGTCTGCACTTCACTAGTAATGACAGGAGATCCGCAGAGCTGGAGCGACATCCCTTCTATCGGAAAACCCATTGCAAACGTACGTTGTTATGTACTAGATGAAAGCTTGAATATTGCACCTCTAGGTGTTTATGGTGAACTGTATGTTGGCGGCATTGGCATTGCTCGTGGTTACCTTAACTTGCCAGAATTGACTAGCAAGCGCTTCCTTGATGACCCCCTTGTAGCAAAAGTAGGGGCCAGAATGTATCAAACAGGAGACACCGTTCGTTGGCTGGACAATGGCGAACTTCAGTTTCTAGAAAGAAAAGATACGCAGGTGAAGTTACGCGGATTTCGAATTGAACTTAGTGAGATCGAAACTGCACTATTAAAATATTCAACAGTATCTGATGCAGTCGTCGTTTTTGATGAAGAACATAAGCAATTAGTAGCTTATGTAGCTGGAAAAGAAGCTATCAATAGCTCCACCCTTAAGGAATATCTGAGGGAGCAGCTACCTGAATATATGATGCCTTCAGCTATTTCTATCCTAGATCGACTTCCATTAAACACTAACGGAAAGGTTGATAGAATTGCTTTGCCAAAACAAGAATTCAGTCAGACTTCAACGGTTAAGTATGTAGCTCCATCGACTAATAATGAGAAGCAACTTTGTAAAATCTGGAAGGAACTGATATCGACAGATAAAATAGGTTTAGATGATAGTTTCTTCGATATTGGTGGTCACTCACTTTTAGCTACTCGATTAGCAGTTCTGATTCGAGATTATTGGCAGGTCGATTTTCCAGTACGTAATATCTTTGAAAAACAGACAATTCGGGGACAAGTATTACTTATCGAAGATGCTGACTCAACTAGAGTATCACCTATTCAGAAGCTCAAAGATAACGAACCTAAGGTTTTGTCTTTTTCACAACAACGTCTATGGCTTATTAGCCAAATCAACCCTTTATCTCCACAATACAATATGCCTGTTGTTCTCACCTTCGATGGAGAACTCGACTATGACGCTTTACAAAAAACACTAAATGCCATTTTAGTTAGGCATGACACCTTGCATACCGTGTATCGAGCTAATGAAAATGGAGAACCATACCCGCTGATACTTGACGCTCCCGAGCTACCCATAGCGTTCATTGATTTGTCAACTCTTTCTGAGGAGGTGCAAAGTCGAGAGGTCGCTCGATTGGCCAAGGAGGAAGCATCTGCACCTTTTGACTTAGCCCAGGATCTCATGATTCGCGTCTCTCTCATTCGGCTCGGAGCTGAAAAACACACCTTCTTGGCTACAGTACATCATATTGCTTCAGATGGCTGGTCAATTGCAGTATTCACCAAAGATATTTCGAATTTATACACCGCATATGTTCATAATTTAGATGATACTTTGCCAACTCTACCGGTCAACTACATGGACTATGCCGCTTGGCAAAAAGCTTGGCTGACTGGTGAAGTATTACAGGAACACCTTAATTACTGGAGAACGCAGCTGGACGGTATACCAGTCTTACACAACTTGCCTTTAGACAAAGTTAGACCGGTAAACCCAAGCCACGAAGTTGGATGTGTAGTGCATGAAATGTCAAAGAAAAATTCTAGACAGCTACACCAGTTTGCAAGAGATCATGACGCCACTCTTTTTATGGTACTCAGTGCTTGCTTTGCAGTTTTTATTAATCGCTATTCCAGCGAGCACGATATAGTCTTTGGCACTCCTATAGCTAATCGTGAACACGCCGAGCTTTCAGGTTTGGTCGGTTTTTTTACAAACACTTTGGTGATTCGATTAAATCTCGCAGATCAAGTTACTTTTTCACAGTTAGTTCAGCAAAGTAAAAGAACATTACTAGAAGCGTATGAACATCAACAAATGCCTTTCGATAAGTTAGTAGATGAGCTGCAACCGCAAAGAGATTTAAGTTTCAGCCCACTGTTCCAATTAATGCTAGCACTTCAAAATAATGAAGATACATCTTTTGAGCTCCCCAAACTTTCTGCAAAATCCACTGAAACAAAATCTTCAGGAGCCAAATACGACCTGCTACTTAATGTTACGGATGATAATGAAACTTTGAGTTATGTCTGGGAGTATTCATCTGACTTATTCAACGAAAAAACTGTGCGGCGTATGTCCAAGCACTTTCATACCCTTCTGCAAAGCGCCATATCCTCACCAGACACGCAAATTGGCAACCTACCGCTTCTTAATAATGAGGAGCTTAACCAAATAGTCCACGATTGGAACGATACAAGAGCCGAATTTCCACAAACTCTCTGCTTGCACCAACCATTCGAAATGCAAGCACAGGCCACACCTAACGCAATTGCAGTTGTGTTCAGCGAACAGCAGCTCACATACCGGGAATTGAACTATAATGCGAACAAAGTGGCCCACTACTTGCTCAAATGTGGAATTAAGCAGGGTGAGCTTGTAGCAATCTGTGTTGGGCGTTCACTGGAGATGGTAATTGGTCTATTAGCCATCCTTAAAGCAGGAGCCGCTTATGTTCCTTTAGATCCCTCTTATCCTATAGAGCGCAAACATCGAATAGTAGAAAAGGCTGACGCTAGGTTTGTATTAGTTGACGATGATAACTTTCAGGATTACTCCTCGACTATATCTATCAATCAAGCATTGAATACTGAACGCTTTGATAACCCTTCCAAAAGGTCAATAACCTCGGATCGAGCCTATGTTATTTTTACTTCAGGTTCTACTGGTGAACCCAAAGGGGTAGTGATTTCTCATAACTCAGCAGTAAATCTCATAACGCTAATTAATAGACGTTTTAATATATCTCAAGATGACTGTGTGCTATGTATCACATCCGTTGGGTTTGATTTATCTGTTTACGATATTTTTGGAACTCTTGCCACTGGTGCAAAGCTGATAATATCTTCCGCTGGGGATGAGTTGGAGCCTCGCAAGCTGATTTCATTGATTGAGAGAAATAATGTTACATTTTGGGACTCTGTGCCTAGCACTCTCAATATGCTAATAGATTACATGGGCCTTACAGATAGGCAGAACGAGCTGACAACTCTACGCCTAGCATTCTTAAGTGGGGATTGGATACCTACCGCCCTACCCGCCAAAGCAACTCAGTTCTTTCCAAACCTAAAAGTTATTGGCTTGGGGGGTGCCACGGAGGGAACAGTTTGGTCGAATTTTTATCCGATAGAGGGTGATGTAAGTCACTTACAGAGCATCCCTTATGGACGACCACTGGATAACAATACGTTCTATGTACTCGATAAGTACCGTCAACCAGTACCATTAGGTGTTGTGGGTGAACTCTATATCGGTGGACTAGGGGTCGCACAAGGTTATCTCAAGGACACCAAAAAAACCACAGCATCTTTTGTTAAAAATCCTTACCACCCAGATTTAAATGTTCACATGTATCGCACCGGTGATCTAGGTAGAATTTTGCCGACTTCAGATGGACTGCCAGGAAATATGGAGTTTCTTGGACGACAAGATCACCAAGTAAAAATACGCGGTTTTAGGGTGGAACTAGGGGATATTGAATCATGTTTACGGCAGCACGAACTCATTAAAGAGGTTGTAGTAATTGCATCTGAATCAGCAACGGGTTTGATTGCATATTTTACGTCCACTTCAGATGTTCAGGCAGAGCAATTGGTCCAGGAATTGAAACGTCATACTTATACGGAACTACCAGAGTATATGGTCCCTTCCTGTTTTATCCATATTGACGCACTTCCACTTAGTGGAAATGGAAAAATAGATCGTAAAGCACTTCCGAAGCCTAATTTTGATGATGTTAGTTTGCAGGATGCAATATTACCGGAAAGTCAAACCGAGGCCCGAGTTCTAGAGATCTGGGAAAAGCTTCTTGGCTTGACAGGAATCAGCGTGATTTCAAGCTTCTTTGATGTAGGTGGGCAATCCCTCTTGGTGACCCGTCTTGCTGCAGAAATATACCGCGAGTTCACAGTCGAACTCTCTACCAGAGTGCTCTTTCAAGCTCAAACTATTAAAGAACAGGCAAAAATCATCGAGCGAGAACAAAAATACTTACATGTTATTGATGATGTAGATCACTTGTCTGAGGCTGATCTTGATAAATACCTAGCTGAACTCAGTGAAGAGGAAGTGTGAGCACTATGAAAAATCAAACATCTGAGTTATCTCTAGAAGAAAAGCGAGAGCGTTTAAAGCGGGCTCTTATCAAGCGAACAGCAAGTTCCGCTCGTACAAAGCTACCGCCTATTGAACCCCGTACCAATCGATTGATGTCACAACTGTCTTTCGCTCAAAGAAGATTATGGTTAATTGACCAGATTGATGGCCCTTCAAGTAAGTATAATATTGCAGCAGTCTTCCACTTAGATGGAGACCTCAATCTTCGAGCAATGGAGCATTCTCTGTCTGCTATTATTGAGCGGCATGAAGTTCTGCGCAGTGTATATCGTCCTGTTGATAATGGAGACATTGCGCAGTTTCTACTACCTCATGAGGCAGTTCAACTACCTCTGACTGATATCTCCGATCTACCAGAAATCGAACGGTCGGCAACCTTATCGCAACTAATTACTAAAGAGGCAAACTTAACCTTTAATCTCTCCCAGGACCGTATGCTTCGTGCTCAAATTATTCGACTAGCAGTTTCAGAGCATCTACTTCTTGTCACAATGCATCACATTGCGTCGGACGGCTGGTCTATTCCGATCCTAGTCAACGAACTTAACAATCATTACACCTCCTTCGCAGCTGGTCACCGAAGTAATCTTCTCCCACTAAAAATCCAATATTCAGACTTTGCGGACTGGCAAGCTAATCATACTGGAAAGCAACTGCTGGAACGTCAATTGGAGTATTGGAGAGAGCAGTTAGTAGATCTCCCAGCAGTACACAACTTACCACTTGATCGACCACGCAAAGCTGTCTTTAGGAGCCCCTCTAGAAAGGTTACTCACCGGATTGAACAGTCAATTGTTGATAGGTTGACCAGTATTGCACAAGAAGAAAATGCCACTTTATTCATGGTTTTAAGTGCAGTTTTTACTTGCCTAATGTATCGATATTCTGGTGATAAAGATATCGTTTTTGGTAGTCCAGTGGCTAATCGAGAAGCGTCTGGTACAGAGGGAATCGTAGGCTTTTTTGTCAACACTTTGGTTATTAGAACCCAATTGGAAGGTGACCCCAATTTTCATAGTTTGCTATGCACTATTCGCGAAACACTGCTTGAGGCTTATGAACACCAGCAAGTTCCTTTCGAGCAGCTTGTAGATACCTTAAAGCCAGATAGAAGTCTGAGTTACACCCCCTTATTTCAAATAATGCTGGCACTTCAAAACAATGTTACTGGTGAATTTTCATTACCTGGACTCAAACTGACCCCTTTCGATGAGGCCCCTAGTAATAATATTGCAAAGTATGACCTGACTGTAAATATGGTCGAAGGCAAAGACGGTCTCATTATTCATTGGGAGTACGCAGTTGATTTGTTTGATGCTGAGACAATCACACGAATGAGTGAACATTTTGGTCGAATGGTCGAATCTGTGGTTCACTCTCCTAGCACTCCAATCAGTCACTTGCCATACTTAACAAAAACAGAAATTGCTGAAGCTGTAGACAACCCATGTGTTAACGATAAGGAGTACGATGTTGACGCACCTTTAGCACGCCTTTTTGAAAGTCAATCAGCTATCCATCCGGGGGCAATAGCGGTTCGAATGGGCGCTACGGCTCTCACCTATGGAGAACTGAATAAAAAGGCAAATCGTCTTGCTCGGATGTTGCAGTTGCAAGGAGTCACCAATGGAGATCTTATTGGCCTCTGTATGTATCGCTCTTACGAGCTCATCACCGCTATGCTGGCCATCCTAAAGGCTGGGGCTGCTTATGTTCCACTAGATCCTTCCTATCCTGAAGAACGCTTACATACCATGATCGAAGTCGGTCACTTGACTTTAGTGATCGCTACACGAGACACCGTAAATGTAATCGGTAATTCCTCCTGTAAAGTTCTTGAACTTGAGGCTTTTGAAGATCTAGATCACCTATGTGAAGAAGATCTTACTGATAGCGAAACGACTTCAACACCGAATGATCTCGCATACGTTTGCTTTACCTCTGGCTCAACTGGTCTCCCCAAGGGGGTAATGACAGAGCAACGCTCTGTGGCCAGTTTGGTTAAGAGCGGGGCCTTCATTCCACTTAGTAAGGCCACAAAATCCTTACAGATTTCATCAATTTCTTTCGATGCCGCTACATTCGAAATATGGGCTCCCCTACTTAACGGTGGTGAGCTCATTTTATACCCTGAAGACATCTTTGACCTAAAGTGTATGAATTCAGAAATTGAGCGCCATGGTGTCAATACAATATTCCTCACAGCATCTCTTTTCGAGCACTGGAGTCGAGCTTTACCACCGTCAACTTCGTTAAAATTCCTTCTTGCTGGTGGGGATATTGTTAATTTTGATGCGGTTCACAGAGTTTACAAACATTTCCCTGAAATCCAAATTTATAATGGCTACGGCCCCACAGAGACTACCACATTCTGTAGTTGCTACCCCTTCCCACGTAATGGCAAATTTGAACGTGGCGCACCTATTGGTGCTCGTCCACCACGAAGCTCTACATCGTATTCTTGCAGCACACCTCACGCCAACCTGATCGTTCTGGACGAAAAACAACAAATAGTCCCTCAGGGAGTGATTGGGGAGTTATATGTAGCCGGTAACGGCCTAACTCGAGGATATATTGGACAAGCTGAGTTGAGCCGCGAAAAGTTAATTGAAATTGCTCTCACCTCACCCAAGAAACAAAAGCTCTACCGAACAGGCGACTTTGTTCGCTGGCAAAACAATGGTACTTTGGAGTTCGTCGGGCGGAAGGATTACCAAGTAAAAGTCCGTGGTTTTCGTATCGAACTCCCTGAGATCGAGCAGGCTCTGCGTTGTGACCCTGACGTACAAGACGCAGTAGTGACAGTGCAAGATGAGAAAAATCACTTAGAAGCCTATCTACTTTTCGCTCCGTCTACAGGCTCCAATGATAATGCAGCGATAGGGAAATCCGTCCGTAATCGACTTCGCAAAACCCTGCCTGACTACATGATACCTGCGGTTCTACATGTAGTGGACAGCTTCCCTTTAAATAAGAACGGCAAGGTAGACCGGGGCCGCTTAGCTACCTTGGATACTCCTAGACGGCTGGGTGCCACCCACGAAGCGCCAGAGACTCCAGCTCAAGCCACTCTCGCCACAATCTGGGGAGAGGTTCTGGGGCACCAGGAAATTGGCATCCGAGAAGCCTTCTTCGACATCGGTGGAAACTCCCTAACAGCAACAAAGATGGTGGCAAAGGTCCGCGAGTATTTTGGCGTGGATCTACCCTTACGTGCGGTTTTTGAACACCAAACTATCGACGAGCTGTCCGGGATAATTGAGCAATCCGAATCCCAAGCACTTGACAAAGTCGTTGCAACTGGAGGTTCAAACAACTGGCCTCTGTCGTATTCCCAAAATCGCCTCTGGCTTATCGATAAAATCTCACCTGGCAGCATCCAGTACAATATGCCTATTGCTATGGAGATGGTTGGATCGCTTTCTGTTCCCGCTCTTAATTATGCTCTGAATCAAATTCTATCACGACACCAGATTCTGCGTACTACCTATCACGACCTCCCAGAAAAAGGGGTTCGGCAAATTGTTCAGAAAGCTCAGCCAGTACCCCTTGAGATTCATGACTTTTCAATTTATGAAAAAAAGACACGTCGACAAAAACTAAAATCTGTTGCCGCCGATGAGGCAATGAAACCTTTCCACCTTGACCGTGACCTAATGTTAAGAGCGGAACTAGTCCGACTCGAAAGCGATCATCATGTCTTACTAGTAAACATGCATCACATTGCCTCTGACGGCTGGTCCATCAGCGTTTTAACAAATGAGCTAGGTATACTATATCGTGATTTTATCACTGGTAACTCCTCCCTAAAGCCGTTAGAGCTACAATATCCAGACTATGCAGTATGGCAACGGAAACGATTACAAGGAGAGTACCTAGCTAAAAAATTAGATTTTTGGAAACGTACTCTTGAAGGGACTCCCCCCCTGCACCAGCTCCCCCTTGACTTCCCAAGACCAGCAGCTTCCAGTTTCAAAGGGGCAAACTTCTACCAAAAAATTAATACGGTAAAACTTGCAAAGTTGCAAGCCCTAGCCAATGCACATAGCACAACTTTATTTATGTTATTGCAAACGGCTTTCGCTTGTCTCATTGCCCGATACTCAGGCGAGGAAGATGTAGTTATCGGCTCGCCCATTGCTAACCGAGAACAGAATGAGTTGGCCCCTCTTGTTGGATTCTTCGTAAACACTCTTGCTTTGCGTACTCGTCTTGACGGCAACCCGTTATTCTCCGAACTGTTAACACGCAACAGGGCTCATATTCTTGAAGCATATGAACATCAACAAGTGCCCTTTGAGATGCTCGTAGAGGAGCTAAAGCTCGAGCGTAGCCTAAGTCACAACCCATTATTTCAGATAATGTTTTCCCTGCAAAACAACGAACAACAGGAATTATCCCTGGGTGATTTAACCTTAGATTACATCCAGCCGGAATGGCCTATTGCCAAGTTCGACCTCAATCTGACAGCTTCTGAAACGCAAGATGGGCTTGCCCTGGTTTGGGAATACGCTACAGATCTGTTTATGGAAGATAGCATCCGAAGAATGGCAGATTGTTTCGCCGTTTTATTGGACAGTATTCTTACAACACCAAATATTCCCATATCTGAACTCCCTCTTTTATCTGAAAAAGCCAAGGGTAACTATTTTGAGATTGTGAGTGGGTATCGAGACGATACGGTTGAACCAATTTGTCTGCATAAATTTGTTGAGCTTCATGCTGCAAACAAACCGAATTCAATTGCTGTTGTTTTTGGTGATGACCATTTGACTTATGGAGAGTTAGAACTACGCGCAAATCGAATCGCCCATTGTCTAATTGCCCGTGGAGTCATTCCCGATGATCGAGTGGGTCTACTCCTAGAGCGCTCGCTGGACATGGTGGCCGGAATCCTGGCTATTTGGAAAGTTGGAGCCGCATACGTTCCATATGACACAGATTATACCGATGCGATTATTGCCGAACGTATACGTGCAACCGCACCGTGTCAGGTAGTTGCCTCAACAGCCACTCTCAGGCATCTCCAGGAAGTACCTGCAGTAGTATTAGATAAGGATAATTTTGGAGGTTATCCTGACACTGCTCCCGAGGTTACTGTAACCCCTGACAACTTAGCTTATGTATTGTCGACCTCTGGATCTACTGGTGAACCCAAGATGATCGGCATGTCCCATCGTCCGCTAGTTAACCTTCTCCGCACAATGCACTGGGATGCCCCTGCACTTGGTAGTCCTATGACCACCCTCCAGTTTGCTTCGATCGGCTTCGATATGAGCTTTACTGATATTGGCTTAGCACTTTTACATGGTGGTCGTGTAGTTATGATAGATTCAGCCACCCGGCTTAATCTGGACCGCCTAGTAGAATTGATATGCCGTCAATCAGTGACAGTAATGAATCTGCCCTACTCACTACTCCAAGCATTAACCACTGAGGTTCTGGAGCGAGATTTATTTTTGGAGCAGGTAAAAGTAATCCTATCTACTGCCGAGCAACTGAAGATTACTCCTCAGATCCGCACATTCTTTAAACGCCATCAACATATCCAACTAATCAATCACTACGGTCCTTCAGAGACTCATGTATGTACGACACATTTGTTGTCAGGCCAAAGCAAGACATGGCCTGAATTACCGTCTATTGGTCGCCCGATAGCAAATATAGATGCTCATGTCTTGGACGCGCACCTAAAGCCTGTTCCCATTGGCGTCGTTGGGGAGCTACACATTGGCGGTGTTGGATTATCACGCGGCTATCTTTCTCGAGATGATCTAACAGCAAAAACATTCCTAACCGACCCGTTTAACACTAACAATAAGACGGCCAAACTTTACAAGACTGGAGATCGCGTCCGCTATCGAGCCGACGGCACTTTGGAATATCTGGGAAGACTAGATACTCAGGTGAAACTACGAGGCTTCCGTATAGAGCTAGGAGCTATAGAAACTGCTCTCTCCGGTCATTCTGCAGTTCGCGATAACTGTGTATTAGTAGATGAGAATAGTCAACAGCTGGTGTCATTTGTAGTGTCAAAGAAAGAGTCAGGATTAGAAATGACCTTACGTCAACACCTAAAATCGCTATTGCCTGACTACATGATTCCCACGGCCATCGTATTACTGGATGACCTACCTCTAAATAGCAGTGGCAAAGTCGACCGGAAAAAGCTCTCTCAGTACGAACTAAGTGATCTGCTGAACACCGGATATGTAAAGCCAGAAACTGATACGGAAATTCGACTGTGTAACCTATGGCAGAAATTGCTTGGCCGAGATTGTATTGGAGTCAAGGACAATTTCTTTGCTATCGGCGGACATTCTCTACTTGCCACACGATTAATTACTGAAGCCCAGTCCATATGGGCAATCGACCTATCAATTAAATCTGCGTTTGATTACCAAACAGTAAGAGACCTCGCTCAATTCATCGACGAGGAAAACCGCCTGAACCAACTCACACAGAACACGGACATTCGTACAAGGGGAGAGGAAACATGGGAAATTTGAGTATTGCGGATCAAGTAAAACAGGATGGGCTCTCTATTCATCGCCAATGCTTCAGTTCTGAGGAAATTGTTGCAATCAATGAGCACATTGCGCGCTATATTGAAGAACCCCATCCGGGAATAGTTCGTGAAGATGACCGAAAATCAATACGAGGTATCCATGGTCCACATCTTTACGATAATTTCTTTAGGCAATTGGTGGCCGACCCTAGACTCCTTGGACCAGCTGAGGAATTCCTCGGTGAGCCATGTTATGTGCATCAATTTAAAATTAATATGAAACAACGGATGAAAGGTGAGGCTTGGCCCTGGCATCAGGACTATATTTTTTGGAAAAATGGGGATGGTATTCCTCGTCCAAATCTAATTAATGTTGCGATTCTATTGAATGATGTAGATATGTTACACGGCCCACTCTGCTTAATACCTGGCAGCCATAAATTTGGAGATCTCTCTGAATCCTCAAAAAATACAGGTGATTGGGAGCAGGACCTATCCAAAGATTTGACTTACCAAATCGGTCATGCTGATATCGATCGTCTGGTTCGCGATAATGGCGTCAAGTACCTTACGGGGGAGGCAGGCGATGTGGCCCTTTTTGATCCGATGGTGGCCCATTCTTCCTCTGTGAATCTTTCACCTCAAGACCGAGTCCTACTTATCGTTACCTATAACACAACCTCAAATACTCCAAGGCCAGATCACAACAAGCCACGTCCAGAGTTTCTCAGTGCAAGGGATTTTCGACCTCTTCATCAAATCGCCAATCGCCGCGTAACTGACCAAGTGATTGAACCTGTTTTTCATGAGTTGGTGGGAGTGGAAGATGGGAATTAAGCAGCAATTGCTGGCCCTGGCAGACTTGGGGGTCAAGGCCCGCGTAGTCGGCGATAAGTTAGTTTTCGAGGGTAATTTGGAAGCAATTAACCACGAGACCCGCTTGTTCCTTAAAAAAAATAAGTCTGCAATTATTGACTTCCTCTCTGATCGTATCCGAAAACAGCCCCTTACGATTCCTCGAGCACAAGGAAATGAACAGCCATTATCTTTTGCCCAACAGCGATTGTGGTTAGTACACCAGCTAAATCCAGAGGGTAATCAATACAATATGCCAATGGCAATTCGGCTTAAGGGGGATCTACATGTAGGGGCGTTTCATCGCGCATTTTGCCGAATCGTAGAGCGCCATTCAGTCCTACGTACAGTATTTAAAGAAAATGAATTTGGAGATGTCAGACAGGTAGTCCTTGATCACAACCATCTAGATTTACCACTTATTGATCTCTCTAGTGATTCGACACCGGAACCTACTGTTAGCAAGATCATTTGTAAGGATCTCAACACACCATTTAACCTTGAGCAGGACCTAATGCTTAGGGCTTCGCTTATTCGCCTGTCTGAGAGTTCTCATATACTACTCATCAATATGCATCATATTGTTGCTGATGGTTGGTCCATGAGCCTTTTAACTCGGGAACTCTTTACTTTATATGAATCATTTACTCTTGGAGATCCCGATCCTCTGCCAACTTTATCATTGCAGTACTCCGATTACGCTGCTTGGCAGCGAGAATGGTTAAGTGGGGAGCGACTTGAAAAACAATTAAGTTACTGGCGACCTGCGTTAGCAGGTATACCAGCGATTCATGAGCTACCACTTGATTACCCACGTCCGGCAGTAGCTACGTTTCGCGGTGGTAGATATACACACTTTCTGCCGGCATCATTAAAATACCGCCTTCTAGAACTTGCCCAAGCTCATGATGTTACACTATTTATGTTGATGAATGCTGCTTTCGCAACATTCATCTCACGCTATTCTGGCTCTACTAATATTGTCATAGGGACACCTGTTGCAAATCGAGACCACTCTGAACTTGCCTCTTTGGTGGGTTTCTTCATCAACACGCTGATCGTACGTTCTGACTTATCTGATAACCCTACATTTATCGAGTTACTTAATCAGAGTCGGGAACGTTCATTAGCAGCCTATGAAAACCAGCAGGTTCCATTCGAAAAACTGCTCGAAGAAATACAACCTGATAGGAGCTTAAGTCATCAGCCTGCTGTCCAAATTCTACTATCACTGCACAATAATGAGAAAAGTGATATCAATCTTACTGGACTTCAGTGCGAGTACCTTGAGCAAGACGGTTACCAAGCACGATACGATATAACTTTAAATGTTATGGAGCAGGATGATGGAATTTTATTTTTGTGGGAGTATGCCCTAGACCTGTTTAAGGAAGGGACTGTGAAGCGAATGTCTAGCCATCTTGAGGCATCGCTTGAGAAGTTTGTGGAAAATCCCCGGTGCCGAGTTTTAGAAATTGATTTTCGCACTCCAACCGAACACACATTACTCCTAGAAAACTCAGTATCTCATCTCGACAAAGATGTCTTACAGCCACTACATCAGTTTCGTATACAAGTAGGGAGGGCACCAGAGGTTCACGCTCTAGTCTCAGAGACAGTAGCTCTAACCTATAAGGAACTTGATCAGAAATCAGACTGTTTGGCTCGCTATTTACTAGAGACGGGAGTTGAGCCTGGGCACCTTATTGGCCTCTGTGCTGAGCGCTCCGCGGAACTTATCGTTGGCCTGTTAGGTATTTTAAAAGCTGGTGCTGCCTATGTACCACTGGAAGCCAGCTTGCCAGAGGAAAGACTGGGTCATATTATGAATGATGCTGATATTGATCTGGTTTTGATTCAGTCTCACCTATCAGCAAAAATTCCACTTACTGCTGCAGACATACTACTTCTAGATGATGCAGCTAGTGATGAATGGCTCAGTGGTTATGGCGGAGAAGATACTTTACCTGGCATGGAGGTTCAAAGCAAAGCAGCCGCCTACGCAATCTATACTTCTGGTTCAACAGGTAAACCAAAAGGTGTGCTAGTCTCCCACGGCAATCTCGGCAACTACCTCGCTCATTCCAGGACATATTCTGAAGGAACAACTGGAGCAGTACTTAGCTCTACCCTTGCTTTTGATGCTACTGTCACAAGCCTATTTACTCCGCTAATGACAGGAAAGACGTTATTTGTATTATCAGAGTCAAGCTCCGACATTGAGGGCTTAGCAAATTTACTCCGAGATTCAACGGATCCCTTGCTATTTAAACTCACTCCTGCTCACATGGAAGCCCTGATACCCTTATTAGAGGGGATTAACTCGCCTATAGCCCACCGTCTTATCATTGGAGGAGATCAATTAACAGCAGCACTGATTTCCCGATGGCGGCAACACATCTTACCCAAGGCAGAGTACGTAAATGAGTATGGTCCCACTGAAGCGACTGTAGGTTGTGTTGTTGAAATTGTATCGAACTCACTCCCAATAGCAGGCGCTGTTCCAATCGGACGCCCTATCCCCAACACTATTATGAGAGTGCTTGATAATAACTATCATCCAACACCTATTGGCGTTTTTGGAGAGCTGTTCATTGGAGGGGCAGGCTTGGCGACCGGCTATCTCAATAAACAGAAACTGACCAACGAGCGCTTTCCGAGGCTCGATGCAGGTGACGGCCAGGTTCGACGATATTACCAGACCGGGGACCGAGTCCGCTGGTTGGACGATGGTCGCCTCGAGTTTGCACAGCGTTTAGATAATCAAATTAAACTCCGAGGTTTTCGTATTGAGCTAGGAGAAATTGAGTCACTAATTCTAGGATTTACCTCAGTTAGTCACTGTGTAGCATTACTGCATGAGGGCCTTAATCAAATCGTAGCGTTCGTCGTCGGTATTTCTGAAGAAACAGCACAACGTGATCTGACTCACTATGTCTACCAGTCTCTCCCCAGTTACATGGTTCCAACCCAATACATTTGGTTGGCCGAAATCCCTTTGACAGTGAACGGAAAAGTTGATCGGAAATCACTTACTTCAATGGTGTCAAGTGCTATTGAGGGGACAGAATATCAACCTCCCCGTAATTATGCAGAACAGATTGTTTGTGATGCATGGGCAAAGGTTCTCAACAGGAAGAAGGTTGGTATTCAAGAGAATTTCTTTAGCTTAGGAGGAGATTCTATTCGAGTAGTTCAGGCAGTACGTTACTCTCAAGATAGAGGCGTCCAATTTTCAGTAGCAGATGTCTTTGCCCATCAAACTGTTAGTGCCCTATCTTCAAGCGGCCTACTCACCAATATCGATGAAGTAGCAACTAAGGTGCCTTTGGAGTTATTATCTAATAATCTCCCCGAGCAATATTCTCAAAATAGTGAGTATGACTTCTATCCTGTCACTTCACTACAAAAGTGCATGCTTAAATTGGCAAGCAAAAGCTCCCTGGAACCAGGAATTTACCAACCACAGCTTTTGTTTGAAATACATGGCGTAGCAATAGATGCCGTTATCTTTCGCCAAGTTGTCTTGTACCTTATAAATAAACATGACGTTTTGCGAACCTCATTCCGGAAATCGAAAGAAGGGAAATATATACAATTTATTCGGGATAACATCGATTTTTATGTTACAAACCACAATCTTACCGGAAAATCAGAAAACACTAAAAATCAGTATCTTCACGATTTAATTGAACAGGATACCAAAAAACCATTCCTCCCCGAGTCAGGTGAATCTCTAATTCGCATACATCTTTGCAATCTCTCTGATAAGAAGCACAGTCTATTTATTTCAATGCATCATGCTATCGAAGATGGCTGGGGTTTTATTGAGTTAATGCAGGAAATGCTAACTCTCTACCACAAAGTGGCTAATGGTGGATCCCTCCCCTATTTGAAACCATCTAATGTGTTTAAAGAGCGTGTAGCTCTAGAGATTGAAGCTAGTGAGTCCGATCTAGCATCAGATGCGTGGCAACAATCTCTCTCCAATTTCGCACCTATGCCTCCAATACCTTTGCGGAAAAGCTGGGGCAATGTAGAGCCTAACGAATTAGAATTTAAAGTTCCTGAAGGCTTAGCCAAAAAGCTAACAAATTTTACACGCGATAAAAACATACCAGCTAAAAACATTCTATTGCTGGCATACATGGAAACACTATCAGGACTTTTAGCAACGCATAACATAACAGTAGATGTTGTTACTAATGGGAGAACTGAACGCCTCTCTGACCCAATGCATGCTTTTGGTCTCTTCTGGAATCTATTACCAGTAAATCTCCTGCTGGGTGAAGACCAGTCAGAGAATCTAGTAGAAATAGGTAATCAGCTTTACCACTTGGACACTTATAGTATGTATCCTCTTGATCGCCTTGCTGAAACCAAAGGTGTCGAAGATCTAACTTATGCTTCTTTTAATTACGTAAATTATCACAACTCGGTACCTATCGACACTGTAATGGAAGGTGCTTCGATTTCACTCCGATATACTCGGGATCGTTTCCATCATGCCATCAAACTATTTATATCTGCCGCTCCCATAGGAAATGACATCACTTGCAAATTGGAATTTTCACGCCAGCATCTATCGCCAAGCCAGATTGAGTTTATCCATCATGAATTTATAGGTAAGCTTGAAAAAATATGCTTATCTGTCAGCAAAGTGTTAATAAATCAAAAGGAAGAAGTATGACTATTGAAGTAAACAAGCTGGAAGGGGATTTTTCCAAGGGAAAATTAATACCGGAGGATATGAAAACAGGAGCCCTATTCCAAGTTGATGTGAATCCCCAAGGTAAAAAGACATACGATTGGATTCAAAAAAATAACGTTATCATTAATAACATTCTCAGTCACCACGGTGCTTTGTTGATTCGGGGGTTGCCAATTGGCGGCAGTCGACAGTTTGGAACTTTACTTCAACAAATATTCGGTATGGAACTACTCCCTTATATCTACAGATCTACACCTAGAACAGAACTCAAAGGTCATGTATTTACTGCAACGGAATATCATAGCGACCTGCTTATCCCACAGCATAATGAAAACTCGTACAGCAACAACTGGCCTACTCGCATTGGATTCCTTTGTGTTGTAGATAGCGATACAGGGGGCGCTACACCTATTGCCAATAGTAGAAATGTCTACCTTGATATTCCTCTTCCTATCCGTGAGAAGTTTGAGTCCAAAGGCGTCATGTACGTACGGAATTATTCGGATATCGATTTACCTTGGGATGTTGTTTTTGGCACCAAAGATCGCTCTGAAGTGGAACATTTCTGCTTGAATAATAATATAAATTGTGAATGGAGCAAAGATGGATCACTTAGAACAACCCAAGTTAATCCAAGTTTCATTGTCCACCCTGAAAGCAAAGAGCGTATATGGTTCAATCAGGCACACCTCTTTCACATTTCTAGCTTGGACAAGCAGGTTACCGAAGATTTGCTAAAGGTTGTTGGCACTGATCGACTACCAAGGAATGCCTACTACGGTGACGGCAGTGAGATAGAGCCGGAAGCTTTGGAGTTAATCCGAAAATCCTATGAAAAACATACCATTCGATTTTCATGGAGGAGAAATGACTTACTGCTACTGGATAACATGCGTTTTAGTCATGGTCGTGAAAGTTACATAGGTGACCGAAAAGTACTTACTGGCATGGCGGGACCTAGCTCATTTATTAGCAACAGAATATTTTAACGAGAAACTCTACACTTAAATTTTGGATAAACCCCAGTAGTAGCGTATGATCCGTTAATCTTTGAACTTATCTGCGTCAATCAAGTTAAAAACAACTCATTTGGTTCAAGCAATAACAATCTTGTGTGAAATTTGTCAGGATTGACGCAAGGGAGTATGTGAAACATAAGGCTAAGGCTGAGATATTTTTAGCTCACAATGAGCAGCAAGATCGTAATCTCAGCTCTTGTTCAGAATTTAGAAATTTAATAAATACAACATTTACAAAATATCAATAACTATTTTCAACCAACTTTATTCAGATTGATCGAAAACGCTAAACGAGACAGACACACTAAATATTTATAGAGCGTCTTCTCGTCAAAATAATTCTAGGGTTGTTTTTCTCATAGTTGCATGCCATAAGCAGCAGTCACCAGTTAAAACTCTCTAGGTTTCGCATGTGTAGATTCGAGTATTGCAAGCCGTGTACCTATACGCTTAAAAAATTCAAATTCCTGATACTCTTCTACTTTCTATTTGTTTAGAATATTGAAACTTATTAGATTTAAGTATATAGGGAAACGTCCTTCCCAACTTCATATACATAAGCATAAGTAATAAGTAATTTTTAGGATATTTCATGAGCAATCACTGGCTTGTGCAACCACGAAAAAGGCATGATGCTGAAATACGTGTCTTTTGCTTACCCTACGCAGGCGGTGGGGTAGGAACTTACATCGGCTGGGCTAAAGAGCTATCACTTGGAGCGGAGATGAATGCTATACAACTTCCCGGTCGCGGCAGCCGAATTTTTGAACCTCCTTTTACTACAATGGAGGCACTTATTGAAGAAATGGTTCCTGAGATCGAGCCGTATCTGGATAGGCCATATATAATTTTCGGACACAGTCTTGGTAGCCGTGTTGGACTAGAACTAATATACCAACTTAAGATCAGAGGTAATCCTGAGCCACTTAGATTCATTGCATCCGGCAGCTTGCCACCAAGTAAAAAATTGCATCGCTCGTCTATCTCTGATTTACCACGGGAAGAATTTCTCACACAGGTGAGAAAATTCGGAGGCATGACCGATGATATTTTTAATAACAAGGAACTTATCTCTCTATTACTTCCTGCTTTGAGAGCTGATTTCTCTATTGCCGACACATATAAATTTAATAGAAGGAAACTTTTTAACTGTTCAATAAGTGTATTTGGAAGTAATAAAGATAACAATGTTCCTATGAGTAGGCTCAGTGAGTGGGGGCAATATTTTAAATCTATCCCCGAGATCTATCAATTTCCTGGTAAACACTTTTTTATAGAAACTCATGCAGATATAGTTCTAAACCAACTAAATATATTGATTGAAAAAGACATCAGGAATATAAAGGAAAAGCAATTTTTTTAAGTATAGCAACTCACATCTTATAGCCTATCATTTCCAGGTGCTTCGCTAAGATGGTAAAACTCGCAAGCGAGGTGAGGTATGACGGCAAAAGGTACACATCGGGATTTCACGCTGTAGTTCAAGAAGGTCTCAATTTGTAGTGGTCTACTAAACCCAGACACCAATTTAGTTGGTAAAGTCGCCGTCTGAGACAGAGGTGTTCAATGAGTAAACAACGTCGATCTTTTTCTCCTGAGTTAAAATTAGATGCTGCCCGCCTGGTCGTCGATCGGAGCTATTCGATTTCTGAAGTGGCCCGGTCACTGGATGTCGGCACCACCGGCATCCGCCGATGGGTAAAGTAGCTTAAGGACACCGGGGTCTTTCATCGTAGCCGTAATGCTACGGGCAGCCGAACAATCATCGGGCTGCTCAACCAGCTGGGAGTTACTTCCTCACAAATACAAAAAGGCAACCGTCGAACGACCGGATATACCGAATGCGCTTAATCGCGAGTTCAATGTGGAGAAGCCAAATACAGTTTGGTGTGGTGATATTATGTATGTCTGGGCCGGCTCACGCTCGTGCTATCTCGTTACAGTGATAGACCTGTATGCACGTCGTATTGTTGGGTGGGCAATCTCAGCACAGCCGGACGCAGCTCTGACGGTAAACGCACTAGAAATGCGCGGTCAGCCGGCAGGCGTCAGGTTCCACTCGGATCAAGGTAGTCAGTATATTCCTGCGGCAGCTATGGCGCTACCGGATGACTCAGAGTATGAGTCGTCGCGGAAACTGTTGGGACAGTGCACCTATGGAAAGACTGTTTCGTAGCTTGAAAAGTGAATGGATACCGTCTCTTGGCTACGCTTCCATCACCGAGACAAGTATGGACATCAGTCACTACCTAATGACCTACTACAACAGAGAGCGTCCTCATCAGCACAACGATGGTATACCACCCGCAAAGGGAGAGGAAAAACTTAACTTACTGTCCGGAAACAGTTGGCCACTACAGTGTTAGTTGAGCGCTTACCCTTTCATAAGGATTACGAATCCGTTGCATGCTCTTGTTGGTGATCAACCCCTTCTCACAAACATCACAGAAATGACCGAGCAGCAATTAGAGTACGTAACAAAAAAAGCCGTAGCGTCTCCGCTACGGCTTTTTATTCAGATCAAGAGTAACTATTACTCAATGATCTTGGCAACAACGCCCGCACCTACGGTACGACCACCTTCGCGGATAGCGAAGCGCAGGCCGTCTTCCATGGCGATCGGAGCGATCAGGGTAACAACCATTTGAATGTTGTCGCCCGGCATTACCATTTCTGTGCCTTCTGGCAGTTCACACGCACCAGTTACATCAGTGGTACGGAAGTAGAACTGAGGACGGTAGCCTTTAAAGAACGGGGTGTGACGACCACCTTCGTCCTTGGACAGCACATACACTTCCGCTTCAAACTTGGTGTGCGGAGTGATGGAACCCGGCTTAGCCAGTACCTGACCACGCTCTACTTCGTCACGCTTGGTGCCGCGTAGCAGTGCGCCGATGTTCTCACCAGCACGACCTTCGTCGAGCAGCTTGCGGAACATTTCAACACCAGTACAGGTGGTGGTAGTGGTCTCTTTGATACCAACGATTTCGATCTCGTCGCCAGTGTTAATTACACCGCGCTCTACACGACCGGTTACAACAGTACCACGGCCAGAGATAGAGAATACGTCTTCGATCGGCATCAGGAACGGCTGATCTACAGCGCGCTCTGGCTCAGGGATGTACTCGTCCAGGGTTTCAACCAGCTTCTTAACAGCGGTAGTACCCATTTCGTTGGCGTCGTCGCCATTCAGGGCCATCAGAGCAGAACCAACGATGATCGGAGTGTCATCA
The DNA here is from genome assembly GCF_007183175.1 of Microbulbifer sp. GL-2. Taxonomy (NCBI): domain Bacteria; kingdom Pseudomonadati; phylum Pseudomonadota; class Gammaproteobacteria; order Cellvibrionales; family Microbulbiferaceae; genus Microbulbifer; species Microbulbifer sp. GL-2. Next base: position 961,167 of record NZ_AP019807.1, read on the forward strand.
CCCGGGAACTCGTACTGATCGAGAAGTTCGCGAACTTCCATTTCTACCAGTTCGAGCAGCTCTTCGTCGTCTACCATGTCCGCTTTGTTCAGGAATACAACGATGTAAGGTACACCAACCTGACGGGACAGCAGGATGTGCTCGCGAGTCTGAGGCATGGGGCCGTCAGCTGCAGAACATACCAGGATAGCGCCGTCCATCTGAGCAGCACCGGTGATCATGTTCTTAACGTAGTCGGCGTGTCCGGGGCAGTCTACGTGCGCGTAGTGGCGAGTCGGGGACTCGTACTCAACGTGAGAGGTAGCGATGGTGATACCGCGCTCACGCTCTTCCGGAGCATTGTCGATGCCGTCGAAGGCAACTGCGTCACCGCCCCAAACTTCCGCACATACGCGGGTCAGAGCAGCAGTCAGGGTGGTTTTACCGTGGTCAACGTGACCAATGGTGCCCACGTTCACGTGGGGCTTGGAACGTTCAAACTTTTCTTTTGCCATCTTAGATGTCCTCTAGCTAAAAGTTTGCCAAAGAAACCCCAGTATCCACCGGGGCTCTTTTGAGCAGAAGTTAATTAGGCTTTGTTCTTTGCCATGATCTCATCGGCAACATTTTTCGGCGCTTCGGCGTACTTCAGGAACTCCATGGTGTAGGTAGCACGGCCCTGGGTAGCAGAGCGAAGATCGGTTGCATAACCGAACATCTCAGCCAAAGGTACTTCCGCATTAACAACCTTACCAGCGGGGTTATCTTCCATACCCTGGATGAGGCCACGACGACGATTGAGGTCGCCAACCACATCACCCATGTTCTCTTCTGGCGTTACCACTTCCACCTTCATCATCGGCTCGAGCAGCACTGCACCGCCATGACTGGACAGTTTCTTGGTCGCCATGGAGCCGGCGATTTTAAACGCCATTTCATTGGAATCCACATCGTGGAAGGAACCGTCGTACAGAGTCGCCTTCAGGCCCAGCAGCGGGTAGCCAGCCAGAACACCGTTCTTCATCTGCTCTTCGATACCTTTCTGCACCGCCGGAATATATTCCTTCGGTACCGCACCGCCCACAATTTCGTTAACGAATTCCAGACCTTCCTGAGACTCGTCTTCTGCGGGCTCGAACTTCACCCATACGTGACCGTACTGACCACGACCACCGGACTGACGAACGAACTTACCTTCGATCTCAGAGGTGTTGCGAATGGTCTCGCGGTAGGCCACCTGAGGCTTACCGATGTTCGCCTCAACACTGAATTCACGGCGCATACGGTCAACGATGATGTCCAGGTGCAACTCACCCATTCCGGAGATGATGGTCTGGCCAGTTTCTTCGTCGGTTTTCACACGGAAAGACGGGTCTTCCTGGGCCAACTTGCCCAATGCGATACCCATTTTTTCCTGGTCCGGCTTGGACTTAGGCTCAACCGCTACAGAGATTACCGGCTCTGGGAACTCCATACGCTCCAGAACAATCTTGTTGCTCTCGGAACACAGGGTGTCACCAGTAGTTACATCTTTCAGGCCGATCGCGGCAGCAATATCACCTGCCAGTACTTCTTTGATCTCCTGGCGGTCGTTAGAGTGCATCTGCACCATACGACCAACACGTTCTTTCTTCATTTTTACGGAGTTGTACACCGCAGTACCGCTCTCCAGCTTACCGGAGTAAACGCGGAAGAAAGTCAGGGTACCAACGAAGGGATCGGTAGCAATTTTGAACGCCAGCGCAGCGAACGGTGCATTGTCGTCAGCTTCGCGGCTCTCAACAGTTTCGCCATCTTCCAGAGTACCTTCGATCGCCTTAACTTCAGTCGGCGCCGGCAGGTATTCAATAACTGCGTCCAGCACAGCCTGTACACCCTTGTTCTTGAACGCAGAGCCGCCCAGAACCGGTACGATTTCGTTGGCCAGAGTAAGCTGACGGATTGCTGCCTTGATTTCTTCTTCGGTCAGCTCACCCTCTTCCAGGTACTTTTCCATCAGCTCTTCGCTGGCTTCGGCCGCAGCCTCTACCAGGTACTCGCGCATCTCGTCGCACTCATCCTGCATCTCAGCGGGAATGTCAGCGTATTCGAAAGTCATGCCCTGGTCGGCTTCATTCCACAGAATGGCCTTCATCTTCACCAGGTCGACAACGCCTTTAAACTCGTCCTCAGCACCGATAGTCATTTGCAGAGGGACAGCGTTTGCGTTCAGGCGGTCTTTAAGCTGGCTTACTACGCCGCGGAAGTTAGCACCGGCGCGGTCCATCTTGTTGACGAATACCATGCGCGGTACTTCGTATTTGTTCGCCTGACGCCAAACGGTTTCAGTTTGAGGCTGAACACCAGAGGAGCCACACAGCACAACAACAGCACCGTCGAGTACACGCAGGGAGCGCTCAACTTCGATGGTGAAGTCAACGTGTCCTGGAGTGTCAATAATGTTTACACGGTGCTGATCGAACTGCTGCTGCATGCCAGCCCAGAAACAGGTCGTTGCAGCGGAAGTAATGGTAATTCCACGCTCTTGCTCCTGCTCCATCCAGTCCATGGTGGCGGCGCCTTCGTGCACCTCACCAATTTTGTGGGACAAGCCGGTGTAGAAGAGTACGCGCTCTGTAGTGGTAGTTTTACCAGCGTCTACGTGGGCGACGATACCGATATTGCGGTAACGTGTGATAGGCGTTTTACGTGCCACAGTTGTATCCTCGATATAACGGCAAAAGGCAGCCTGGAAATTTCCGTGCTGCCTTTCGGTATTAATTTCCGATGTTGGTAATCATCAGACTTAGAAGCGGTAGTGAGAGAACGCCTTGTTGGCTTCCGCCATACGGTGTACATCTTCACGCTTCTTGACTGCGCCGCCCTTGTTTTGAGCCGCATCAATCATTTCATTGGCCAGGCGCTGGGCCATGGACTTCTCACCGCGCTTACGGGAGAACTCTACCAGCCAACGCATTGCCAGAGCCGTACGGCGCGAGGGACGCACTTCTACAGGCACCTGATAAGTCGCACCACCAACACGGCGGGACTTTACTTCCACCATAGGCGCGATATTTTCCAAAGACTCTTCAAATACTTCGATCGGGTCTTTGTTCAATTTTTCAGAAATAGTATCAAGGGCACCGTATACGATACGCTCTGCTACTGATTTCTTGCCGCTGATCATGACGTGGTTCATGAACTTGGCCAGTGTGACGTTCCCGAACTTGGGGTCGGGCAGTACTTCGCGCTTAGCGACTACTCGTCTTCTCGGCATAGGAATTGCCTCTCTTCAGGGTTAATCTGAGACGCCGCCGTAAAACTTTACAATCCGGCGAGCTCAGCCTTACTCCGGTTGGAAACCGAAACGCAAATCGTTAAAGGTGATTAACCTTTAGGACGCTTGGCGCCGTATTTAGAACGGCCCTGCTTGCGGTCGTTTACGCCGGCACAGTCAAGTGCACCGCGTACAGTGTGGTAGCGCACACCCGGCAGGTCTTTTACACGACCGCCGCGAATCAGCACCACGCTGTGCTCCTGCAGGTTGTGGCCTTCACCACCGATGTACGAAGTTACTTCGAAACCATTGGTGAGACGCACACGGCAAACCTTGCGCAGTGCGGAGTTCGGCTTCTTCGGTGTAGTGGTGTACACACGAGTGCAAACTCCACGACGCTGCGGGCTAGCCTGCAGGGCGGGAACGTCGCTTTTTTCGACTTTGCGTTTTCTCGGCTTACGAACCAACTGGTTGATCGTTGCCATTAAAAATCACTCCAAAAATAAAATGCCCCCACCTCTAACAGTGAGGGCCTGTCGTCTGTGTGTAACGCCGACCCGGAAGTCGGACGAAACACCCCACATCAGCGGGGGCCGCATTCTATAAGCGACAACCCGCCTAGTCAATCGGCGACAGAAGTAAGTGCTTACATCACAGACAGTCGCCAATCTTACTCGGCACCGAAGTGCCTGGGCATACCCCACCCCGCCACAAGGACGGGATGGGTATACGCCTTATTCGCCAGAGGACTTCAGAGCCTCGGTCAATGCAGCTTCCACCTCTGCTGCGGAAGGCCCTTCGCCGAAGCTCTCTTCCAACTGCAGGCTGCGCTTGCGCTTGCGCTCGGCATGGTAGGCCAGACCGGTACCCGCCGGGATCAGGCGACCCACAACCACGTTTTCTTTCAGGCCGCGCAGGCTGTCTTCCTTGCCGGTTACCGCCGCTTCGGTCAGGACGCGGGTGGTCTCCTGGAAGGAGGCTGCAGACAGGAAGGACTCGGTGGCCAGAGACGCCTTGGTGATACCCAGCAACAGACGCTCGAACTGGGCAGGCTGCTTGTTCTCGGCACGCAGCTGCTCGTTCTCTTCGATCACGCGCTGGTATTCAACCTGGTCGCCCTTAATGAAACCGGAATCACCCATTTCGGTGATTTCCACTTTGCGCAGCATCTGACGCACAATCGTTTCAATGTGTTTGTCGTTAATACCTACACCCTGGAGGCGGTAAACTTCCTGAATCTCGTTGGTGATATAACGAGCCAGTTCTTCAACACCTTTCAGGCGCAGGATGTCGTGTGGGTTGGATGGGCCATCAGAGATCACCTCACCCTTCTCTACAGTTTCACCTTCAAACACAGTCAACTGGCGGTGCTTAGGAATCAGAACCTCATAGTGGTCCTTACCGTTCGCCAGTGGCTTGCCGTCACGCGGTGTAATCTGCAGACGGACTTTACCCTTGGTTTCTTTACCGAAGGAAACAGTACCGGAGATCTCCGCCAGGATGGACGGCTCTTTCGGCTTGCGCGCTTCAAACAAGTCAGCAACGCGTGGCAGACCACCGGTAATGTCCTTGGTACCGCCGGATTCCTGTGGAATACGTGCGATAACATCGCCCACATTCACCTTGTTTCCGTCGGCCAGGCTGAGGATGGCACGCGGTGGCAATGCGTAGTGTGCGGGCGCATTACTGTTGGCCAGGGTCAGCTCATTACCGTTTTCGTCAACCAGAGTTACCGCCGGACGCAGGTCTTTACCTGCAGCCGGGCGTTCAGCTGGGTCGATCACCTCGATAGAGGACAGGCCGGTAATTTCATCGGTCTGCTTGCGGATAGAGAGCCCGTCTTCCATTCCGGACAGTTTTACCCAACCGGCAACTTCGGTGATGATCGGGTGGGTATGCGGGTCCCACTTGGCTACAATCTTGCCACCGTCAACCTCGGCACCTTCATAAACACTGATCACCGCACCATAAGGCAGCTTGTAGCGCTCGCGTTCGCGGCCGGCGCTATCGGCAATGGCCAGCTCACCGGAACGGGAAACCGCTACCAGGGTGCCAACTTCGGTCTTTACAGTTTTCAGATTGTGCAGACGCACAGTACCGGACTGCTTGATCTGGATACTGTCAGCTGCAGAGGCGCGGCTTGCCGCACCACCGATGTGGAAGGTACGCATGGTCAGCTGGGTGCCCGGCTCACCGATAGACTGGGCTGCAACAACGCCCACAGACTCACCGGAGTTGGCGCGATGGCCTCGGGCCAGGTCGCGGCCATAACACTGGGCACAGATACCGTGTGAAGTAGTACAGCTGATCGGTGAGCGAACCAGAACCTCATCGATCCCCATGGCTTCGATGCGCTCAACCCATTTCTCATCGATCATGGTGCCGGCGGAAACAGCGATCTCTTCACTGCCGGGTTTGAGGACATCTCGGGCTACAACACGACCGAGGATACGGTCACCGAGAGACTCGATTACGTCACCGCCCTCGATCACCGGCGCCATAGTCAGGCCGTCGTCAGTACCACAATCCACTTCGGTAATTACCACATCCTGCGCCACGTCTACCAAACGACGGGTCAGGTAACCGGAGTTAGCGGTTTTCAGTGCGGTATCTGCCAGACCTTTACGTGCACCGTGGGTCGAGATGAAGTACTGCTGTACGGTCAGACCTTCACGGAAGTTCGCGGTAATGGCGTTCTCAATAATGGAGCCATCCGGACGGGCCATCAGACCACGCATACCGGCAAGCTGGCGAATCTGCGCCTCGGAACCCCGTGCGCCTGAGTCGGCGTACATAAAGACGGAATTGAAGGAGTCCTGCTTGGTCTCCTTGCCCTCGCGATCAATCACCTTCTCTTTCTTGATACCGGCCATCATCGCCTGGGTCACCTTGTCGTTGGTGCGCGACCAAACGTCGATGACCTTGTTGTATTTCTCACCCTGGGTTACCAGGCCGGAAGCGAACTGAGTTTCAATTTCCTTCACTTCGGCTTCTGCGGCATCGATCAGCTCGGCCTTCTCGGCCGGGATCTCAAAATCGTTCACACCGATGGAGGAGCCTGACTTGGTGGAGAAATCAAAACCGGTGTACATCAGTTGGTCGGCGAAGATTACGGTCGCCTTCAGTCCCACCTTGCGGTAGCACTCGTTCAATACACGGGAAATAGACTTCTTCTTCATCGGCTGGTTAACCAGCTCGAAGGGCAGTCCTTCCGGTACGATATTCCACAGCAGTGCACGGCCTACAGTGGTGTCCTGTACGGAGATGGTTTCGTGTTTCTCACCATCTTCACCGAGGATCTTCTCGCGGATACGCACCTTAACCTTCGCCTGCAGGCCTACCTGCTTGGCATAAAAGGCACGGCTCACCTCTTTGATATCGGAGAAGAACATGCCCTCACCTTTATCATTAACGCGTTCGCGGGTCATCCAGTACAGACCCAGTACCACGTCCTGGGAGGGTACAATGATCGGCTCACCGTTGGCGGGCGACAGGATGTTGTTGGTGGACATCATCAGCGCGCGGGATTCCAACTGCGCCTCGATTGTCAGCGGTACGTGTACCGCCATCTGGTCGCCATCGAAGTCGGCGTTATAGGCCGCACAAACCAGCGGGTGCAGCTGGATTGCCTTACCTTCAATCAGTACTGGCTCGAATGCCTGAATACCCAGACGGTGCAGGGTCGGTGCGCGGTTCAGCAGTACCGGGTGCTCGCGGATCACTTCGTCGAGGATATCCCAAACGACCGCTTCCTCGCGCTCTACCATTTTCTTCGCGGCTTTGATGGTAGTGGCCAGACCACGGGATTCGAGCTTGCCGAAAATGAACGGCTTGAACAGCTCCAGGGCCATTTTCTTGGGCAGGCCGCACTGGTGCAGTCGCAGGGTCGGACCAACCACGATCACGGAACGACCGGAGTAGTCCACACGCTTACCCAGCAGGTTCTGACGGAAACGACCCTGCTTACCTTTGATCATGTCCGCCAGGGACTTCAGCGGGCGCTTGTTGGAGCCGGTGATCGCGCGGCCGCGACGGCCGTTATCCAGCAGTGCGTCCACAGATTCCTGCAGCATGCGCTTTTCGTTGCGCACGATAATGTCCGGCGCGTTCAGCTCAAGCAGACGCTTCAGACGGTTGTTACGGTTGATCACACGACGGTAGAGGTCGTTCAGGTCGGAGGTCGCGAAACGACCACCATCCAGCGGTACCAGCGGGCGCAGATCCGGCGGCAATACCGGCAGGGCCTGCATGATCATCCACTCCGGGTTGTTTCCGGATTTGTAGAAGGCTTCCAACAGCTTCAGACGCTTGGACAACTTCTTGATCTTGGTCTCGGAGTTGGTCGCCGGAATCTCTTCGCGCAGACGCTGGATTTCCGCAGGCAGCTCGATATCACTCATCAGCTCCTGGATCGCCTCGGCACCCATCTTCGCTTCAAACTCGTCGGCGAACTCTTCCATCGCCTCGAAGTACTGCTCATCGTTGAGCAGCTGACCGCGCTCCAGGGTGGTCATACCCGGCTCGGTAACCACGTAGGATTCGAAGTACAAAACGCGCTCGATATCGCGCAGGGTCATGTCCAACAACAGGCCGATACGGGACGGCAGGGACTTCAGGAACCAGATGTGCGCAACCGGGCTGGCCAGTTCGATGTGGCCCATACGCTCACGACGCACCTTGGCCTTAGTCACTTCAACGCCACATTTCTCACAGATAATACCGCGGTGCTTCATGCGCTTGTACTTACCGCACAGGCACTCATAGTCCTTCACCGGACCGAAGATCTTGGCGCAGAACAGACCTTCACGCTCGGGCTTGAAGGTACGGTAGTTGATGGTCTCCGGCTTTTTCACTTCGCCGTAGGACCAGGAACGAATCATGTCCGGCGAGGCCAGACCGATGCGAATCGCATCAAACTCTTCCAGGTGTTCCTGGGACTTCACCAGATTTAATAAATCTTTCAAGGCCTTTCCTCCACTAGGGGTAGTCAACCCGGCCGATACGCTGTGCCGGGTAGGCCGGTGCCCTACTGCTTTCAGGGGCACCGGCGCTTGTCTCAATTCACCTGCTAACAGGTTGCTGCACTACTCGGTCTTACTCGTGCTCGAGCTCGAAGTTCATACCGAGAGAGCGGATTTCCTTGACCAGTACGTTGAAGGACTCCGGCATACCCGGCTCCATACGATGGTCGGAGTCCACGATGTTCTTGTACATCTTGGTCCGCCCTTCCACGTCATCGGATTTAACCGTGAGCATTTCCTGCAGGGTGTAAGCAGCACCGTAAGCTTCCAGTGCCCACACTTCCATCTCCCCGAAGCGCTGGCCACCGAACTGTGCCTTACCACCCAGCGGCTGCTGGGTAACTAGGCTGTAGGAACCGGTAGAACGCGCGTGCATCTTGTCGTCCACCAAGTGGTTCAGCTTCAGCATGTACATGTAGCCCACAGTCACCGGACGCTCGAAAGCATCGCCTGTACGGCCGTCGTGCAGGGTGATCTGACCCGAGTCTGGGATATCCGCAAGACGCAGCAGGTGCTTGATCTCACTTTCATCGGCACCGTCAAATACCGGGGTCGCCATGGGTACACCGCGACGCAGGTTCTGCGCCATGGTCATGACTTCCTCATCGGAGAACTCGTCCAGCTCTTCCTTACGTCCGCCAGTGGAGTTGTAGACTTCTTCCAGGAATCCGCGCACCTTGGCGATTTCCTGCTGTTCCTTGATCATCTTGTCGACTTTTACGCCGAGGCCCTTAGCGGCCATGCCCAAGTGCATTTCCAGAACCTGACCCACGTTCATCCGCGAAGGAACGCCCAGCGGGTTCAGGACGATATCCACCGGCTCACCATTCTGGTCGTAAGGCATATCCTCAACCGGCTTGATCACGGAGATCACACCCTTGTTACCGTGGCGACCGGCCATTTTGTCACCCGGCTGGATACGGCGCTTGATCGCCAGGTAAACCTTAACGATTTTCAGCACGCCCGGAGCCAGGTCATCACCGGACTCCAGTTTTTTCTTCTTGTCTTCGAAGGCTTCATCAAGCAGCTTGCGGCGCTCTTTCAACTGGACTTCGGCTTTTTCCAGCTGCTCGTTCAGACTTTCGTCTTCCATACGCAGCTTGAACCAGTCTTCGCGGGGCAGCGCAGCCAGCAATTCAGCGGTCAGCTCCTGGCCCTTGCTGATACCTTTACCACCAGCGGCCTTCTGGTCCCGCAGTGCTTGCTGCAGACGCTCGAAAGTTGCGCCTTCAACAATGCGGTATTCTTCATTCAGGTCTTTGCGAACTTCGTCCAGCTGCGCCTTCTCGATATCGATGGAGCGCTGGTCTTTCTGCAGACCATCACGGGTGAACACCTGCACGTCAATCACGGTACCGCGGGTGCCGCTGGGCGCTCGCAGGGAAGTGTCCTTAACATCGGACGCCTTCTCACCAAAGATCGCACGCAGCAGTTTCTCCTCTGGAGTCAGCTGGGCTTCGCCTTTCGGAGTTACCTTACCGACAAGGATGTCACCCGCGCCCACTTCCGCACCGATATAGACGATGCCGGATTCGTCCAGTTTGTTCAGCGCAGACTCACCCACATTGGGAATATCTGCGGTGATTTCCTCACTGCCCAGTTTGGTGTCACGGGCAATACAGGTCAGCTCCTGAATGTGAATGGTTGTGAAGCGATCTTCCTGTACAACGCGCTCACTGATGAGGATGGAGTCCTCAAAGTTGTAACCATTCCAAGGCATAAAGGCGATGCGCATATTCTGGCCCAGGGCAAGCTCACCCAGATCTACAGATGGGCCATCGGCGAGGATGTCGCCGCGGGATACGCGATCGCCAGTGCTAACAATCGGGCGCTGGTTGATACAGGTATTCTGGTTGGAGCGGATGTACTTGGTCAGGTTGTAGATATCCACACCTGCATCACCGGCTTCAACCTCGGCGTCTGCCACTCGCACCACTACACGGCTGGAGTCGACACGCTCAATCACACCGCCACGCTTGGCTACCACACACACACCCGAGTCGCGCGCTACGGTACGCTCCATGCCGGTACCCACCAGCGGCTTTTCAGCACGCAGGGTCGGAACCGCCTGGCGTTGCATGTTCGAGCCCATCAAGGCGCGGTTGGCATCATCGTGCTCGAGGAACGGAATCATCGCCGCAGCCACGGAAACCACCTGCTTGGCAGACACATCCATATACTGGATTTCAGCCGGTGCCTTCAGGGCGAATTCGTTGTGATGGCGCACACTCACCAGGTCATCGGTGAAGCTACCCTCATCATCAACAGCAGCAGATGCCTGGGCGATAACATAGTTAGCTTCGTTAATCGCTGACAGGTATTCGATTTCGTCGGTAACTTTACCGTCAACCACTTTGCGATAGGCACTCTCGAGGAAGCCGTAGTGGTTGGCTCGAGCATAGGTCGCCAGGGAGTTGATCAGACCAATGTTCGGACCTTCCGGCGTCTCAATGGGACATACACGACCGTAGTGGGTCGGGTGTACGTCGCGGACCTCAAAGCCTGCACGCTCACGAGTCAAACCACCCGGACCAAGCGCGGAAACACGACGCTTGTGCGTCACTTCTGACAGCGGGTTGTTCTGATCCATAAACTGGGACAGCTGCGAAGAGCCGAAAAACTCTTTCACGGCTGCGGCAACCGGCTTGGCATTGATCAGGTCCTGCGGCATCAAGCCTTCGGACTCCGCCATAGACAGACGCTCTTTAACTGCACGCTCTACACGTACCAGACCGACGCGGAACTGGTTTTCAGCCATTTCGCCCACGGAACGCACACGACGGTTACCCAGGTGGTCGATATCGTCCACCATACCCTGGCCATTGCGGATAAAAATCAACGTCTTCAATACGTCGACGATATCCTCTTTGCTCAAGGTGCCAGCACCAGTTTCATCTTCACGACCGAGGCGGCGGTTGAACTTCATACGGCCAACTGCGGACAGGTCGTAGCGCTCATCGGTAAAGAACAGGTTCTCGAACAGGGACTCTGCGGATTCCTTGGTGGGCGGCTCGCCCGGGCGCATCATGCGATAGATTTCCACCAGGGCTTCCAACTGGGTGCGGGAAGGGTCTGCGCGCAAGGTGTCAGAAATAAATGGACCGCGATCCAGGTCGTTGGTGTACAGCGTCTCGAAACTTTTAATATTCAGTTCACGCAGTTGCGCGATCACTTCTGCAGTGATCTCGGTATTACACTCAACGGCGATTTCACCTGTGGACTCATCGATAATATCGTTCGCGAGAACACGGCTGAACAGGTACTCAAGCGGTGCTTCCAGCTTTTCCACACCGGCTTTTTCGAGCTGACGGATATGACGCGGGGTAATCCGGCGTCCCTCTTCCACAATTACCTTACCCTGGCCATCCTTGATATCAAAGGAGGCAACATCACCACGCAGGCGGGACGGAATCAACTCCAGGCTGACGTGATCATCATGCAGCTCAAACTTGCTGCTTTCGAAGAACATCTCCAGCATTTCCTGAGAGGAGAAACCCAGGGCGCGCAACAGGATGGTGGCTGGCAGTTTACGACGGCGATCGATACGTACGAATACCAGGTCTTTCGGGTCGAATTCAAAATCCAGCCAGGAGCCACGGTAGGGGATGACGCGCGCAGCGTACAGCAACTTACCGGAAGAGTGAGTCTTGCCTTTGTCGTGATCGAAGAATACACCCGGGGAACGGTGCAGCTGGGATACGATTACACGTTCGGTACCGTTGATCACGAAAGTACCGTTATCGGTCATGAGCGGAATCTCGCCCATGTACACTTCCTGCTCCTTGATGTCCTTGATGGACTTATTCGCAGACTCTTTATCGTAAATAATCAGGCGCACTCGCACGCGTAACGGGCATGCATAAGTCACACCACGCAGAGTACATTCCTTAACGTCAAAGGCGGGCTTACCCAGCGTATAACTCACATACTCCAGAGCGGCATTGCCGGAATAGCTGACAATCGGAAATACAGATTTAAACGCCGCCTGCAGGCCAACGTCCACACGGTCGTCGGGGCGTTTATCGGCCTGCGTAAAATTGCGATATGAATCCAGCTGTATCGCAAGCAGGAAGGGCACATCCATGACCTTAGGCAGTTTGCCAAAATCCTTGCGGATACGTTTTTTCTCAGTATATGAGTAAGCCATTCAAATTCCCCAGCTTGATCAGTGACAAGACTTCGTGGGACTCCAGTCGGGAGCCCCTCCGGGCGAGAAGCCTCTGAGCAACACAGATTGACTGTCCTGGTCAGAAACCTCTCCGCTTGCATTTAGGCAGCACAGCTGCGCTATGGTTAAATGAGGTTTGCCACGGTTTTTTTGTTCCGCCGGCACCACTAAAAACCCCAGTACCGCAAACGGCAAAAAGGCCGGCGGACAAAAGTCCACCAGCCTTACCGCTACCTGTCGCTTTACGCGACTGTTAGCGGGAATCGCAACAACTGAATTACTTCAGTTCTACAGTTGCGCCAGCTTCTTCCAGCTCTTTCTTAGCGGCTTCAGCTTCGTCTTTGGTTACGCCTTCTTTCAGCGGGCTCGGAGCACCGTCAACCAGACCTTTGGCTTCTTTCAAGCCCAGACCGGTGAGGCCGCGAACAGCTTTAATCACGTTCACTTTCTTATCGCCAGCGGAAGTCAGGACTACGTCGAAAGAATCCTTCTCTTCAGCGGCCTCAGCAGCAGCTGGGCCAGCAACAACTGCTGCAGCAGCAGTTACACCGAACTTCTCTTCCATTGCTTCGATCAGTTCAACAACGTCCTTTACAGACATTTCGGCAACAGCGTTGATGATATCTTCTTTAGTCAGAGACATGAGTCATTACCTGAATTGGTTTGAGCAGTAGCTGCTCGTATTTCGTTTTGAAACCGCGATTCGCCAATGCGAATGTATTACGCAGCTTCCTGCTCTTTTTGGTCGCGAACGGCCGCAATAGTGCGGACCAGCTTGCCAGCAGATGCTTCTTTCAACACGCTCATCAACTTGGCGATCGCCTCGTCGTATGTCGGCAGACTTGCCAACAATTCGACGTCGGTGATCACGCCTTCGAAGGCAGCACCTTTCAGTTCCAGCTTGTCATTGCCCTTAGCGAACTTGCTCAGGATGCGCGCGCCGGCACCTGGGTGTTCGTTGGAAAATGCAACAATGCTAGGACCTACGAATTTGTCAGTCAGACATTCGTATTCGGTTCCTGCCAGAGCGCGACGCGCCAGAGTATTGCGGACGACTTTTAACCAAACGCCGTTCTCGCGAGCCTCTTTGCGCAGGGCTGTCATGTCATTTACGGTCACGCCGCGGGAATCCGCAACTACCGCAGACAAGGCACCCTCAGCAGCTTGCTGGACATCTGCGACAATCGCTTTCTTGTCTACGAGTCCAATAGCCATAGTGTCACTCCTGGATTTGAAAAAAACCGGACTTAATCGCCCGATCCGTTCCGGTGCATAAAGCTCAAATCCAGTAAAAATACTGGTTTGGGCGACACCGTCTGCGTAGGCTCGAACCTCTTTTTGGCCAACCTGGCCGAAGTTCGGATTAAGCCAGACACGTTAAACCTCAACGTAACGGGCACCTACGGTCTTTGACGGCCCACCCACCTGCCGAAGCGTAGGGTGGACCCCAAAGTTCATTTCGGCGCGCAGCCCCCAGGGACTGCACAGCCATAATTAGATGTTCAGAGAAGACTGGTCGATAACCAGGCCTGGCCCCATAGTGGTGCTCAGGGTGATCTTCTTCAGGAATACACCTTTGGCAGAAGCCGGCTTGGCCTTCTTCAGGTCAGCAATCAGTGCTTCCAGGTTTTCCTGCAGTGCATTCAGCTCAAAGCCAACCTTGCCGATACCACCGTGGATGATGCCACCCTTGTCAGCGCGGAAACGCACCTGACCAGCTTTGGCATTTTTAACTGCAGTAGCGACGTCTGGAGTTACGGTACCGGTCTTCGGGTTCGGCATCAGGCCACGCGGGCCGAGGATCTGGCCCAGCTGACCCACAACGCGCATCGCATCCGGGGAGGCGATCACTACGTCGAAGTCCATTTTGCCAGCCTTCACGTCAGCAGCCAGTTCGTCCATACCGATCAGATCAGCACCCGCTTCTTTAGCGGCATCAGCATTGGCACCCTGGGTGAAGACAGCAACACGTACTTCTTTACCTGTACCGTGCGGCAGAGTAGTCGCGCCACGAACAGCCTGGTCGGATTTACGCGGGTCGATGCCCAGGTTTACAGAGGCGTCTACGGTCTCTGCAAATTTGACGTTGGACAGTTCTTTCAGCAGAGCAACGGCTTCTTCAATGCCGTACGCTTTGCCAGCTTCCACTTTTTCAGCGATTGCGCGCTGACGCTTGCTCAATTTAGCCACTTAGAGACCCTCCACTTCGATACCGGCACTGCGTGCGGAACCGGCGATAGTACGCACGGCCGCGTCCATATCGGATGCAGTCAGATCGGCCTTCTTCATTTCTACGATCTCTTCCAGCTGTGCACGGGTAACCTTGCCCACCTTTTCGGTGTTCGGGCGACCGGAACCACTCTTGATCTTGGCGGCCTTGCGCAGCAGTACCGCTGCGGGCGGAGACTTCATAATGAAGGTGAAGGAGCGATCACTGTATACAGAAATCACAACTGGCACCGGCAGGCCCGGCTCAAGGCTCTGGGTCTGGGCGTTGAACGCCTTACAGAATTCCATGATGTTCACGCCGTGCTGGCCCAGTGCGGGACCTACGGGCGGACTCGGGTTGGCCTGACCGGCCTTAACTTGCAGCTTGATATAAGCTTCGACTTTCTTAGCCATTACAGCTCTCCTCTTAGATGGGTGGTAACGCCCGCTACAACTAACCGCTATGGTTAAAGGAGCAGGCTCCCCAAACCCCCGAATGAACTTATTTTCCGGGGACGCGAAAACCCCCTTCCACCTTGCGGCGAAAGAGGGCTAAATAAATAAACTGGTATCAGGTTTTTTCTACCTGAACAAACTCCAGTTCAACCGGGGTGGAACGCCCGAAAATTAATACCGCCACTCGCAAGCGGCTCTTCTCGTAATTGACTTCTTCGACCACACCGTTGAAGTCATTAAATGGACCGTCGATAACCCGAACCATCTCACCTGGCTCGAACAGAGTCTTGGGCTTGGGCTTGTCAACTGAATCGTCAATGCGATTCAGGATAGCCTGTGCCTCGCGGTCAGTAATAGGGGCAGGCCTGTCTGCCTTACCGCCGATAAAACCGAGCACTCGCGGAGTTTCTTTCACCAGGTGCCAAGTGTCGTCGTTCAGCTCCATTTCCACCAGGACATAGCCCGGGAAAAATTTGCGCTCACTCTTACGCTTCTGCCCTGCCCGCATCTCCACCACTTCTTCAGTGGGAACCAGCACTTCACCAAACAGATGATCCATTTCGTGCAGCTCAATGCGCTCTTTCAGAGTGCTGGCAACACGCTTCTCATATCCCGAGTAAGCCTGGACCACATACCAATGCTTTGACATGTATCAACCTTTAGCCGATGAGTTTGGAAGCCGCCCAACCTAAAGCGGAGTCCAGCGCCCAGAGAATTAACGCCATAATCAACACAAAAACCACAACAACCACTGTGGTTTGAGTTGCCTCCTGGCGAGTCGGCCAAACCACGCGCCTGACCTCAGTTTGCGCCTCGCGCAACAGTTGCCAGAGAGCATTACCTTTGGCGGTATTTACTGCCACAACCAGAGCGACCAAGCAGATGGCAGTAACTGCCAACACGCGGTAGATCAGGGGAAACTCGGCATAATAAGAGTTGCCCGCCACAGCACCACCAACCAGCAGCACTATTAGCAGCCACTTCAGGCCGTCAAGACGAAAGGTTTTCGCTTCTGCTTTAGCATTCATATATGAAGCCCTTAGCGCACTATAGATAAGCCCTTAGTGCTAAAAACACAAAAGCCCCACTGACAAGTAGGGTTCTGCGACACCCCCAAACTCATTCAAAGTGGAGTGTTTGAAAATGGCAGGCCAGGAGGGACTCGAACCCCCAACACCCGGTTTTGGAGACCGGTGCTCTACCAATTGAACTACTGGCCTGTACATCACGAGCACCTTGGCACCCGAAGATGGAGAGGACTACAGCTTGCCCCCTCATCTAGTGCGCCACCGAGGAACCCCGGCGGCACGAAGATCAAAGATTACTCAATGATCTTAGCAACAACGCCCGCACCTACGGTACGACCACCTTCGCGGATAGCGAAGCGCAGGCCGTCTTCCATGGCGATCGGAGCGATCAGGGTAACAACCATTTGAATGTTGTCGCCCGGCATTACCATTTCCGTGCCTTCTGGCAGTTCACACGCACCAGTTACATCAGTGGTACGGAAGTAGAACTGAGGACGGTAGCCTTTAAAGAACGGGGTGTGACGACCACCTTCGTCCTTGGACAGCACATACACTTCCGCTTCAAACTTGGTGTGCGGAGTGATGGAACCCGGCTTAGCCAGTACCTGACCACGCTCTACTTCGTCACGCTTGGTGCCGCGCAGCAGTGCGCCGATGTTCTCACCAGCACGACCTTCGTCGAGCAGCTTGCGGAACATTTCAACACCAGTACAGGTGGTGGTAGTGGTCTCTTTGATACCAACGATTTCGATCTCGTCGCCAGTGTTAATTACACCGCGCTCTACACGACCGGTTACAACAGTACCACGGCCAGAGATAGAGAATACGTCTTCGATCGGCATCAGGAACGGCTGATCTACAGCGCGCTCTGGCTCAGGGATGTACTCGTCCAGGGTTTCAACCAGCTTCTTAACAGCGGTAGTACCCATTTCGTTGGCGTCGTCGCCATTCAGGGCCATCAGAGCAGAACCAACGATGATCGGAGTGTCATCACCCGGGAACTCGTACTGATCGAGAAGTTCGCGAACTTCCATTTCTACCAGTTCGAGCAGCTCTTCGTCGTCTACCATGTCCGCTTTGTTCAGGAATACAACGATGTAAGGTACACCAACCTGACGGGACAGCAGGATGTGCTCGCGAGTCTGAGGCATGGGGCCGTCAGCTGCAGAACATACCAGGATAGCGCCGTCCATCTGAGCAGCACCGGTGATCATGTTCTTAACGTAGTCGGCGTGTCCGGGGCAGTCTACGTGCGCGTAGTGGCGAGTCGGGGACTCGTACTCAACGTGAGAGGTAGCGATGGTGATACCGCGCTCACGCTCTTCCGGAGCATTGTCGATGCCGTCGAAGGCAACTGCGTCACCGCCCCAAACTTCCGCACATACGCGGGTCAGAGCAGCAGTCAGGGTGGTTTTACCGTGGTCAACGTGACCAATGGTGCCCACGTTCACGTGGGGCTTGGAACGTTCAAACTTTTCTTTTGCCATTGCAGCCTCCTAATATAGATGAGCCTTCAATGACATCATCTATGTCCAGAACATGCGCATCCGACCCGGAAAAACCCCGACCCCGGACACAAACAACCGCAAGAGCTCTCACTCTCGCGGCTATTAAATATGGAGCTCATGGGCGGATTTGAACCGCCGACCTCACCCTTACCAAGGGTGTGCTCTACCCCTGAGCTACATGAGCAAAAATTCGCCACTTCAGGCGACCACAAGGCCCACCTACTGGAGAGCTCTCCCAGCCGAACCCATAGTTGGAGCGGGCAGCGGGGATCGAACCCGCATCATCAGCTTGGAAGGCTGAGGTTCTACCATTGAACTATGCCCGCTTGCGGGAGCCTCCAGACAAAACTACCTGTTTTGCCGGCAACACCTTACGGTGTATAAAATGGTGCAGGGGGGTGGATTCGAACCACCGAAGCTTTCGCGTCAGATTTACAGTCTGATCCCTTTGGCCACTCGGGAACCCCTGCCTCAATGCGGGGTGCATTCTCCACACCTTCCGCCGCGCTGTCAATATTTTTCTCTTTAAATTTCACAGACTTAGCAGCAAAACTCAATATGGACAGCACCGGGATAAAATGGAGCTGGCGAGAGGAGTCGAACCCCCGACCGGCTGATTACAAGTCAGCTGCTCTACCAACTGAGCTACGCCAGCCCTATCCCTTCCATCGTCGAAGTTGATTAGTCAGCCTCGTCAATGGAGGCGGGATTCTATGGGAAGTTATCCCGGCACGCAACACCCTTTTTACAGATAAATCAGAATTTTTTGTGTCGCCATTTGCCTCATGGAGAAAAATTCAGCCGCTAAAGATTAACTCGTGAGGATTAAGACCTATAGCCGAGAGACTTTCATTCCGCCACCTCAGAACAAAGGTTCCGGCGCCGGTCGAATTCGGGGTGCTCTTCCTGTAATTGCTGCCAGAATTCACCAGCTAGATGCTCAGCCTGCCCCGGTGCCAATATAATCCACCGCTCCATATGGGTTTGAGGCTCCTCGCGCGACTGAGCCCCAATGCCCTTCGCCACCAATTCTGCCGCAAGGGATTCAGCCCGGCCGCGGTCGCTGAAAATACCAAATGAAATGCCGTCAGCGAGAGTACCCTTGGGTATTACATAACTGTCGATACCCTGGGCCTGCAGTTCACGCAACCGGTTAAACGCTTCTCGGCGAGAATGTAGTGGTGGCAGAAATACCCAATAGCGCATCGGCCCCTGCATTTCTATTTCTCGGAGAGTGGCGGAAACCTGGAGGGCTGAGAGACGCTGTACAATAACCTGCCCCCGGTACTCTTCAGGAAAGGGGCCGATTATGGTGCATAACTGTTCACCGGAGACATCGACCGATACTGGGGCTGGCACTTCTTTCACCGGACTCAGCTGCGCCGATGCCATCTCAGTAACAAGAACAATTCCCCGGGCATCTGCATCCCCGCTTGCACCACTAGCTATGGCAGCATTAGCGGCTGTCGAAGAGGTAGCGGCAAACCAGGCAAATACCCCCAGGTTAAGCAGTACTAAGAAAAGAGCGATCCAGCGCATAACAGTCTTTATATTTAGGGGTTACTCAACGCCAAGCCATCCAACACCAGCTCCGGAACCAGATGATGCTCCTTCTGATAAAGGGAACACAGCAGCGCCCCATCTCCACCGGTAAGCCAGATAATAGGCTCTTCACCAGTGCATTCACGCAGCTCGGCGAGGGCCCGATCAATTGCCCCCAGCACCATCAGAAGTAAGCCACGGTTAATTGCCTCATCGGTATTACGCCCGGCGCCCAAGGATTCCATCAGGATTAATCCCTCTGCACTTTTGGCTGCATGTGTATCCAGCCGCAGGGAGCGCTGCATCAAACCGATTCCGGGAACGACATATCCGCCGAGATGTTCGCCATTATTGTCTATTAAATCGAGAGTAACCGCGCTGCCGCAGTCCACAATTAGCGCCGCTCGCTGGACCCGGCCGTAGGCGGCGAGTATCGCCAACCAGCGGTCTGCTCCCAGTAAACGATGGTTATCATAACCGCAGGCCACTCCCGCACATTCTGTCAGGACCTGCGCAAACTCCACCTCCAGGGAAAACAGTGCACGCACATGTTCCACCAGTGACTCGGCGACAACAGGTCCAGCTACGTTCACTACGCGCACCCTTTTTGGCTGTGTCTCCAGTCTCAGCTTATCCCAGCCTCCCGGCATCCGACCCTCGCGAAGCTCAGCGGTACCGAAGTGACCACGCGTATTTACCCGCCCCTCTTCCAGCAAGCGCCATTTACCGCGGGTATTACCTATATCAATCTCGAGTATCAAATCTGCCCCCGCAATGAAATTTCTCCACCATGGAAGTGTTTCAGCTCTCCATCCATATCAAGGATAAAGGCACCTTTATCATCCACACCAGCTGCGGTACCAGTCCAAGCCTGAGACCCCGCCTGCAGGGTAACCCGCTGGCCAGCAAACTGATCCAGATTCGACCAGACATCGCGATACGCACCAAAACCTCGCTGCGGATACCCGTGCAACAGCGGCAATAACTCATCAAGTATCGCGGCAACCAGATCATTGCGGGGAACTCCTGGACAAACCTGCTGTAAATCCGCCCACGGCTGGTCAATGGCATTGGCACTTTCATCTCGCAGGCCACTATTTAGGCCTATACCGATAACCACAGCACAGCGATCGGTTAAATCACCTTTTAGCTCAAGCAATACTCCGGCGAGCTTGCGGCCACGGCACCAGATATCATTGGGCCACTTGAGGCGGATATCAGGCACAGAAAAGCGCTCCAGCGCCCGCGCCAACGCCACCCCCACCGCTAGGCTTAACCCCTCAAGAATCTGTACCCCGCCACTAAATTCCCAGCCAACGGACAGGCTGACCCCGGCCCCATAAGGGCTGATCCAGTTGCGTCCTCGACGTCCGCGGCCAGCACTCTGGCGCTCGGCCAATATGGCAACGCCATGCCCACTGCCCTCCTCCATACGAGTCAGGAGCTGTGTATTGGTGGAGCCTACTTCGTTAAATAGAAGTAGCTCGCGCAAAAGCCCTTTAACTTTTTCACTGAGCCCTTTATCAATTTTTTCCGATGAAAGTAAATCCAGCCCCCCGGGCAGGCGGTAGCCCCGCCCTTTAACCGATTCCAATACCAAGCCGTAGTACTCAAGCTTTTGTAATTGCTTCCACACCGCTGCGCGACTTACACCCAGTGTCGCGCCGAGAGACTCACCGGAATGCATGCCGCCATCCGCCAGTAATTCCAATACCGGGCGCAACTGCTCGAGCGGGCTTTTTGCCATAGTTTCTTGCAAGGTAATCAACTTTTTATATAGCGACGGAAATAGCGGTGCCCGAGGCTGGTCAAGACCTCGTAGCCGATAGTACCAGCGTACCCTGCCACCTCATCCACCGTCAGGTCACTGTTTAAGATCTCTATCGTCTGCAGGGACTCCCGATCTTTGTCTGATAACGCAGAGATATCGAATGTGGTGGAATCCATAGATATACGCCCGACAATCGGCAACTGGCGGCCACAGGCCCAACCTCGACCACGCCCCCCCTGGGCCCGGATTATACCGTCGGCATAGCCGCCACGCGCCACCGCCAACCAGCTTCCTGCTGCGGCCTGTTGAGTGGCACCATAACCAACTGACTGTTCGCAGCTTACAAAGCGCTTTTGCACTATAGGCAGACTGAGCGCCACGGTGGAGCGCATTGGATTGGGTGTTCCTGGAACCGGGTTGATCCCATAGAGCGCAGAGCCGGGGCGCGCAATATCGAAATGATAATCCTCACCGAGGAAAATGCCGGAGGAATTAGCGAGGCTCAATTGAACCTCGGGGCACAGGTCACGTAATCTTTCTCCGGCCTCTTTAAAGCTGCGCAGCTGAAAGTCATTTTGAGGGTGGTGGGGCTCATCCGCACAAGCCAAATGACTTAAGAGGATACGAATATCAGCAGATTGCAATAATTGCCGGTCTCCCAGCAGTGATTCAAACTCCTCAGAGCTGAGTCCCAGGCGGGTCATACCCGAATCCACTTTTACCGCACATGGCGCTGCAAGCTCGGCGCGGGCGCAAATTTCGACCCAATTACGTAGCTGCTCCAGGGTAAACAATGTTGGCATCAACCCGGCACGGGCACACTCCAATTCAGCTCCCGTACGCACACCGGTGAGAATAACGATACGAACATCATCACCCAGTTCGCCACGAAGACGCTCCCCTTCCGCCTGGGTTGCAACAAAGAAATCACGACACCCGTGCCGGTAGAGGGTTGGCGCTACCTGAATCATGCCGAGCCCATAAGCATCCGCCTTGACCACTGCGCCACAGCGACTGCCAACGGCCAACCGCTTGGTCAGCCCCAAGTAGTTATCTGCAATTGACTGCAAATTAATGCTAAGCAGCCCCTCGCGGAAATCATTCATGCCAATACAACTCTCAATTCATCAGCTAGGTCGCCCCAAGCAAGCTCTCACGGCTCAGAGCACGTGCACCTACTAATATACACAGCCCAACCAAAGAAAGGGTGACCATAGAGCCAGCCAGAGCCAAAGGCACAGAAATTGACTCTCCCGCCATCAACAGACTGAGCCACTGCTGCTGGCCAATTAATGGGGTCATCTGCCAGGCGGGAGAGTCCAGCTCGATATTGGACAGGTTGACTACCAACAACAGTGTGACAGGCAACCCTTGCAGAATGCTCAGCTGGATTTGCGCATCCTTAAAGGACTGAGAGCGCAGAGCCAGGAGAATCTGCAGGACGGCCACCAATAGTGCGAGCGGCAATAGTAATAAACCCATAGCTATAAGCGCACTAACCCCTGCTGAAAACTGTACACCGATCTCTGCCAATGGAAGCAGACTAAAGGACAGGGTTAAAACTACGAGCGAAAAAAGCGCTCCAGACCAGCCTATACTGGTCACCGCAATAACTTTCGCCACAATGATTTGCCAACCACTAAAAGGCTGTTGCAATAAGGTTTCGATACTCATACGTTCACGCTCCCCCGCAGAAGTATCAATTGACGGAGCCGTACTGCACACCATTAGCGCCATGATCAATAGTGTCGGTACCATTAACCCCAGGATAGCCAGCCCTCGACTGGATGGGGTACTGACATCCCTGACCTGTACCTGCCAAGGAGTCAGGACCTGGGGCGCAATCCCTCTTGCAGAGAGGCGCTGCTGCATAATTACTCGCTGAAGTGCCCCCAGGCGCTCTTGAATAAGCTGTATACCTCGTCCCCCGGACTTATTAGATCCATCGACATACAGATAGATTTTTGGAGACAGAAAACTACGGTATTCCGCTTCAAAGCCCTCATCTATTTGCAGGACTGCATCATACTTTTCCTCAAGAAGCTCGCGTGGAGCCCCCTGGCTCAATTGTTCAACCCGAAAATCAGGTCCACGCAGCTGCTCCTCTAGTAAGGGGCATATTCACTGCCTATAATAGCTACACTGAAATCAGTTTCAGACACCACCTTAAAAGATAAAGCACCACTGCCGATCATTATCGCGGGGAATAATAGGGTAAAACCCAGAGCAATCATTAGAGCCCGTCGATCACGCCAAACTTCACGAAACTCCTTGAGAATTAATGCTCGTAATTGCTGCGAGAGAATATTTCCAATAACGCTCATACCACTTCTCCCCGTTGACTGGTTTCCGCTTGAGCGCCATAAGCAAGTTTTACAAAACTGTCTTCAAGATTACTACTTCCTGACCGGGTATTGAGTTCATCCGGCGTACCACTGTCAACAATGGCGCCATTCGCCATCACTAAAACCTTATCGGAGAGTTCAGTAACCTCCGCCATAATATGGCTAGAAAATAAAATTGCTGTCCCCTCTGCCTTCAACTGTAAAAGTGTTCTGCGTAACAATCTAGCAGCAAGAACATCCAGGCCCCGAGTGGGCTCATCCAGTATCAAGTGACTGGGGCGATGCACCAATGCACGGGCAAGAGATACCTTCATTCTCTCCCCTTGGGAAAACCCCTTTGTTCGACGACCCCAAAGACTGGATAGCTCAAGCTCATCCCTTACGGACTGCAATGCTCCATCCAACTCTACTCCAGCCAACCCTTGGGCACTGGCGAAGAAAGACAGGTATTCCGCTACCGTTAGACGCTCATAGAGTCCTTCCCTGTCCCCGACAACACCTAATTGCCGGCGCACTTCCTTTGGGTTTTTTGAGGTGTCCAAACCACCGACATAAACATTTCCACTATCCGCTTTTAACAAACCGGTAATGATTCGCAGGCATGTCGTTTTACCTGCGCCATTGGCACCGAGCAAGGCTGTTATCTGCCCATCCGGAATGGAAAAATTCAGGTCTCGCAACACAGGGGTTCCGGAGAACTGCTTACAGACGGCATCAACTTTGATCACGGCTCCTCCCCCCTTGTAGACTTTTCTGTAGTGCCCGAATTTAGCCTGTGAATCAACTCTGGCCCATAGGCCCCGATCATAAAGGGTGGCCTGTGAATATCTTTGATACAAGCCTGATCCAGCTGCACTTCAGGAGCTTCAAGAAACTCCCCGATCAAAGTTGGAATACAACCCCTAACAGAATTAATGTGACCACCACTCCTCACAATTAGGTGCTGTTTGTTGGAAAGGTAATCAAGGTTTTCTTTCGCATAGTCAGGCGGCGTTATCGGATCAGCTTCACCCGAAATTAAAAGAACAGGATGATCACGAGGCTCAGGCTTTGCATAACGCCTTTCCGGTACTGGCCAAACTTCACAGCCACGGGAGAAAAAATCAAGGAAAGCGTTACCAACAAACGTGCCGGCAATATCCGAAGAAACCTCTTCCTCACTGATACGGTACAGCTCTTCTGAGCAGGCAACAGAGAAGGTCAGCCCGAGAGACATCCCCGTAGTTGTATCGGAAAAAAGGCCGGATATACCTGCCAATGGCAAATAATTTCCCAGGCCAG
The DNA here is from genome assembly GCF_007183175.1 of Microbulbifer sp. GL-2. NCBI lineage: Bacteria > Pseudomonadati > Pseudomonadota > Gammaproteobacteria > Cellvibrionales > Microbulbiferaceae > Microbulbifer > Microbulbifer sp. GL-2. The sequence continues at coordinate 985,730 of NZ_AP019807.1, forward strand.
CTTCAGTAATCGCGAATGGTAATTGTGCTGATGCTTCAGGAGAATACAGAGCTGCCCGGATCATACTTTGCAATGCCCAGCGTGACATGGTGTGCGCAGTAAACCTTCCGGTACTTGGGTCGGGAAGGTTTTCTCCAATGGAATCATCCCAATCAACCAGCAATTGATCCAATACTTCTCTCCAGTCACCAAACCTTGAACAGCCCGGATCTGATTGACAATCCCTCGCCAGAATTTGAATAGCTTGCTCTGCAGCCGAGGCACTTAAAAACACCTTTGTATCGATAGGTGCCACCGCATCAAGCACCAGAGCACTCAGACTATCCGGGTACCACTGCTGGTAAAGCAAAGCCGTTCGAGTTCCCCAGGAGCCCCCCCATAGAGAGATTTTCTCGTGCCCGAAATATTTACGCACCAATTCAAGATCTTCAACCGTCTGGCGACTGCTCAGTGAGTTAGCAAATGTTGTCTGCTTTAGATAACAGTCTGCCAGTGACTTTGAAATCAGGTCCAAATCATTTGGTGTATCGCGATCGATGCCGCAGCTGAAAGGACGGGACAGTCCTGCCCCTCGCCGATCCACCAGTACAATTGCTCGATTCTGATTTATTTTACGGAACTTATTCAACAGAACTGCGAGATCACTTGCGGCTTGACCTGGCCCCCCAGCAAGAAGGTACAGAGGCTCCACTCCGCTCTCATCTAACGCCGGCGATACCATCACAGCCAGGTTAACCTGGACATCGCCTTCCCCTACCGCAAGCCGTGAACACTGCAAAGAATATTGCCAGCCATCCAGATAGCAGTCTTCCAGACTAATTTTCTCCTGGCCTGCCATCACTGCTTTTGAGACAAGTCCACTCAACCCAACGCAGCAGAAAAATAACCTCCACATCCATATCACGACAATTTTCTCCTTATCTATATGGCGAGTATTCCAGTGTATCGAACCTTGACTGATCCTGTCGCTTACTACCCTATGCCACTGAATTGCATTAGCACCCGTCTGCCCACAGTGGTAAGGTTTCTGTTTTAGCTTGCCCATGACTGTATCCATGAGCTTTTCAGACCGTGAAAAACACTTAATCCGAGCCGCCTTTGCCTGGGGCCAGATCACCCAGCAGGAAGGCTATACACTCTCTGACCTGGAAATTGAGAAGTCGGTACTTTTCGTCGCTTACTCGGCGGCCGGCCACCATTGGCCTTCCCCCCACCCTTGCGCCACGGGTTCCCCTGGTACGATGTGATAGAAGGGCGCGCAGAACATATTGTCAGCGCCTCGGAAGCTTCACCGGAATGCAGCATCATCGCCCCAGGCTGCAAAATTGGTGATACCTGCATATTAATTGACGGGGCCTTCTGGCGAGTAGTTGAAACCGTTCGCGAGAGAGAGGAGTACCTCGTTGAATGGGGCCAATACCCTATGCAGTGGCGTCTCAGAAAACATTGGGAAGTCAATTATGAGATGACCCAGCAACTACACAGCTTCCGTCGGGATAACCCCAATGAGGAAGTCAGCTTTGACAGCTACCTTGGGCAACGAGAATACCGAGAGTTTCGTATTGATGATGACCAAACTGTCTGGCTGTGCGAATGGCAATTAAGTCGTATTAGTCTCTCTGGTTGGGTCTGGGTTGGCGCATTACTTCCCCCCACAGACGCTAACTTAACCACAGTCTGTGAAGATCCTCTCGGGCCTCTGATCCTGGGTGAGTCTGGCCTGAACAATGGTACTGCCTGGTTGCGTATTGAGGAGGCCGACAAAGAATCGCGTTTCGTCAAGCTGAGTGGACAACATCATTATCACTCCCTAGCTTCAGCCAACACCATTGCCCTAAAGGCCTTATTGCACGAATTGCAAGAAGAGGCTGAGGTAATTGAGATCCTGGATTGGTCTGAGGATAAACCACTGCGCAGCTTCTCTTTGCCTACCCAACTGGTTCCCCTTGACGAGCTCAGCTTAAAGGAAATGAATTACGATTTGGTTCCAGATAATGCTTATGAGCAGTAATACCGCGCCCACAGACTGTTACTGATTCTAAAGCCCCACTCAAGGGGCTTTTTCCCAGCGTCCCCCCTGAAGACTTCCGTACCAACCCCGCTTTTACCCACAGTTCCCAAAGCCGCTTATTGTTTATCACCGATGACAGGTTCATGACGAGGCTGTTACTAACAGAATCCATGGATAGACCTGTGCATAACTCAGGGATATCCACTGCCAGGCCCCATTTCCCGTGGGGACCGTTTTACCGTGTAAAAAAACACCACCGATTCTGGGGGATTTCCACAAGTCTGCCGTTATTAACAGAATGCTTGGATAGACTTGTGCATAACTCTGGTATATCCGCTCCCGGCCTTACAGTTGTGTGACATCGGCCAAGCGCACAAAAAATCACCGATGCCTTATCGGTATTTTTTCAGTATTTTTTTCAGTGGAATTTCTTTTTTTTGCGGTAGAGGTTTTCTTGTTATTCGAAGTATTTATTTTGAGAATCCTACGAGTAGTGCGGTAAAACTATTCAGATAAACTCAGTGGTGGGAGGACAGATATTAATAAATAGCAGCTGTTATTTATTTTCGTGGTAAAGGTGTGTGGGAAAAAGCCTTTATTAAAAGCGCCAGAGGTTTTCTTGGATTTTTCTGAGCGTGTATTTTTCTTATTGGATTTTCCAGCCAGATTTTTGGCTATTTTTTCTGGCGATAAATTCCAACCCAGGATCCAATTCTAATCTCTCTAGCTTTTCTGTTTTTATTATTAATTTATTTAACCGATATTTTTTATTTTTTATTTTATTAAATATTTTTTCACGCATAAAAAAAGGGCCACCCAACTGGGTGGCCCTTTCGGATTAGAAGCCTGACGATGACCTACTCTCACATGGGGAAACCCCACACTACCATCGGCGATGTTGCGTTTCACTTCTGAGTTCGGCAAGGGATCAGGTGGTTCCACAACTCTATGGTCGTCAGGCAAACTGGCTTGGGTTGGCGTTGGTCTTATAAGCAATTTTGCTTGGCCTGCCGTGTTATCGCTGTTTGCCTCGGTCATATGACCGGCGATAACCCCAAATAAGTCGGTAAAACAATCTGTAGTAATACACCGCAAGTCGATCAATTGTGTGTCTCTAACTCACAATCCGCTAGCTTGCGCTAGTCGTTAGTAACCATCTCTGTTGTATGGTCAAGCCGCACGGGCAATTAGTACTGGTTAGCTCAACGCCTCACAACGCTTCCACACCCAGCCTATCAACGTGGTAGTCTTCCACGGCCCTTTAGGGGAATCAAGTTCCCAGGGAGATCTTATCTTGAAGGAGGCTTCCCGCTTAGATGCTTTCAGCGGTTATCCCGTCCGAACATAGCTACCCGGCAATGCCACTGGCGTGACAACCGGAACACCAGAGGTTCGTTCACTCCGGTCCTCTCGTACTAGGAGCAACTCTTCTCAAATCTCCAACGCCCACGGCAGATAGGGACCGAACTGTCTCACGACGTTCTAAACCCAGCTCGCGTACCACTTTAAATGGCGAACAGCCATACCCTTGGGACCGGCTTCAGCCCCAGGATGTGATGAGCCGACATCGAGGTGCCAAACACCGCCGTCGATGTGAACTCTTGGGCGGTATCAGCCTGTTATCCCCGGAGTACCTTTTATCCGTTGAGCGATGGCCCTTCCATACAGAACCACCGGATCACTATGACCTACTTTCGTACCTGCTCGACATGTCTGTCTCGCAGTCAAGCGCACTTATACCATTATGCTCATTGCATGATTTCCGACCATGCTGAGTGCACCTTCGTACTCCTCCGTTACTCTTTGGGAGGAGACCGCCCCAGTCAAACTACCCACCATACACTGTCCTCGATCCGGGTAACGGACCAGAGTTAGAACCTCAAACATACCAGGGTGGTATTTCAAGGACGGCTCCACAATAACTAGCGTTAATGCTTCAAAGCCTCCCACCTATCCTACACAAATAGGCTCAAAGTTCAGTGCAAAGCTGTAGTAAAGGTTCACGGGGTCTTTCCGTCTAGCCGCGGGTACACTGCATCTTAACAGCGATTTCAATTTCACTGAGTCTCTGGTGGAGACAGCGTGGCCATCGTTACGCCATTCGTGCAGGTCGGAACTTACCCGACAAGGAATTTCGCTACCTTAGGACCGTTATAGTTACGGCCGCCGTTTACCGGGGCTTCGATCAAGAGCTTCGCCGAAGCTAACCCCATCAATTAACCTTCCGGCACCGGGCAGGCGTCACACCGTATACGTCCTC
>NZ_AP019807.1:1595000-1777500 GCF_007183175.1 Microbulbifer sp. GL-2
CCAAATAACAGGCAATAGATAAAGGCTACTGGCATATTGATCAGCATCAGGAACCAATACAGCAGTGCACCGACGACAAATGTGGAAATCAGGGTGCCGACGATCGCTAGCAAGCCGATTTCCAGTTTTTGGTTGCGCAGCTCCAGAAGGTCGATATGCAAACTGCCAGCGAAAAGCAGGAAGCCCAGCATGCCTTTCAGCAGGATATCCTCCAAATTGAGCAGTGGCAGTAGCTGGTCCGCCCAGGTGCGCAATTCCACCACCCCCAGTTTGCCCAAACCAGTCACGATCAATGACAGTGCCAGGGCGCCGGTAGTGATCGCAATCGTAGTTTGTGCGCGCAGCACATACTGATTAAGAAAACCGAGAAAAACCGACACGGCGGCAAGAAAACAAAAGGTGTAATAGACTTCCATGCCGTGCGTGGACTCCAGGGGTGAAATTTCCGGGACGACTCCCAACCCTTAAATAAAGGAGCAGTGGCATCTGCTCTCTCAGCGGGCAAATTTATCAGTTTTGAGCGTGCCGTTATTGTAGTCGCGAGAGGGCCGCTCGATTTTCTCGTGAGGAGGGCTCAGGTTACCGGAGTTACGCAGGGGCGCGCCTTGTGGATACAGACGGCCAACGCCTCTTTAGGAGCGCGCAATTGTAGCGGCTCTCAGGTAGTACACAACTGCATTTTTCATTTTCGTGCTGAGCTAGGTCATAAGGGTAGTTAAAGCTGTTAGGGCATGATTTTTATCAATTTTTGACACCTGATTCCTTATTTAAGTGTATTTTAGCAGTTCCTCCGCCTGTGCCATTCATCTCCCAGGTTGGTTTCCAACTACACTGGATGCATTCCACTGTCTCTTATTTCCCCACAGCAAGAGAGCAAGTCATGGAGAATCATCACGTATTGTGCGACACCTCCAAACTGGTTGGGCGGGTGTTGATGTCCCTGATCTTTATTTTTGCCGGCTGGAACAAAATTGGCGGCTATGAAATGACGGAGGCCTTTATGGTATCCATGGGGCTCCCTGCCCTGTTGTTGCCCCTGGTGATCGTGGTTGAGTTGGTGGGTGGGCTGGCGGTATTTTTTGGTTTTTTTACCCGCATATCAGCGCTGATTCTCTTCCTTTTCTGCCTAGCCAGCGCTTGGATGGTGCACTTTGCTCCCGGTGACTCGGGGGAGATGACCAGTTTTATGAAGAACATCGCTATTGCCGGTGGCTTCCTGATTCTCGCGTGTGCTGGCGCCGGACGGTTCAGCCTGGACCACTGGATACGTAAAAAGTAGTTTTTGAATGCGTATTTGGAGGCTATTCGCGATAGCGCCTGGAGGTAATGATGGGCCTTTTGGTCGAGGGCCAGTGGCACGACCACTGGTATGACACCGACAAGCAGGGTGGCGAGTATTTGCGGGAGGCGGCACAACTACTCAACTGGATAACAAATGATGGAAGCCCCGGGCTAACTGGCGAGGGCGGCTTTGCGGCCGAGGCCGGTCGCTATCACCTGTATGTCTCCCTCGCCTGCCCCTGGGCTCACCGCACGCTGATTTTCCGTACATTAAAAGGGTTACAGGACTCTATCGATGTCTCAATAGTCAGCCCCTTTATGCGTGAATATGGTTGGTCTTTTAATACCCAGGAAGGTAGTAGCGGTGATCGACTCTTCCAGAGTGACTACCTATACCAGCTTTATCAGCGCAACCGCCGTGATTACAGCGGGCGCGTTACTGTGCCGGTACTCTGGGACAAGCAGCGTCAATGTATAGTGAACAATGAGTCGTCGGAAATCATCCGCATGTTCAACAGTGCCTTCGACCAACTTACCGGTAATGAAGAGGATTTTTACCCGGAAGACCTGCAAGGCGATATCGATGCCACCAATGATGTGGTGTACGAAAACGTGAACAATGGTGTCTATCGAGCCGGATTCGCCACCTCTCAGGAGGCCTACGAGCGTGCTTATGAATCTTTATTCAGTACTCTCGGCCAGTTAGAGCAGCGCCTCGAGAATAACCGTTATCTGACGGGCGACAGGGTTAGTGAGGCTGACTGGCGCCTGTTCACCACACTAATCCGTTTTGATGCGGTATATCACGGTCACTTCAAGTGCAACAAGCAGCGTCTGGCGGATTATAAAAATCTGTGGGGTTTTACCCGCGAGTTATATCAGTGGCCCGGAGTCGCGGAAACTGTGGATTTTTTCCATATCAAACATCATTACTACGGCAGCCACCTGCACATTAACCCTACCGCTATCGTACCAAGGGGGCCTGAGCTGGATTACTCAGCACCCCATAGACGCGGCCAAACGATTTAAAAGAGCACACCTATACTGCTGGTTGCTGTGAAACTGCTACCCGAGGATCACCATGAAACTCTTCTACACTCCCGGTGCCTGTTCCCTGTCCCCACATATTGTTGCTCTCGAAGCGGGTATCGACCTGGATTTGTGCAAAGTTGATTTGAAGACTCACACCATGGAAAACGGCGATGACTTCAGGAAGATCAATCCGAAAGGGTATATTCCCGCATTGCAGCTTGAAGGGGGGAGATACTGACTGAGGGATCGACGATAGTGCAGTTTCTCGCCGAGCAAAAACCCGATGCGCACCTGGCCCCACCTGTGGGAAGCCTCGCCCATTACCGCCTGCTGGAGTGGCTTAATTTCCTCAGTGCAGAAGTACATCAATTGTTTAAGCCCTTATTCTGGGATGGTCCAGAGGATGAAAAAAAGCAGGCGAGGGATAGCTTGGTGCGGCGTTTCGACTATATCGAGAAGCACTTAAATAAAGATTATCTGATGGGCGATGAGTTCTCAGTGGCGGATGCCTATCTGTATGTGCTGTCCCGCTGGCTGGAAGCCCAGCAGTTCGACATGTCACAGTGGCCCAAACTGCAGGCTTACCAGGAGCGTATGGCGCAGAGACCATCGGTAAAACAGGCGCTGCAGGAGGAAGAGATTTAGAGGAATGCCGGGCCCCTGTGAATTACCGCGGGGTAAAGCGCTTGTTCACGGGAATATCGGACTCGATGGGCTTGCGGGCCTGTGCAATTACCACCGCGGAAAACAGTGCTGCTACCGCACAGCCAAACATGGACCCGGCGATGGGCACCAATGTCCCAGTGTGCAGGCTGCTCACTACACCACCGAGAACCCCACCGGTAATAAAAATCGTTGCTCCATAGAGAGCGTTGGCGCTGCCGCTGATTTTAGGGAAAAACTCCAGGTAGCAAGCAGCGGCGTTGGGCCCGGTAATACCGATACAACTCATCACCATCACCAGGGGCACCATCCACAGGGTTATTTCGCGGATACCTGTCAGGGTGCCGAGCAATAGCAGACCACAGCCCAATATCTGCAGTGTGATACCAGCCAGCAGTATATTTCGCGGCTGGAACAGGTTCAGCAGGCGAATATTGACCTGAACCATGCAGATCAGGCCCAAAATGCAGGCACCGAAGAACAGGGGGAAATTACTGGCACTGACCCCGAAATAATCCATAAAGACAAAGGGGGCGGTGGTGATATAGATAAACATTGAGCCGCTGACACAGGCCTGGGCTCCCAGAAAACCCAGGGCTCGGCGGTTGCCCAGCACCTGGCCGTAGCTGGAGATCAGCGAACCCAGGGGCATCAGCTGGCGTCGCGCACGGGTAAAGCGCGGTACCGTCTCCGGTAACAGTAGGCGCACGAGTACCAGCATGGCTACTGCGTACATAAGTAAAAATACAAAAATGCTTTGCCAGCCGCCAACCGCCAGTAGCAGCGCTCCGATTACCGGTGCAATCAGGGGGGCGATCAGCATGATGGTGCTGATCATGGAGATAATCTTGGCTGCTTCGCGTCCACTGTGCAGGTCGCGCACAATTGCCGCACAGATCACCGTGGCAAAGCCACCGCCTATGGCCTGCAGGAAGCGCAGGATAATCAGCTGGTCGACATGATCGGTGAACAGGACCAGTAAAGAACTGACGATATAGATGCAAAGACCGATGGTGCCGACCAGGCGTCGCCCCCAACGATCAGACAGGGGGCCTCCACACAGCTGCCCCAGGGCAAAACCGAGCAGGAAACTCGAAACCGAATACTGCACCCGCTCCACTTCGGTATCGAGTGCCGCCGCCATGGCCGGGATTGCGGGCAGGTAACTGTCGATCGAGAAGGGGGTCAGGGAAACCAGGGCCGCCAGCCAGACCACCAGCCAGCGCGGCGCCTTCTGCTCAGTGGTTAAAGCGGTCGATGTCATGCAATTGCTCTGGTACGACTTGGAGGGCGGTTCCACGACGGCGGCAGCAGTGCTATCGAGCTAAAAGCGTAGTCGCGGGGAAGTGGCCATGGTAGAAGGCCGTGAGCACATTATCCAGTGCCCACGCTGGAAGGGAGCAACTTAGTGCTTGTCTTCCCGAAGTGTGTACAAACCCTGTTTCAGTTTTAACAGGTGCTCCTGTAACTGTGGTCCTTTGCGCTGGGCTACGCCAATAGCGAGAACATCGATTACCACCAGATGGGCAATACGAGAGGATAGTGGAGTGTAGATCTCAATATCCTCCTCTACATCCACCTCCAAAGGGATGCTTGCCTGCTGTGCTACTGGTGAACCACTGGGTGCCAGGCCGATTACCAATGCACCCTGTTCTTTCGCCATTCCCATGGAGCGCAATAGCGCCTTGGTGCGTCCACTTTGTGAGATGGCAACCACTACATCGCCCGGGACCATGGACATGGCCGACATATTCTGGATGTGATGGTCGGAGTGAGCTGCGGTTGCCAGTTGCAGGCGGAAGAATTTGTGCTGGGCGTCGGCAGCAACGGCACCGGAGGCGCCAAAACCAAAAAATTCGACGCGCTTGGAGGCGGCCATGGTTGTCACTGCGGCTTCCAGTGCACGATCATCAATCCTGTCGCGCACCTTAAGTAGCGTGTCCACGGTGGAGTCGAAGACCTTGCGCTTGTACTCGGCGATAGTATCGGTTTCTGTCACCGCGATCTGCCCAAAGCTGGGACTTGAGGCCAGCTGCTGTGCCAGGTTCAACTTGAACTCCTGGAAACCGGAACAACCCACGGCGCGGCAAAAGCGTACCACTGTGGGCTCGCTCACCTGGGCTTCGGTGGCCAGGTCAACAATACGCATATGGATGATTTCATCCGGGTTAGCGAGAATATACTCCGCCACCTTGCGCTCCGATTTGCGCATGGATGACAGTTGTTCACTGATTCGTTGCGTGACTTCCGCCGGTTTCACAGGGCTACCTTCGCTATGCCAGATGGCGCAGTGTAGCCGCTGCGCCCCCCGCTGGCGAGCGGCTTTGCGTTGTTGGAGTGGGTAAAATGCTGTTTATTTACACAGGTCTTGTGCGGCAGCTCTGGTACAATCCGTGCCCATGGACGTATCTCAGATTCTAGACCCCCTCAACGACGCCCAGCGCGAAGCGGTAGCCGCGGCGCCCGGCAATCAATTGGTATTGGCCGGAGCTGGCTCGGGTAAAACCCGCGTGCTAGTACACCGCATCGCCTGGTTAATGCAGGTGGAAGGGGCTTCACCATACTCTGTTATGGCGGTGACCTTTACCAACAAGGCTGCACGCGAGATGCGCGCGCGTATTGAGGAACTACTGGGGGTGAATACCTTCGGTATGTGGGTGGGTACCTTCCACGGTCTTGCCCACCGCCTGCTTAAGGCCCATTGGCAAGAAGCCAAGTTGCCGCAGAACTTCCAGATACTGGATTCCGACGACCAATTGCGCCTGATTAAAAGAGTGCAGGCAGATCTGGGTCTGGATGATAAGAAATGGCCACCGCGGGAAACCCAGTGGTGGATCGGTGCTCAGAAAGACGAGGGCCTTCGCCCGCAATATATTAATGCCGGCGCCGATCCCTGGTTGCAGACCATGGTGCGAATCTACTTCGCCTATGAGGAGGCCTGCCAGCGCGGTGGATTGGTGGATTTTGGTGAGCTGCTGCTGCGCGCCCACGAGCTCTGGCTGAATAATGACAGCATCCTCGCTCATTATCGCAGACGCTTTCCATTTATCCTGGTGGATGAATTCCAGGATACTAACACCATTCAATACGCCTGGTTGCGCCTGCTCGCCGGTGAGCAATGCCATATCACGGCGGTCGGTGACGATGACCAGTCCATTTATGGCTGGCGCGGTGCCAAGATCGAGAATATTCAGCACTTCTCCGCAGACCTGCGCGAAGTACAGACGGTGCGCCTGGAGCAGAATTACCGTTCCACCTCCACCATTCTTAACGCCGCCAACGCGGTTATTGCTAACAACAGCGGTCGCCTGGGTAAGGAACTGTGGACTAAAGGTGAAGAAGGTGAACCTATCGCCGTCTATGCCGCCTATAACGAGCAGGATGAATCGCGTTTTATCGTTGAGCGCATCAATAACTGGGTACGCGATGGCAACCGCCGCGACAGCATTGCCATCCTCTACCGCTCCAACGCCCAATCCCGGGTGCTTGAAGAAGGGTTATTGCGCGAGCAGGTGCCCTACCGTATCTACGGCGGCCAGCGTTTCTACGAGCGTCTGGAAATCAAGAACGCCCTGTCCTACCTGCGCCTGATTACCAACCGCGATGACGACACTGCTTTTGAGAGGGTGGTCAACACCCCCACTCGTGGCATCGGTGCGCGTACGGTGGAAATGGTGCGTTCCTATGCCCGTGAGCAGGGCTGTTCCCTGTGGCAGGCAGCCAAACTGATGTTGCAACAGCGGGTGCTCGCTGCCCGTGCCGGCAATGCCCTGCAGAGCTTCCTGGATCTTATTAACCAGCTGGCTGCAAACGCCGAAGACAAAGAGCTGGATGCCATTGCCGAGGACGTGATCGAAACCAGCGGCCTGCTTGAATTCCATGGCAAAGAAAAAGGCGAGAAAGGCCAGACCCGTGTGGAAAACTTGCAGGAACTGATCACTGCTTGTCGCGCCTTCTCCGGTGTAGATATGCCCGAAGGGGAGGAAGATGAGGAAGAGATTCCCCTGCTCAATCAGTTCCTCGACAGCGCCGCCCTCGATGCCGGAGAAGGTCAGGCGGATGAGTTTGAGGATGCGGTCCAGTTAATGACTCTGCACTCTGCCAAGGGCCTGGAGTTTCCCCTGGTGTTTATGGCCGGTGTGGAGGAAAACCTGTTCCCCCACAAGATGTCCGCACAGGAGCCTGGCCGCATGGAGGAGGAGAGGCGCCTCTGCTACGTGGGGATTACCCGCGCCATGCGTAAGTTGTATATCACCTACGCGGAAAACCGCCGCCTGTTTGGCAGTGAAACCTATAACAGCCCGTCCCGCTTTATCGGCGAGATTCCGGTCAATCTGGTACACGAAGTACGCCTCAAGACCGAGATTTCCCGGCCGCTCTACCAGGCGGATTATGGCAAGGTGGGCCAGTTTTCCGATCCGGCACCGGACCTCGATGATTTACCGCCACTGGCCCTGGGTGGTCGAGTGGAGCACGCCAAGTTTGGTGAGGGCACAGTGGTGCAGTTTGAAGGGAATGGCCCGCGCACAAGGGTACAGGTGAATTTCGATGATGCCGGCAGTAAATGGTTAGTCGTGGCTATGGCAAAGTTGCAGCCCCTATAAAATTCTGTTTAGAGTAAATCGGAAATCATCTTGTAGAAATGGACCTGATCAGGCTCCGGTAATACCGGAACCATAATAAATAAAAAACAATTAGCTGAAAATCAGCACGTTAAAAGAAAAACGATAATTAAAAAACAATGAAAAAAATTAATTGGTACCCAGTTATTATATTGGGCCTTCTCGCACTACTCGTGATCACCTTTGCCGCGTTGGTAACCTCCCGCGCAGCACAGGGACCTGAAAAGCACTTCTCGGATACTGGTGATAAAGAGCTGTTTGAGTGGAAGCTGGTTACCACCTGGCCAAAAAATTTCCCCGGCCTTGGCCAGGCACCGGAGCGCTTCGCCAAAGAAGTGGAGCAGATGTCCGCTGGCCGTCTTAAAATCAAGGTCTATGGTGCTGGTGAACTGGTGCCTGCATTGGGGGTTTTCGGTACTGTTTCCGAAGGTGCGGCGCAGATGGGGCATGGTGCAGCCTATTACTGGAAAGGCAAGATTCCGGCGGCCCAATTTTTCACTGCGGTGCCTTTTGGCTTGAATGCCCAGGAAATGAACGGCTGGCTCCACCACGGCGGTGGTTTGGAGCTCTGGGAGGAAATTTATGAGCCTTTTAATCTGATACCCCTGGCCGGTGGCTCCACCGGAGTACAGATGGCGGGATGGTTTAATAAGCCGATTAACTCTGTCGAGGATTTAAAGGGCTTAAAAATGCGAATTCCCGGCCTCGGTGGTGAAGTATTAAACCGGGCCGGTGGCACCGCGGTCACTATCCCCGGTGGTGAACTTTATACCGCGCTGCAGACTGGTGTAATTGATGCGACGGAATGGGTTGGCCCATACAATGATCTAGCTTTTGGTTTTCACCAGGTTGCCGAGTACTACTACTATCCCGGCTGGCATGAACCCGGCTCAATGATGGAATTTATCGTCAATAAAAAAGCTTTTGATCAGTTGCCAAAAGATTTACAGGCAATTGTACGCGTGGCAGCCAGAGAGGCGAACCAGGATATGTTGGATGAGTATACCGCGCGCAATAACCGCGCCTTGCGTGAACTGGTGGAAGAGCATGGTGTAAAACTCAGGCGTCTGCCGGATGATGTACTTTCTCATCTGAAGCAAATCAACACGCAGATCATGCAGGAGACTGCAGATAAGGATCCGGAGTTTGCGCGCGTGTATAAGGCCTTTAAGGATTTCGAGCGGGATGTACGGCCCTACCACCAGATTAGTGAAGAGGCTTATTACCAGACACGAGAGCTGGATAATGAGTCAAGATAGACAGAAAGTGCTGTTTTTCATAAAAATAATACTTTAACTTTTTCGAATAATAAGAATAATAGCGGCCGAACAATTAAGATCTATTACATAAAATTGGGGGGGGTTAAATGAAGACCAGTTTGCAGCTTTCTTTTGTTTCACTACTTATCTTTTTGACTGGCTGTGTTTCTCAGCAGGTACCAGTTCCTTTGGAGCAGTCTTTTTACGATTCAGATAACAAAACTGTTGGCTTGATACTAGAGGTGCCGGTAGTTCCTACCCTTTCATTTGAGGGTAATATTGGGTTGCTGGATTATGCAATTATTTCAGCGGCTACAGCTCCAATTTCTAAGCACCTAGAAACACTGGATACCCAAGAGTTTGTTGCTATTTCTGAGGACTTGAGTCATAGCTTGGAAGTAGAAGGTTTTAATCTGGTCCGATTGGAGAACTCTGAAAAAAAATTGAAGCTATCAAAGTTTAAAGATCCTGACACTAAAGATACCACCTATTTTGCAAAGAAAGACTACCGTGGTTATGCTGAGGAGCATCAGATCGATTATCTATTGAAGCTCACTGCTAATCGCGTTGGTTTAGCACGTCCATATTATGGGTTTATTCCTACAGATTCGCCTAGAGCTGTATTTAATATTACTGGAGAGATGATAGACCTGTCATCAAACCAATTACTCTGGTATTCAAATATAATACAGACTGCTTATGCGGCAGGTGAATGGGATGAAGCTCCATCGTACCCAGGATTAACAAATACTTATTATATTGTTATGAATAATGCTAAACAAAATATACTTACTGCTTTAGCTAAAAATGGTGCCGAAGATAATATCTTGCCGACAGAAGCGAACAGCGATATGCCTCTGTCCGAACAAGAGTAAATTTAAAAAATAACACAACCTATTGGCGGCAATAATTGCCGCCATTTTCTTATGAGAATATTAATTTTTATTTATTCAGCTCTAAGCCTTATTTCTGGATGTACAAGCTCTACTCAATATCACATCGCCACTATTGATATTGGGCAAATCGATAAGCTAGGGAATATCAACGTACAGATTGATTCGCTAGAGAATGGTCTGTTAACAGTAGATATATATCCGGAACCATGGCGTTATATTTCTATTTCATCGAATATTGCCGCTGCACAGTATTCAACACCTCCTCCTCCCTCGGGAACAAGCCCAGGGCAAGCTGCAGCAGTGGGTGTAGCTGGCTCCTTAATAGGGAGTTTAATCGCGAGTGAAATGGCGAAAAGTCAGGCTCAGAAAGAGGCTCAAGCACCAGCACAACCGTTAATAGATGCTCTTTCTACACTTGAGATAGAACCAGATATCCAAAAGAAAATATCTGAAATTATTCAGGTGTCAGATTTTGCTATTAACAGAGAGCTCACTAGTGGCGAAGAGCTGGAGTCCGATAGTGCTCACTTGAACTTGTCACCTTCAATTAAGCTGTCGAATACGCTCAGTGTGCTTAAATTTAATATAAACGCTGAGTTGAGGGATAAAAGTAATAAATTAGTATATCAAAACTCGGTTGAGTATTGGTCGGAAGAGTCAACTAATACCGTGAAGTCTGAGAATTTGTCTTACTGGAAAAGCGAGGATATGGAAGCCTTTCTCAATGAGTTGAACCTTGCTATTGCATATACTGCAAGTTATTTAGCGCAGTCTTTAAGTAACACACTACCCGAGGAAGAAAAGCAGCAAAAAACTCTCAAGGTGGCTAGTGATAACAGTTGGGTAATGCTAAGAGGCAACCTTTTATCTGATAATGATAGCGGGTGCGTGGTGATAAGGGATCTACGCGGAAATATAAAAATCATCCGCGGAAAGTTGTTATAAATATTGGGTGCCTAGTTAGATTACTTTGAAACCTTCAATTGAAAGGTAAGTTGTTAACCAATGAGGCCGAGTGAGTTTTGAAATCCTTTGCTCGGCCTGTCTGGGGTTTACAAGAGAGTATCAACTGTTACCCTAAGGCAGCGGTCTGGTATGGCCCCTATCGTCAATTGCGACAAAAACAAACTCACCTTCGGTGACCTTCACCTGCTCACCGGAGTCAACCCGTGTCAGCCACACTTCAACCATAGTCCTGATGGAAGAACGCCCTACCTCGATAGCCTCGGCATAGCAACTGACTGTGGAGCCGACCGGTACCGGACGCAAAAACACCATACTGCCAACCGCGACTGTGGTTACCCGGCCGCGAGCGATGCTTTGGGCCAGGATTGCGCCAGCTAGGTCCATCTGCGACATCAGCCATCCGGCAAATACATCTCCCTGAGGATTGGTGTCCCGTGGCATGGCCAGGGTTTGCAGGGTTAGCGTACCCATGGGTTGAGGGTTTTCATCTAGTGCTGATAGTGCGGACATCGACTGCTCACAGATTGTTAGAGTTATTGGCTACTGGTTCGGGAAAGGTGGCGCATTCTAACACAAATTGCGCAGTAATTGACCAGAATTAATCCAGGTTTTGCTGGCTAAAGCCAGCCTCGCTACTTCCCGACCACCTTTTAGATGGCCGGGAGCTTGGTGACCAGAGCTTTACAGGGCTTCTACCTCCAACAGATTGTCGTCCGGGTTTTTATCAATCATCTTAATGTAGGGGTCAATACCGGCGATGCTCGGTTTGCCCTCCACTTCGAACTCCAGCAAGGTGGTCTGCTCGCTAATTTCCTGCTTGGCGAAGTAGAGGACATTATCAGAGTTGGAATTTTTGTCGGGATCCTCCCTGAAAATGGCGATATCTATCCAGTTCTTTAAGGGAATTTCTTGCTCCTGCCCCTCCCCATCGGCCTCGAATTTATGCGCCTCCAGCTCCAGCAGAACACGATAGTTGCCGTTCTCCAGTAACTCGGAGGTCGCCTTTGCGACTTTAAGGTCAAAAAGAACCACCCTCTCCAGCATATCGGTGATCAGCTCCTGATTAGAGGCTCCGGCGTGGGCTCTGAGTCTCGCTACCAAATCCATACTGGTGGGGTAAGGGTCACTGGAGAAACCCTTCTCTTTCAGCAGCGATGCCAGGGCTGCGTTGACGGCATCTTCACCCATGGCGTCCTTGAGGGCGTACATGGCTACAGAGCCCTTACGGTAGTGGATATAAGGCTGGTTTTCATTGTGAGTCAGGGGAAGCTCCTCAAGCAGCTCGGTACCCCGCGCACTCAGGTAACGGTCAAGCTCATATTTGAGGAAACGACGTATTTTTTCCGGGCCGTATTCCTGTTCCATAACCATCAGTGCCGAGTATTGGGCCAGAGTTTCAGAGAGTAAAGTGGCGCCTTGCACGTTGGCTCCGACCAGCTGATGCGCCCACCATTGGTGAGCAACTTCATGGGCGGTCACATAGAAGACGTAATCAATTTCATCCGGGTCGCGGAGGTCGGCGACAAAGCCGATAGACTCCGAGAAGGGTACGGTGTTGGGAAATGCCTGGGCAAAACTTTCATAACCCGGGAATTCAACAATGCGCAACTGGCGATATTGGTAGGGGCTGAACGCCTCACTAAAGTATTCCAGTGACTTTTTTACGCCCTCGACCATCCGGTCCACATTGTAGTCGTGGGGTTTGTGATGGTAGACCTCAATGGCAACGTCTTGCCACCGATCTTTGACCACGGTGTAGTCCGCAGAAAGATAGGAGAAAAAGTTGTGAATTGGGGCATCCATCTTGTAGTGGAAAAAGTGGCGCTCCCCCTCCTGCCAGTCTTTTTGCAGGTAGCCGGGGGCCAGCGCAACTTGTCCCACTGAGGTACTGACGGTAGTTTCAAAATTGATCCAGTCGGAGTCGCTGCGCAGGTAGGATTCCCGGTAGTGATCTGTATCCTCCAGTTTGGGCATACGCTGCGGTGGGGGCAGGTCATGCTTCTTGCGCAGGTGGCGGTCGGTTAATTCAATATTGCCGTTGTAACCGATAAAGGGCAATGCCTCCAAGTTATTAAAGAAGGTCCCGTTCTTTACGAGGGTGGTGGAGGAGCCGGAGTTCATAAAGCCACGGCTGATCCTGCTCAGATCAAACTCTAAAGTGAGTGACTCCCCGGGTTCCAAGGGTTGCTCCAGATCAAAGAAATAGTGGCCGAATTGTTCATCCTTTTCGCGCAGTTTAGCCTGACTCAGGGATAGCTGGTTAACCCTGAGGCCCCGATCCAGCCCGATGCTTACCTCATTAATAGATTCATCGCGCTTATTCACCAGGAAGTAACGGCCCCGTACTTCGTAACGTCGCTCATCGGGGAAGATATCCACATCCACTTTGACATCGGTGATATGCGGTGCCGGGTTGTCTTCCAGGAATTTATACTTTTTCTCATAGTCTGCGGATAGCTGTTCGCGATCCTTGCTGGTTTCATAGTCGTTGAGAATATTGGTGTTGTAAAAAATAAAGGCACCACTGGCAACAAACAGCAGGAAGGCTGTGGCACCAGCTAAACGGCTTGGCAGCCCCAGCTGGAAGCGCAGGGCTTTGAACCTGCTCGTTAGTGGGGCCAGGGTGCCGCGCTGCCAGAGTCCATAACTCAATATCGCTAGTATCAGACTGAAGCTGGTCCAGTAAAACGCAAACCAGGCGCGACCCTGCTCAAAGTGACCATAACCATTCATATCCGAGTAGGGAGCGGCATTCCAGCCCGCAAACTGATAGAGATTGTGCTCATAGCCGAGGCTGTCGAGCACAATAGCGCTAATTAAGTAACCCACCATCATTAACATGCCAAGGAATTTATTGCGGGTTATAACCTGGACAAAGATGGAGAGGATAGCCATCAGATAGAAGGGCATCGCGAACTGGTACCAGAGGCCGTAAAAATAAAGCCCTGGTTCGAGAGTGGTGTATCCCTTACCCAATTGTACTGCGACAGTGGTGAGCATACTGGCAATCAATATACCGGCCAGAACCACCAGCATTGCGATAAATTTGCTGGCGACAAAAACCCAGCTCGGTGTGGGCACTGCATCCATAATTTCGTGGCAGCCGGCCTGGCGTTCACGCCATACCAACTCAGCCCCATAGTAGATCAGGATAATCATCATGATCAGGCTGAAGGCGCCCTGTATCAGGTTCACCATTGAGCGGGTAACAGGGTATACCGAGGTACCAAATATTGCTTCCAGGTTCAGGGAAGCACCCAGTACGTTGAGAACGCCAATTGCCAGAATTACCCAAAAGGCCAGGCCTTTAACCACAGTTTTTACTTCAAAACCGCTACGTACTCGGAATTGTTGCCAAATAGTGGCTGTGCCAAAAGTAGGGGCGACTCGCGGCAAAGGCTTGTTGTAACGAGGTTCTTCTTCTGGTTGACGTTCTAACGTGCGACGGCGTGACCAGAGTGGTTTACGCTCGGCAAAGGAGAAGTGTTTATAGCCAAATCCTATTATTAACAGGCTGGCGCCCAGCCATATTATACGGTTGGTCAGGTACTCCCCCTCCAGGGCAATCATGGAAGTATTGCGGTCGAAGGCGGTCCAATAGCGAGTAGCATTTTCGAAGGCGGCGAAACCGAAGGGGTCGGTCAGTGCGGCGATACTGCGATAGCTGGGCTCATCCATCATGCCCTGGCTGGTAAAATAGAGTACCAGAAAAGCAATCAACCCCAAGTAGGTAGCCATCATGCTGCGAGTTATGGCTGCCAGACTGAAAAACAGTGCGCTGCAAAACAGCATAGTGGGAAGGATGAGTGCAAATAATGTTTGTAGATAATGGGATACCTGGGTTGGACCCAACCGCTCGGGGTCCAGCCAGGGCATCCAGGAGCCGAACAGCATACCCAGGGCAGATGCTGAAAATGACAGGAAGGCGACTGCAATTGACCCCGTGAAGCGCCCCAATAAATAGTCACGCTTTCTGATAGGGGTACTGAAGAGGATACCATCCATTTTCATTTCGTGATCACGCAGTACCGGGTTGGCTGCGAATGCGGCAGTAATAAAAATGCTGAACAAACTCATGATCAGCAGTGTTTGCATGATCGCAAAAGGAGAGTTGATCAGGGTGCTGCCGCCGGCACCGCCGATTTGTATGTTGTTGGAGGCGGTAGCGCCGAACGTAAGTAGAAAAAATACCAGGCTGGTGACATAAAATATTGGCTGGCGCAATTGATAATGAAATTCAAACTTAGCAACAGATAAAAACATATAGGTTCCCTCCCCCGCCTCAGGCGGCGCTGGCCGTTTGAGACTCTTCGTTGCTGAACAAGGTGGAGAAGTAGACATCTTCCAGATCAGGTTGCAGCTGCTCAAACCCTATACCCGGTTGGGAGTCCGCCAGCACATGTACAACATGACGGCCGGCTAATAGGCGTGTGGAAATCACATCGAATTTATTGCGACACTCTTGCAACTCTGCTTTTCCGACAATGCGCCGCCACACGCGCCCTTGCAGTTTGGAAGTTAGCTCTTCCGGTTTGCCTTGCGCCACAATTTTGCCTGCGGCGAGAATTGCCATATTGGGGCACAAATCGGCAACATCTTCCACGATATGGGTGGAGAGTATTACCACCACGTTCTCGCCAATTTCGCTGAGCAGGTTATGAAAGCGATTACGCTCCTGGGGGTCGAGACCAGCTGTGGGTTCATCGACAATAATTAGGCGCGGATCACCGATCAGGGCTTGGGCAATGCCAAATCG
This sequence comes from Microbulbifer sp. GL-2, assembly GCF_007183175.1. Taxonomy (NCBI): domain Bacteria; kingdom Pseudomonadati; phylum Pseudomonadota; class Gammaproteobacteria; order Cellvibrionales; family Microbulbiferaceae; genus Microbulbifer; species Microbulbifer sp. GL-2. The sequence goes on from NZ_AP019807.1 coordinate 1,610,476, forward strand.
CTGACGCATGCCGCCGGAATAGCCGCTCAGGTTCTTCTTTCGATCGCGAAATAAATTGGTTTGGTACAGTAGTTCAGCCACCAGTTCGCGGCGCTCTTTACGATTTCCAATTCCTTTTAGTACCGCCATATGATTTAGCATATCCTCTGCACTAATTCGTGGATAAACACCGAAATCTTGTGGCAGGTAACCCAGGGTACTGCGGATTTTCTGCGGACTGGTGACCACATCTATCCCATCAAAAGTGATAGAACCACTGTCTGCGAATTGCAGAGTGGCGATGGTGCGCATCAATGATGACTTGCCGGCTCCATTGGGGCCGAGCAACCCGAACATTCCCTTGGGGATATCCAGATTGACGTTATTTAGCGCGTGTACGCCATTGTCATAAGTCTTAGAAAGATTAGAGATCTTCAGCATTTTTAATTCCCTTTAGCTATTTTTTCTGTTCTTAATTATTTTGAATATCGATAGACCTATCTAAGAATTCTTAATTCCCTTTTGTTGCATTTGTTTATTTCGGTTATCGATAGGCGTACCTGTCTGTTGATAGAGAGGCCCTTGTGATCGGTTTTTAATCGTCAATGTAACAGGAGCGTTTGATAAAGAGAGGGACAACAAGGTGTGTTGAAAGTTTTAAAGGGCGAAGAGCTTTAATGCTGGTGTAGATAAGCGCGGAGTGTGGGATTTGTCCTTAGGACTCAAAGGAACCGGCGCAATTGAGCCGGTACCTTTGAGTTTCTTTAGCAGAAGTAAAAACGGGGCTTGTACCTGTTATTTTTGAATAATTCCCGGCAGCCAGGTTGCAAGGGATGGCCAGAGTGCCAACAGGCACAGCAAAAGAATCTGGATGGCTATAAATGGCGCAACACCACGATAAATAGCGGAGGTGGCTATGGAACTGGGTGCCACACCGCGCAGATAAAAGAGCGCAAAACCGAATGGTGGCGTCAGGAAGGAAGTCTGCAGGTTAATGGCAATCATTATTCCCAGCCATACTGGATCGACTCCCATCGCCAATAAAACCGGACCCACAATCGGCACTACTACAAAAGTGATCTCGATGAAATCGAGAATAAATCCAAGTAAGAAAATCACCAGCATTACTAACAATGTCGCGCCCACGACACCACCGGGCAGGCTGTGGAAAATACTGGTTACCAACTCCTCACCGCCATAACCGCGGAAAACCAGGGAAAACAGCGAGGCACCAATTAAGATAGCGAAGACCATGGCGGTTACTTGCAGGGTGCTGCGGCCAACCTCTCCTGCCCGCGCCCAATTCAGGGATCTGCGGCTGTAGGCCAGCAGGCCAGCACCCAGGGCACCAACGGCGGCGGCCTCGGTGGGAGTTGCGGCCCCGGTAATTATGGAACCCAAAACTACCAGCATCAGGGCGATAGGTGGGAAAAGGCTGCGAATCAGCGGCCAGATTTCCAGGACATCCTGTTCAGCGGCGGGGGCTCTGGTCGGTTCGCGGCGCGCCACGAACAACAGGTAAATAATGTAGGCTGCCACCAGCAGTAAGCCGGGAATAATGGCGCCAATAAACAGGTCGCCGACACTGACTGGTTTGGGGTTGAATATTCCGGCGGAGAGCTGTGCCTGCTGGTAGGCATTGGAAAGGGTATCTCCCAGCAGTACCAACGCAATTGATGGGGGAATGATTTGCCCGAGGGTGCCGGTGGCACAGATAGTGCCGGTGGCGAGTTTGGGTGAATAGCCCTGCTTCAGCATAGTGGGCAGGGACATCAGGCCCATAGTCACTACTGTGGCGCCCACAATTCCGGTACTGGCGGCGAGTAGTGCGCCAACGACCACCACAGAGATGGCCATTCCCGCCGGCGCACCCATAAATACTTTAGTTAGGTTGACCAGCAAATCCTCGGCAATTCGGGCTCGCTCCAGTATCACGCCCATCAGGACAAATAACGGCACGGCCACCAGGGTACCGTTTTGCATAATGCCATAGAGGCGGTCTGGAAAGGCACGCAGTAATTCCGCATCGAAGACGCCATACACAATACCCAGACCAGCGGTAATCAATGCTGTACCGCCAAGGGTAAAAGCCACCGGGTAACCAAACATCAACATTGCGCAGACGGTGGCAAACATCAGCAGGGGGATTAATTCCATCATGCCTCGGCCTCCTCTGCCGGCCTGAGTAACCGTGGCTTGGCCGAGGCTTTCGTTGTCGAGGCGGGCATTTCCATCAGCTGCAACAGTGCACGCATAAACTGGGCCGCACCTGCCAGGGCGAGGGTGATGGCCGCCAAGGGTATCAGGCTCTTCAACAGGAACACTCCAGGCAGGCCACCGGCATTGGCGCTGTCTTCAAGCACTGACCAACTATTCAGTACAAACTGCCAGCTGCTAATCAGTACAAAAATGCAAATTGGTAATAAAAAGATGAGATAACCTACGGCATTAACCCAGGCTTTGCCCGTTGGTCCCATGCGTCGATAGAGGATATCCACCCGCACATGGGCATCAGTTTGCAGGGCGTAGGCGAGGCCAAGCATAAAGACGGCGCCATGCAAATAGACTACGGATTCCTGTAGAGCGATAGAACCGCTGTCGAAAAGGTGGCGCAGTACCACGACGCAGCTTTGCAGTAAGACCATGGCCCAGGTAAACCAGGCCAACAGGTGACCGCTGCGACTGGAAAGACTCTCCAACGCACGGGCTCCACGCAGCAGAAAAGGCATGGGGGCTTCTCTCTTTACATCTTATTGTTATCTCGATTGCACGAAGGTTACCGTTTTGGCAGTCCATGCACCAGCCGGCCATATTTCGAGCTGTCATCTTTTTGTCATCTTTTGTTCATAGAATCGTCACCCGTTGTTCCTAGCATCGCCGCGTGAAATAAAAAACACTCATCGGAGTTCCACATGAACAAGCAAATTCTGGCTACTTCCCTGGCGGCATTGACCCTCGCCACTTCCCAGGTGGCTATGGCGGCTCGCGACTACATCAGTGTTGTCGGTTCCTCTACTGTTTACCCTTTTACGACCACTGTGGCTGAGCGCTTCAGCCGTGCTACCCAGTTTAAGACCCCGGTAGTTGAATCCACCGGTACTGGTGGTGGCATGAAGCTGTTCTGCCAGGGCGTTGGCGAAAGCACTGCGGATATCACCGGTGCATCTCGTCGTATCAAGCAGTCCGAGTTGGAAATGTGTAATGGCAACGGCGTTGACGTTGTGGAAGTCCAGATTGGCTACGACGGCATCGTACTCGCCAACGCGAAGAAAGCAGCTCCGTTTGAGCTGTCCCGCAAGGACATTTTCCTGGCCCTGGCTAAAGAAGTACCGAACCCTGATGGTTCCGAAACCCTGGTGGCCAATCCCTACAAGACCTGGAAAGACGTAAACCCGGCCTTGCCCAACAGCAAGATCGAAGTTCTGGGCCCGCCCCCAACTTCCGGTACCCGCGATGCCTTTGCCGAGCTGGCAATGGAAGGTGGTTGTAAGAAATTTGGCTGGATCAAGGCCATGAAGAAAAAAGACAAGAGCGCTTACAAGGCGATCTGTCACAACGTGCGCGAAGACGGCGCTTATGTAGAAGCTGGTGAGAACGACAACCTGATCGTGAACAAGCTGGTTGCCAACCCGAATGCCCTGGGCATCTTCGGCTTCAGCTTCCTCGACCAGAATGCCGACAAGGTACAGGGCTCCATGATTGAAGGTCAGGCCCCAACCTTCGATTCTATAGCTGACCAGAGCTACCCGGTATCCCGCCCACTGTTTATCTATGTGAAGAAAGCGCACGCTGACGTAGTACCGGGCATCAAGCAATTCCTGTCGGAGTTCACCAATGAGCGCGCCTGGGGTGATGAAGGTTACTTGGCAGACAAGGGCATGATCCCGCTGCCGCAAGAGAAGCGCCAGCAAATTGCTACCGACGTTCGCAAGCTGAACGCACTGAGTAATCTCGCTGCAAAATAACTTAATCCTGGAGTAGTACAGTCAAAGGGAATTGACGGCCAAGCCCGAGAGGGCTTGGCTTTTCTTTGTCCACAACACTGTGGAATCCGAGGGAAATGTCGGGATAATGCCGACAACCATTTTTTAGTACGGTACATCAATGCAAACCCCCACACTGTTCGCCCTTCTGCTGCTATTGATATTGGTGGCCTACGGTACTGGCTTTAGCCGTGCGCTGAGCGCTGCACGCAGCTTAGGTGGCTTGCGTAATCTGGCCTCCCTGCCCAGTTACTACGGACTATTTGCCGCGCTTTGGTGTGGCCTGCCTGCACTGGTATTGCTTGGAGCCTGGCTGGTTTTTGACGATGCCATTATCCGCGCTATGGTGCTGAACAGTCTGGCCGACAAACCAGAAACGATTTCAGGGCAAAACCTGCTCTACGCTCAAATTCAAAACCTGTCCGCCGGCCATATATTGGGGGAGGCCACCCCACAGTTAAAGTCGGCGGCGGACCACCTTAATCAACTGCGCAACAGCTCCAATAATATGCAGGCATTTTTGAGCCTGATTCTGGCTGTAGGACTTGGGGCGTTTGCGCTGCTGCGCTTCTCCCCGCAATTGCGTGCCCGCGAAAAGGTGGAAAAAGTCCTGCGGACCATACTGATTGCCTGCGCCAGCGCGGCCATTTTCACCACCGTAGGTATTTTGTTTTCGGTCCTGTTTGAATCCCTGCGCTTCTTCCAGTCAGTTCCGGTGACCGAGTTTCTGTTCGGCCTGCACTGGAGCCCGCAGATGGCCCTGCGTGCGGATCAGGTTGGCTCAAGTGGTGCCTTTGGAGCAGTGCCCCTGTTTACCGGTACACTGATGGTTTCCGCCATCGCCATGTTTGTTGCAGTGCCGGTGGGCCTGATGGCCGCTATCTACCTGGCGGAATATGCCAGCAAGCGTGTGCGCACCCTGGCCAAGCCAATTTTGGAAATTCTTGCCGGTGTACCCACGGTGGTATACGGCTTCTTCGCAGCCCTGACAGTTGCTCCCTTTATTCGCGATCTGGCCACCTCTGTTGGTCTGGAGGCCTCCAGTGAAAGCGCCCTGGCTGCCGGCCTGGTGATGGGCATCATGATTATTCCATTTGTCTCCTCGCTTTCAGACGACGTGATCAACGCGGTGCCGCAATCTCTGCGCGACGGTGCCCTGGGTCTGGGCTCCACCCATTCAGAAACCGTGCGCAAAGTTGTGATTCCGGCTGCCTTGCCGGGCATAGTCGGCGGTGTTCTGCTGGCGGTATCCCGCGCAATTGGTGAGACCATGATTGTGGTGATGGCTGCGGGACTTGCGGCCAACCTGACCGCCAACCCGCTGGAGTCGGTGACAACCGTTACCGTTCAGATTGTTACGCTGCTGGTCGGTGACCAGGAGTTTGACAGCCCCAAAACCTTGGCTGCATTTGCCCTTGGCCTGATGCTGTTTGTCACCACACTGGTACTGAACTTTATCGCCCTGCATGTAGTGAAAAAATATCGGGAACAGTATGACTAATCTGACTCAGGCGCAGGTACGCGAGCGCATCGAGAAACGACTCGCCAGCCGTCATCGCACGGAGAAACTATTCCGCGGGCTGGGAATTGCCAGTATCGCCTTCGGCATACTCGCGGTCGTGATTCTGTTCAGCGATATTATTGGTAAGGGCAGCGGTGCTTTTGTACAGACTGCTATCCAACTGGAAGTTCATTACGATACGCAGGTGCTTGGAATCGACAAAGTCGATGATGAGAGCCTGACCTGGGCCAACTTTTCCGGTGTTATTCGCCAGGCCCTGCGCGAGCGTTTCCCATCGGTAACTGGCCGCAGTGACAAGCGCGAGCTGTACACCCTGGTTTCCTCCGGCGCCCCCTTTACCCTGCGCGACCGCCTGGCTGAGAACCCGGAGCTGTTGGGCAAGAGTGAGACGGTGTGGCTAGCCGCCGACGACGATGTGGATACCTTTGTTAAGAGCCTTAAGGATTCCAAAGAAGGTTTTCGCGGCCGCACCTCCGACCAGAAAGCCGGATGGATCGAGCAGCTGTTGGACAGCGGTGAGCTGAAAAAGCGTTTTAACACCACTTTTTTCACCAACGGTGATTCTCGCGAGCCTGAGCAGGCCGGTATTCGCGCCGCACTAATGGGGTCGCTTTTCACCCTGTTGGTGACCCTGGCCTTGTCCTTTCCGATCGGTGTAGCCGCAGCCATCTATCTGGAGGAGTATGCACCGAAGAACCGCTGGACTGACTTGATTGAGGTAAATATCAACAACCTCGCGGCCGTACCTTCTATTGTTTTTGGTCTGTTGGGTCTGGCGATCTTTATCAATTTCTTTGAGTTGCCCCGTTCGGCACCTTTGGTCGGTGGCCTAGTGCTGACCTTGATGACCTTGCCAACGATTATTATTTCCAGCCGTGCGGCGCTGAAGGCGGTGCCACCCTCTATCCGTGAAGCGGCTATGGGCATGGGGGCCTCGCGTATGCAGGTGGTTTTCCACCATGTGCTGCCACTGGCGATGCCGGGCATGCTCACCGGTGCGATTATCGGCATGGCCCAGGCGCTGGGGGAAACAGCCCCCCTGTTGATGATCGGTATGGTGGCCTTTATTGTCGATGTACCGTCCGGGGTGACTGACCCCGCCACAGTGCTGCCTGTACAGATTTTCCTGTGGGCAGATAGCCCGGAGCGTGCCTTTGTTGAACGCACCTCGGCGGCAATTATGGTGCTGTTGAGTGTATTGATTGTGATGAATGCCAGCGCGGTCTTGCTGCGCAAGAAACTTGAGCGCCGCTGGTAATACAGCGCGGATTAACAGAAAGCGGGATTTTTTATGAGTACCATGACCCTGGATGCCGCGGAGCGCACTACTGAAGCGGCGCAATCCGAACTGACTGGCGGGCAGATTGCAGCGAGTGCTGAAGTGCGGAAAACCGTGGGCCAGCCCTTCTGTGACACCGCCAAACTGCGTATGCGCAACGTTGATGTCTATTATGGCGAAGCCCAGGCCATCCATTCTGTCAGCCTGGATATTGGCCGCAATGAAGTGGTGGCCATGATAGGCCCTTCAGGCTGTGGTAAATCCACCTTTCTGCGCTGTCTTAACCGTATGAACGACACTATTGAAGGGTGTCGTGTTGAAGGTGAGTTGAGCCTGGATGGCGATCCTATTTACGGTCCCAAGGTAGACGTAGTGCCCCTGCGCGCTCGGGTGGGCATGGTGTTCCAGAAGCCCAACCCTTTCCCCAAGACAATTTATGAAAACGTCGCCTATGGCCCAAAGATCCATGGTATTGCCAGTCGTCGCGCCGATCTGGATGAAATTGTAGAGAGCAGCCTGCGCCGTGCGGGTCTCTGGGGTGAGGTGAAAGACCGTTTGGATAAACCGGGTACCGGTCTCTCTGGTGGTCAGCAACAGCGCTTGTGTATTGCCCGTGCCATTGCCGTGAGCCCAGAGGTAATTTTGATGGACGAGCCCTGCTCGGCTCTGGACCCTATAGCCACCGCTCGTATTGAGGAGCTGATCGACGAGCTGCGCGAGAACTACACTATCGCCATCGTTACCCACTCGATGCAGCAGGCGGCACGGGTCAGCCAGCGCACGGCTTACTTCCACCTGGGGAAACTTGTCGAAGTTAACGATACCGAAACCGTGTTCACCAACCCCGAGCACGAATTAACCGAAGCCTATATCACCGGCCGCTTCGGCTGAGTCGGTCTTGCCCCGAGGGATCACTATGGAAATGCACTTCGATCAGCATATCTCCCGTCAATTCAACGAAGATCTGGAGAGTATCAAGACCGAGATGTTGGAAATGGGCGGCATGGTCGCCCGCCAGGTAGCCGATGCGGTAGACGCTTTGTCCAATGCCGATAGCCAGCTGGCCGAGGAAGTCCTGCGTGTCGAAGAGGAGATCGATAAAAGTGAGATGGCCCTCGACGAGCACGCAACTTTGATTATCGCCAAGCGCCAGCCCGCTGCTTCAGATTTGCGTATGGTGATGTCGGTAACCCGTATCGCCCGCGACCTCGAGCGCATCGGTGATGAGGCCTGCAAGGTGGCAAAAATGGCCATCGCCCTCACTGATGAAGGTACCTCGCCGCGCGGCTATACTGAAATACGCCATATCGCCAATGCTGTACGCAAAATGCTTAACGACGCCTTGGATGCCTATACTCGTTTTGATGTGGAATCGGCTCTGCGTACCCTGGCGGAAGATGAGCAGGTAGATATGGATTACCGCACCGCGGTGCGCGAGCTGGTTACCTATATGATGGAAGACCCGCGCAGTATTTCGCGAGTGATCAACGTGCTTTGGGCGCTGCGTTCACTGGAGCGTATTGGCGACCATGCGAAGAATATTTGTGAGCAGGTAGTTTATTTGGTGGAAGGTGCGGATATCCGCCACGGCCATGAAAAAAATCTGCGGAAGTCTTGAACTTCCAGTCTGCTATAAAGGTCGCATTAAGCGGCCTTTTTTATTGCAGGTTTTTCCAGCTCGGGCGTCCTGAGAAGAAGCGATGAAATATATTTTCGAAGTTCATATTAAAGAGGGATTCAGTGCTGAGGAATATGCAGAGGCCTGGGTACGGGCGTCCAGGTTAATTCAGCAATATCCCGGCGCGATGGGAACGGAACTTCACCGGAAAATTGATGATCCAAGAAAGTTGCTTGCTGTTGCCACTTGGCGTTGTAAGGACGATAGGGGTGCAATGCAGGCACAGCATTCAGTGGAGATCGAAAAAATCATTCGTAGTGTTGCCCCCTTCGTCGAAATTCGTTCATTGGGTGAATTTGAAGATCCGCAATGGGTTGTTAATTTTAGCTTGGATTAATATTAGTGAATCCAAACTGAATGTAAGCTGAATAAAGCCAGTGTGGCTGATAAGAATTAAAAAAATATAAAATTATATTATTTTTTGTGATTTGTTTTTTCAGTTAATTATTACGCTGCATTACAAGTATTTTTATCTTTTTGTTCCAGTCAATTCAGCCACCTGTTTTATTCAACTTGCCGCAAAAAAATAGTTAACTGAATTTTTGTAATTTGCTGTTGTTGCGAACTAAAAAACTTTTGTTACAATCCGCTGCCCAATTTGGATCCCAACGTTAACGAAGGATTTTGATATGAGATTCAAGCTTGCTGCTCTTCCCCTGATACTTTTCGCGGCTACTGCTGGTGCTGAGGAATACAATTCTATTACGAAGCTCCATTACGCTAATACAGATTATGATTATGATTTTTTTGATTTGGATGAGGATCGATTCACAGCTAGTACGACCTATTTCTTTGGTCAGAAGGAAACCCTGGGGCCGCTGAAAGAGTTTGAATATATCAATAAGGTCAGCAATATTTATGGGGGTTACCGTCACTACAATAGTGGTAGCTTTGACCTAGACACTTTCTCAGCAGGTGGTGAATACTTTGCATCGAATGGCCTTGTATTTGGCGCGGGTATTTTAAATCTATGGGAAGGAAATGTAGACTATCAATCTATAGGGTACTTGTTTACTCCTGATTTCCTGGTAACTCTGAATCATATCGATAATGATAGCGATAATGAGTTTTCTTTGGATATGCGCTACAACCACCAGTTAAGTGGCAATAATTATATTGGTTTTAATCTGAGTATAGATGAGGAGCTGGACAGTGGTACACTGTCTTCCAAGTACTTCATGCACCTGGGTGGTGAACAGTATCTAACTGCAGAATTGCAATATACTAAGCACGACTTTGACGATGACATCTACATCTGGGGGGCTCCAGATGATGATTTCTGGTCTCTGGGCACAGAGTACTTCTTTACTCAGCGCACCTCAGTTGCATTTACTTTTGACGAAGCTGATCGTTACAGCCTGGGAGTGAATCACTACCTCAACCGCAATGTTGCTGTTGAGATAGGTTATGCCTCCGATACCGAGAGTGATAATGTTGACTACGATATATATCAAGTTGGACTGACTGTACAGCTATAAACTAGAGTCAAAAAGGGCTACCTCCGGTAGCCTTTTTTATTTGTTGTTTTGGTTCCTAGTTTTAACTTTTTCTTGTCAGCGCCAGTATTCTTGCCTGCGCCTTAGTGCCAATTTCCCCTCCCGCTTTTGTCGCAGTTTGATAATGCTTTAATGCATCCTGTGCATTACCCTGTTTCTCATAGACTTCACCCAGATAGTAATGCGCATAGGCGGTATCCAGGTAGCGAAGGGAGCGGCTTAAGTCTCGCTCGGCAGATGTGTAGTTCTTGAGTTGTGTACTCGCCATTCCGCGTTTTAGCCAGTGAGAAAATAGGGCTGGGTTTTTCTGCACTGCACGGTCATAGGCTTTGTGGGCGTTCGAGTATTGTTTCTTCTGCGCCAACAGGTCGCCTTCCAGAGCAAAGAAAGCAGCTTCCTTAGGTTGCTGCTTTTGTGCCTTACGGACCAAGGTTAGCGCGCTGTCATACTGCTTTTTACTCGCCGCCTTCATCGCATCATCATAATTTTTGTAGGCATCTGCATCGCGCTTTAACTGGGCTATGGCCTTTTGATAGGCATCTCGATTGGTTACGCCCTTGGGTAGTGATTTACTGTGTTCAATATTGGCACTGATACGGGATTGCGAAGGGGGATGGCTGGCGAAGAGTGCTTCAAGACCATTGGTTTGGCGACTGTTGGAGAGCTGGACAAACTTACGCTGCAGGCGAACCGCCCCCTGGGGATCATAGCCGGCAGCGGCCATATATTTCATCCCATATTCATCGGACTGTAATTCATTGCCGCGACCGTAGCGCGCGATATAAGCTGAGCCACCCAGTTGGCTGCCGCTGGAAATCAGGTCTGCGTAGGCGGTGTCTTTTGTTGCGGCGCCCAGGACTGCAAGCCCTGCGCCCAGCACTTGCTGCTGGGACATAGCGGTAGCGGAGTGCCGTGCGGCGGCGTGTACGATTTCGTGGCCCAATACCGCGGCCAATTCTGCCTCATCATCCAGCAACACCAGCAAACCACGGTTAATGGCAATCTTACCGCCGGGTAGTGCCCAGGCGTTGGGCACGGAATTGTTGAGCACAACGAACTCATAAGGTAACTGGGGCTGGTCGGAAACCCGTGCCAGCTTTTGTCCAACCCGGTTCACATAGTCCTGCAGACTGGGGTCTATGGTGTACTTTCCACCCTGTTGCTGTTGGTTGATAGGGTATTGCTGCTGTCCCAGGTTCAACTCCTGCTGGGGGGAGACCAGTGAGAATTGCTGTTCTCCGGTCACTGGGTTGACGACGCAACCGCTGAGCACAGAGGTTGCTACAAACGCCGCAGCGGCGAATAAAGTCTGGTTGCGCGAGATCATTGCCTGCCTCCCTGTATAATGCTGGGTATTTAACGATCACCCATTGTACACAGTCCGGGAAAGAGAGGTTATGACAGCACTACAGGTAATCGAGTTGTTTGCGGGTACCAATCCGGATGGCGAGCCGGTGGTGGAGCGCCTTCAGGTGCGCATCAACGAGGACGACAGTTGTCAGCTGGTACGCTCGCCCGCATTTATCAAAGGCATTGCTAGTGGCGATAGCATCAAGGTGGACAAGGACACCCAGCAGTTCGAACTGGTAAAGCGTTCCGGCAACCTGGCGATTCGGGTATTTTGCCGCGCTGACAGCGCAGAGCTTTCTGATAAATTAACCCCGCAACTGGAGAAACTTGGAGGTGAATTGGACCTGGAAGTTCCGCGTATGCTGGTTTACAGCATCCATGTCAGCTGTGGCTTCGACAAGATCGAGAAGCTTCTTAACGGTGCTTGCGATGGAGCCAATAGCGTCTGGTATTACGGTAATGTGTATGATCCCAAGGATGGCCAGACGCCGCTGAACTGGTGGCAGGATATTTTAAAGCCGGAATAACTGCGTTTGTGACAGCTTAAGGTAGTAGCGTGGTGAGTGCAGCTCCTGGCGAAACCCCAAGACATATCCAGGGTCATGACTGGTGTTGAATGTCACTGGTAGTGAGAGATCACGGTACCGGTGGCCAGGCAGAAGAAGAACGTAAGGCATCCGATGTTAATTGTGATTTCTCCAGCGAAAACGCTGGACTACGAAAGCGAAATCCCCGAACTGGAAACTACCCAGCCGGATTTTCTCAAGGAGTCTGCAGCACTGATCAAGGAGCTGCGCGAACTCAGTCCGCAACAGATTTCCAGTCGGATGATAGTTTCCGACAAGCTCGGTATCTTGAATTACGACCGTTTCCAGGCGTGGAAGCGGCCTTTTACGGTCCGGAATTCACGCCCCGCCCTACTCGCTTTTAAGGGCGATGTTTATACCGGCCTCGATGCCCAGTCTATGGCTAAGCGGGATTTCAATTATGCGCAGAAACACTTGCGTATGCTGTCGGGGCTCTATGGCCTTTTGCGCCCCATGGACCTGATGCAGCCTTACCGCCTGGAAATGGGAACCAAGTTTGAAAATTCCCGCGGTAAAAACCTGTACGAGTTCTGGGGAAAGCAAATCACAGAGGCTCTTAATAAGCAGTTACACAGCCTGAAAAGCCGTGAATTAGTGAATCTTGCCTCCAACGAGTACTTTAAATCGGTTAAACCCAAAGAGCTCGATGCCGAGATAATCACCCCGCACTTTAAGGACCTGAAAAACGGGGAATACAAAATGATCAGCTTTTTCGCCAAGAAGGCGCGGGGCATGATGAGTCGTTGGGCCATCGACCAGCGGGTTAAAAAAGCAGAGCAGCTCAAGGGTTTCGATGTGGCGGGCTATGAATTCAACCCTGAAATGTCCAGTGAGAGAGACTGGATATTTACCCGGGACGAGGCGCAATGAGCGAGTCTCTCCTGCCGGATGCACCCTCCTGCGTACGCAACCGGGAGCCGATCCTGGGGCATCTCCGGCGCCTGTTGGCCAATAGCCGGAAAGTACTGGAAGTTGGTAGTGGCACTGGACAGCATGCGGTTTACTTTGCTCCACAATTGCCCCAGCTGACCTGGCAGACTTCGGAACGTGTGGATATGTTACCGGGGGTTCGCGCCTGGCTGGAGAAGCAGCCCGCACAAAACCTGAGGCCGCCGCTTGCCCTGGATGTTGACAAAGACTGGCCTGAGCTCAATGTGGATACGGTCTTCACTGCTAACACCCTACATATTATGTCGAGGGGCTCGGTGCAGCGCTTTTTCCATAAGTTGCACTCTGTCCTGCAACCCGGTGGGCAATTGATTGTCTATGGCCCAATGAAAATTGATGGGGTTTTTGTCGGGCCGAGTAATGCCGATTTTGACCTCTGGCTCAAGGAGCGCGACCCAGCTAGTGGCATCCGCGATCTGGAGTGGTTGGATAAACTTGCCGACGATGCCGGGATGCAACGCGAAGAACTCAATTACCTGCCGGCCAACAACCAATTGGTGGTCTGGCGTAAAAACGATAATAAATAATAAGGAGTAGATATGCCTGCGTGGTTTGAAGTGACAGTAATTGTGGCCTTTGCCATAGGCGCCGTGTTCTTTTTTGCCAAATATCGTGAAACTGCGGCCGCTCTTCATGAGAGCGAGCGCATGAAAATGCGTCTTTCCAATGATCTGAACCGCTACAAGGATGTGTCCCGTCTACGTGCGTTGCGTGATGCCTTGTTAGGCACCAGGCCCCTGCCTACAGATGATGAGGGCAATGAGCATCTGCTGCTGCGTGATGGTGATCTGCAGTTGCACCACCTCATCCTGCGTCGCGAGAGCAACCGGGTCAATGATGAGGATGAGAGCACCTATACAAAGAACGGAGAGCAGATAAGGCTGGAGGAATTTGAATAGTCCTGCCTCAGCTTAGGAGCCCGGATAAGGCGGTGTCAGGTGCCCGCCACTACCTCAGGTGTTTTCTCCACTTTGCCTGCCACCTTTTGTTGTGGGAAGTGCAAAGTGAAAGTGCTGCCCTGGGCGGGAGTGCTTTCAACACTCATCTCTCCATCGTGGCGCAGTAATACATGCTTCACGATCGCCAGCCCCAGACCGGTGCCGCCGCTGTCCCGCGAGCGGCCGGGATCTACCCGGTAGAAGCGCTCTGTCAGGCGCGGAATATGCATTGGATCTATGCCGATACCTCGGTCCTCGACACTAAAGTGTCCCCCCAGGCTGTCCTGCCACCAGCGCAGTTTGATTTCCCCCTCTTCAGGGCTGTACTTCACTGCGTTCAGCACCAGGTTGGCGAAGGCACTGTACAGCTCGCTGGCATCGCCGCAAATACAGTTGTGGGTTTCGCTGTGCACTTCTATCTGGTGGCGGCCGCCGCTGAAGCTGCGCGCCTCGCGTGCGACCCGTTCCATCAGCTCCTGCACATCCACTGGCATGTCGTCGCCTGTGCGCTCCGAAGTCTCAAGGCGTGCCAGAAGTAATAAATCATTGACCAGGGTGGTCATACGGGAGGCCTGCTCTCCCATTTGTGCCAGAGGACGTTGCCATGCAGGCGGAGCCATATCGCTGCCCTGAAGGGTTTCCAGGTAACCAGCGATAACTGTCAGGGGGGTGCGTAACTCATGAGAAACATTGGCGACAAAGTCACGACGCATCTGCTCAAGGTTGTGCAGGCGGGTGATATCGCGAACGATAACCAGCGCTTCATCCTTTCCGTAACGGGTCACCTCCAGCTGCAGGCGCAGTGTCTCATTACCTGGAGCGGGTAGGGTCAGGGGTTCCTGTGAGTCGGTATCCTCGCTGTGCATATAGCTGACAAAGCCGGGATCGCGCACAAAGTTAACCAGGGATTGCCCGCTATCGCTGGCCTGCAGGCCGAGGAGCTCTCCGGCAGCTGGGTTCCACCAAGCCAGGTGATCGCCGTTTTCCAGTGCGACTATACCCTCACGCAGGGCGCCGGTGCTATCCTGCACTCGGCGCAGCATGGCGTGGAGTTTTTGTTTCTCGCGGCGGTGGCGGCGCTGCATGCGATAAAAATCGTCGTAGATTTCGCCCCAGATGCCGAAGGCCGTTGGCGCGGGCCCGCGCCGGCCGTTGGCCAACCAGCGGTTGAAACGCTGCTGTTGCCACAATAAAGATATTAGGTAGGCGGCCAGGCCCGCTATCAGGGCGAGTGACCAATTGCCTGAGGTGAACCCAAGAATGGTGCAGCCCAGGGAGATAATTACAAAACGTGAAAATTCGCCAATACTGCGATCCAACATAGCGTTGCCGTGTTACCTGACGGACGGCGAAAGGGTTTGTTTAGCAGCCTTTCGCACTCAATACATCTTGGAAACCTGCAGCTTTCAAATATGACCGAGGGTTCCCGTGGGAGTCAGTGCCGATCTTTGTGAATTGTCACACTTTTTCGACAGTTTGCACAGAAAATCGGTAGCCAGTGCCGCGTACTGTCTGGATATAGCGGTCGTGACCGTCCATTGTCAGGGCCTTACGCAGCCGACGGATATGTACGTCCACGGTGCGCTCCTCGACATATACATTGCCGCCCCAGACGTGGTCCAGCAATTGGGTGCGGGTGTAGGCGCGCTCCTGGTGGGAGAGGAAAAAGGTCAGCAGGCGGAATTCGGTGGGTCCCATATCTACAGGTTGTCCCTTGATGGTGACCCGATGACTGAGTGGGTCCAGCACCAGGTTGCCTGCGCTCAGGGGATCCTCCGGGGTGGCTGGTCCGGCGCGACGCAGCACCGCTTTAAGGCGTGCGACCAGCTCTCTGGGGGAGAAAGGTTTGGTGATATAATCGTCAGCGCCGGTCTCTAAGGCCTTGATTTTATTGTCTTCTTCGCCCTTGGCGGTGAGCATGATGATAGGTACTGAAGTAGTCAGTTCATCACGCTTGAGGCGCCGGGCCAACTCGACACCGGAGACATCCGGCAGCATCCAATCGAGTAAGATCAGGTCCGGCTTTTCATCTATGACCAGGGCGTGGGCCTCCTGGGCATTTTCCGCTTCGAGGCAGCGATAGTCAGCCATTTCCAGAGCGACCCGCAGCATATCGCGTACAGGGGCTTCGTCATCGACAATCAGGATCGTTTTACTGTGCATTTGCCTGCCATACCCGCTCTGTTGTCAGGATTTCCCGGTTATGGCCGGGGATTAAACGGCATTTATATGACAAATATATGACGGTTACTTCCTGTCCCCCAGTCTTTGCCTAATGCAGCACATAATGCAGGGAAATTCCGGCAAATATCGCCAACCCCACCCAGTTGTTATTGATAAACGCTTGAAAGCAAGCCTCTCTCTTTCGCTCGCGTATCAACCACTGCTGGTAGGTGAACAGTGCGGCCACAACGACCAGGGAAAGGTGGTAAATGCCCCCCAAATCAAAGCGCTGGCCAATAAGCAGCAGCGCCATTAGCACGAGTAGCTGCAGGGTTGCAGTCATCGCCTTGTCCATCTCGCCAAACAGGATTGCCGTGGATTTGACCCCGATTTTCAGATCGTCATCCCGATCCACCATTGCGTAAAAAGTGTCGTAACAAAGGGTCCAAAGCAAATTGGCAACATAGAGAAGCCAGGCCTGAGGTGGGATTTCGCCAGTTACTGCGGCGAAAGCCATGGGGATCCCCATGCTGAATGCGGCACCCAGAACCACTTGTGGCAGGTGGGTATGGCGCTTGGCAAAGGGATAGCAGAAGGCCAGGGCCAGGGCTGGCAGGGAAAGGAGAATGGTTAACTGGTTGGTCGTTAGTACCAACCCGAAGGCTGCCAGGCTGAGCCCAGCGAAAAGACCGAGCGCTGCTTTTGGGGGGATACTGCCAGTGGCCAGCGGCCGCGCTACAGTGCGTTTTACCTTGCCATCGATTTCGCGATCGGCAAAAT
Organism: Microbulbifer sp. GL-2; assembly: GCF_007183175.1. Taxonomy (NCBI): domain Bacteria; kingdom Pseudomonadati; phylum Pseudomonadota; class Gammaproteobacteria; order Cellvibrionales; family Microbulbiferaceae; genus Microbulbifer; species Microbulbifer sp. GL-2. The sequence goes on from NZ_AP019807.1 coordinate 1,627,179, forward strand.
CGTTTACAGCGCAGCCGGCTGCTCGCATTAGTATCACCCCAAGGGTGAATACAGTCAGCAAGTGCAGTCCTGGCCAACCACCTGCAGCGAGCCACAGTGCCGCCCAAGTGGGCCACAGCAGTAACAGGGAGCCAATGGGCTTGTCCATACGGGCCAGCTGCCAGTAGGGCATGATTGAGGGCCAGCGGGTGGCAATCTGTTGGCTGATCACGGTGGACTCTCCTGGTGTCTAGTTAGTGACTGCGTTGGCCATAGGTGGGGTCTCGGGTTGGAAGCTCGAGAGAAAAGTCTCAGCCACCAGTAAAGGTTTACCCCGCAGCCAGAAAGTAGAGCGGCGCCCCCAGGCATTTTCATTCTCGCTGCAGAGAGGTTCCAGCTGAATCTTGGGGTTGCGCTGCAGGCGATTAAATTGAATATCGCCTCGATGGATACCCGGTTCACTGAACAGTAACTCTCCCAATGGGCGATCGTCCAGGCTGCGCAAATTGCGTGACTTGCCTTGCAGACTGCGCATCGGCAGTACACTGCGCGCATAGACCCAGGGTTGGCCTCGGCCATACAACAAAACTTCCCGCACCAGGGCGCGACTGTGCTCGTGTAGTTTGAGGGTGAGACATTCTTCGGCAAGGGGGAGCTGCCAGCCCTGAAAGAGCACTTGTACACGAAAATCCCCCCCGCTCTGTTGTTTCAGGGCGGCCGTCAGTGATCCCGGATACTCCAGCCACGGCAGCAGTGATTCGGGAGGTTGGGGTAGTGTTGGCTCTAGAGGTTGCCCACGCCAATCGCCGGTGGGTACAAATGGAGATTGGTGCAACGATAACTCCGCAGTCTGGGAAAATCGTATTGTACCTCGCCCGCTGGCGGCTGGCCTCACCCTGTTGCACTTTTGCTCCCCGAGGCGCCAGTGGATATAGTGCCCTCTTTAATGAAAACAACGAATCTATAACGAATCCATAAAGAGAAGCTTGTTATGGGGCTGACTACAAAAATTCTGCTGGGGATGATTGCTGGCATTCTGCTGGGGTGCTTGTTCAATTTCCTGAACATGAGCCAGCTGCTCGGCGAGGGTGCAACCACCGCCATTAACCTATATCTGACCGAAGGGCTGTTCGACATAATCGGTCGAATCTTTATTGCCTCGCTGAAGCTGATGGTGGTACCACTGGTACTAGTTTCTCTGATTAGTGGCGCATGTGCACTGTCTGAGGGCAGCCGTATCGGGCCGCTGGCGGGTAAAACTGTTTTGCTCTATATGCTGACCACGGCTATCGCTATTACCTTGGCTCTGTGTCTGGCATTGATATTCCAACCTGGTGTTGGTGTGAGCGAAACCGCGGCAGAAGCCACCGAGGCTTATCAGCCAAAGGAATCCCCACCGCTTTCCGAAGTGCTGGTGAACATTTTCCCCACGAATCCAGTAGCGGCTATGGCTGAAGGCAATATGCTGCAGATTATCGTATTTGCCCTGCTGATGGGCTATGCGATTTCCCGCTGTGGCGAGCCGGGCCAGCGTATTGCAGCTTTCTTCAATGACCTCAATGCTGTCGTACTGCGTATGGTGGGTGTGCTGATGGTGTTTGCTCCTTACGGAGTTTTTGCTCTGCTGGCGAAAACCTTTGCCGACCTGGGATTTGCAGGTTTACTGCAGCTAGGGAAATATTTCCTGGTCGTGCTGGGTGCCCTGCTGCTCCACGCCTTGGGCACTTACTCAATACTGTTGAAGTTGTTGAGTGGCCTAAACCCACTGGAGCTGCTGAAGAAAATGTGGTCCACCATGGTATTCGCCTTTAGCACCGCGTCATCCGCAGCCACGATACCGGTGACCCTGTCGACTGTAGAGAAGCGCCTCGGTGTGGACAACAAGATCGCTGCCTTTACTGTTCCCCTGGGCGCCACGATCAATATGGATGGCACGGCGATTATGCAGGGGGTGGCGACCGTCTTTATTGCTCAGTTCTTCGGTGTGGATATTGGTCTGACGGGATACCTGACAGTGATTCTTACAGCGACTCTGGCTTCTATCGGTACCGCCGGGGTGCCCGGTGTCGGCCTGATTATGCTCGGTATGGTGCTGCAGCAGGTGGGTCTGCCACTGGAGGGGATTGCTATCGTGATCGGCGTCGACCGCTTGCTGGATATGGTGCGCACTGCGGTGAATATTACTGGCGATGCGGTGGTGAGTAGTGTGGTGGCAAAAAGTGAAGGCGCTTTGGATGAAGAGACTTATTACGATTCCAACTACAAGAGCGTGAGTATCAACGATAACCAGAGTACCGTTGGCGCCCACTGAGGCGCCTTTCATCAAGCCTCGGCAAAACGGGGCTTGTTCTGCAGCCAGCGCTTAATCAGCTGGCTTCGCATCTCCTGATCCAGCGCTGGGGATGTGGCAATCCTCTGCACCTGTGGCAGCAGCTCGGCATCTCTCTGCAGGTCGGCTATGCGGTGCTGGATCTCCCCAGTCTGGCGGGTGCCGAGGATTTCCCCCGGCCCGCGCAGGCGCAGGTCTTCCTCGGCAATAGCAAAACCATCACTGTGTTGGCGCAGCGCCTGCAAGCGTGCGCGCCCATTTTGCGATAAGGGGGTGCCATAGAGCAGCACACAGTGGCTGGCGATGGAGCCGCGCCCCACGCGACCGCGCAGCTGGTGCAGCTGGGCCAAGCCGAGCCGCTCAGGATTTTCGATAATCATCAAACTGGCATTGGGCACATCCACCCCTACCTCGATCACGGTGGTCGCTACTAACAGATCCACTTCACCTGCCTTGAAAGCGCTCATTACCTGCTCTTTCTGCTCCGCTTTAAGACGCCCGTGTACCAGGGCCACACGCACGCCATCCAGCATCTCTGCCAGTTCCTCGGCGGTAGATTCTGCTGCCTGTGCCTGCAGACTCTCTGATTCTTCAATCAGGGTGCAGACCCAATAGGCTTGGCGGCCCTCGGCAATGGCACTGTGCACCCGCTCCATCACCTGGTCACGACGATCATTGGAAATTGCCACGGTATTGATGGGCTGTCTTCCCGGCGGAAGCTCATCAATGATTGAGCAGTCCAGATCGGCAAAGGCCGACATGGCCAGGGTGCGTGGAATCGGAGTTGCGGTCATGATCAACTGGTGGGGCTGTAACCGACCGGTGGCACCGCTGGCGGCGCCTTTTTCACGAAGCTCCAGGCGCTGACGTACACCAAAGCGGTGCTGCTCATCGATAATCACCAGCACCAGGTTGTGGAAAGTCACCTCCTCCTGGAAAAGCGCATGGGTGCCAACCACCAGTTGTGCTTCACCGCTGGCTACTTTTGCCAGCTGCTCGCGCCGCTCAGCGGCCTTTAGACTGCCGGTCAGTTGGGCCACTTGTATTCCGAGAGGTTCGAGCCAGTTACAGAAGTTGACTCTGTGTTGCTCTGCAAGAATCTCCGTGGGCGCCATTACGGCAACCTGGGCCCCTGCACCGATGCCCTTGAGCGCGGCCATGGCTGCCACCAGGGTCTTACCGGCACCGACATCTCCCTGCAAAAGGCGCATCATAGGGCTGTTCAGGGTGAGATCTTCGGAGATTTCCTCACATACCCGCTGCTGTGCCCCGGTGAGTGAGAATGGCAGGCGCGAGAGAAAGTCCCTCTCCAGGGATTCGTTTACCGGCAGCGGCGGTGCAGCAACCCTGGCGCTATTGCGACGCAGCTCCAGCAGACTTAAGTGGTGGGCGAGTAACTCCTCCAGCGCCAGGCGTTGCTGTGCCGGGTGTATACCGGCGCCGAGCTGTTCCAGCTGGGTGCCGGCGGGAGGTGAGTGCAGGTAAATCAAGGCGTCCCTGAGCGGGTAACGCAATACTTTGGGTAGCAACTCCGCGGGTAGTAACTCGGTGACGGCGCCGCCGCGCAAGAGCGCTACGGCTTGCTGTAACAGTCCGCGCATGCGTCCCTGGCTAACACCCTCGGTCAGGGGGTAAACCGGGGTGAGAGTTTCTTCAGTGGCTGCATTCTCGCTGCCCACCACTTCGGTTTCCGGGTGGTAGAGCTCCAGGCCGGCGGCGCCGCGACGTGCCTCACCAAAGCAGCGCAGGCGTGCACCGCGGGCGAAACGGTTTTTCTGCGCTGCAGAAAAATGGAAAAACCGCAGAGTGATGCTGCCACTCATATCCTGCAATTTTACAACCAGACTGCGCCGTCGACCGAAAACGACATCAGCGGCAGTCACTTCGCCTTCGATGACTGCGTCCATACCTGCGGTCAGCCCGGCAACCGGCACTATGCGGGTGCGGTCCTGGTAGCGCAGCGGTAAATGAAATAGCAGATCCTGCAGGGAGTGAATGTGCAGCTTGGCCAGCACCAGGGCAAACTTGTCCCCTACCCCTTTGAGAGCAGTGACAGGTTGTTCTGCAAGGCTGGTCAGGGCTCGATCAGGTGACACTGGCTGATCGCCTCACGCAGAATGTCAATGGCGCGGTGGCGCGGGAAACTGGCGCGCCAGGCCAGGGCGACTGTGCGGCGTGGGCCCGGCGCGATAAAGGGGCGGGTTTCCAGTAACCCGCTTGCGTATTGCGATGCCGCGGCAGCGGATAGCGGTAACACTGTGATACCCAGTCCTGAGGCCACCATGTGGCGCAGGGTCTCCAGCGAGCTGCCGTCGGCGGCGGTCCGGATACCCCCGCCGCCGGTATCCTTCTCCATGGTCAGCTGCAGGTGTGGGCAGGCTTCGAGCACCTGGTCGCGGAAACAGTGGCCCTCACCCAGCAATAGTACGTTGTCCTCTGTGAGTTGCTCCGGATCGATGCTCTCAAACTTGGTGAGGGGGTGCCCGGTGGGCATCAGCACTACAAAAGGCTCGTCGTAGAGGGGTTGTGTGACCACATCCGGCTCGGTAAATGGCAGTGCGATAATAATCGCGTCCAGCTCTCCCTTGCGCAGCCTCTGGCGCAGGACGGCGGTATAGCCCTCCTCTACGTACAGTGGCATTTCGGGAGCCAGGTGTTGCAGCTGTGGGATAAAGTGCGGAAACAGGTAGGGTCCGATGGTGAAAATTGCACCAACGGAAAGAGGGCTTACCAGCTGGTCCTTGCCGGCACTGGCGATGTCCTTGATCGCTGCCGATTGCTCAAGTACGAGCTGCGCCTGGGCCACGATACGCTCCCCTAGAGGGGTAGCCTGGACCCGGGTCTTGGAGCGCTCAAACAGCGCTACACCCAGTTCCTTTTCCAGTTTTTTAACTGCAATAGACAGGGTTGGCTGGCTCACGTAACAGCGCTCGGCGGCGCGGCCAAAATGCTGTTCCTGGGCGAGAGTGACTATGTAGCGCAATTCATTGAGAGTCATGGTAAAGACAATTAAATGGCCTCAGGTAATAGCTATTATTCATAAATAATAGCTGTTGGCCAATACCGTACTTCATCTTGTCTCGAGAAGTTGAAAGTTGGAAAAATTTACCAATTATGGGAGTGGATAGGGGATTGAGGCGCAAAATTTTGCTATATCTGTATGGGGGCACACCGAACGGAGAAACGCCATGGGAGTTCTATCCTGGATCATTCTCGGACTGATTGCCGGCGCCTTGGCCAAGTGGATCATGCCGGGCAAAGATCCCGGTGGTTGGATAGTAACCATGGTGATCGGCATTATCGGTGCGTTTATCGGCGGCTGGCTCGGCGCATTAATCGGTTTCGGTGGACCCGTGACCGGTTTCGGATTTGGCGACATAATAACAGCAACCATTGGTGCGATAATCTTTCTGGCGGTATACCGTTTACTCAAACGGCGTGGTAACTAGTTCATAACCAGAGCGGCAGTTTGATTTGCGGGGCACGGAAGTGCCTCGCTTCGGTATCCATGGATGGTGGTGCCGCAATCGTTTGCGGGTTAATTTTGGAGTGCCCGGAGTAACCGGGTAAGCAGGGTCCGGGTAACACCGGGTCCACAGTTTCTCCAACAGGACTCAACAGCATAAAAATTAAGGGAATATGGCAAATGGCGTTGCCTCTGGTGCCCTTTTGCCGGGAACTATATGACACAACAAGAAAAGCTTTGGATCCTTGGGTGTGGTGACCTTGGAGCGCGCTTAGCGCTGAATATCGACCGCAAGAAATACAGTGTCTACGGCATGCGCCGCAACCCTCTGGTGGCCCTGGCGAGTAAGCGCCGAGCCGATGTTGTTAACTGGCGCCGGGGAGACGCCACCAAGGCTGGGGATATTGAGCGTTTGCTGGCGGGCGGCGCTGATATTGTCCTCGCCACATTTACCCCCGACGAACATACGCCCAGTGGCTACCAGCGCGCATATGTGGAAACCGCCCGGGCTCTTGCTGAGGCTATTCCACACCTGCCCAAGCCACCTCGCCTGGTGCTGTGGGTATCTTCCAGCCGTGTTTACGGACAGAGTGGTGAAGATTTTATCGATGAGCAGACGTCACCGGTTCCCAGTGGTTTTCAGGGTGAGTCCCTGTTGGCAGCGGAGGATATAATTCGTTCGGCCATACCCGGCACCTGTATCGTGCGCTTTGCCGGTATTTATGGACCGGGCCGAGACCGTTTGCTATCCCAGGTGCGTGCGGGGCGCTGTGCGCCACCGCAGCCCCCGCAATACAGTAACCGCATTCATGTGGATGACTGCATTGGCTTTTTGCTGCACCTGATTGAGAGGCACAAGCAGGGATGGAGTCCAGAACCATTGTATATAGGCGCTGACAGCAAGCCTGTGCCCATGTATGAGTTGCAGCAGTGGCTGGTTAAAGCAATGGGGTACACCAGTGCCCATTTGCGCGAAATAGTTCAGACAAGCGAGCGCCGCTCGAAAAAACTCAGCAACCAGCGCATGCTGGCCAGTGGCTATGAGCTGAAATATCCGGATTACAAAGTGGGCTATGGCGCTCTACTGGAAGCGGAAGGTTAGGCGCAGCTGGAGCCGGGTGATTTGTTGGCCCGGCTCTGGTGTTGTTGATACTGGAAACTAAGGCACCATCACGCCTTCGGCCTCAAACTGGGCTCCCAGGGGCAGCTCTTTGACGACTACGGTGGCTCGCGCCGGATAAGGTTCCTGGAAGAACTCCGCCATTACCTCATTAACGGCGGCGAAGTTGCTGCTATCGGTAATATACAGATTCAGCTTCACAATATGGCTGAGTGAGCCATCCGCTGCCTCGCAGACGGCGCCAAGGTTGTGAAATACCTGGCGTGCCTCGTCGGTGAAATTACCGGAAACCATCTGCTGGGTTTCTGGTGACAGTCCTATTTGCCCGGACAGGTAAACCGTATTGTTGACCTTCACCGCCTGTGAATAGGTCCCGGCTGCTGCCGGAGCCCTGTCAGTCTTGATGATCGCACGGTTGGGCATGGGGCACTCCATTACTTATTGCTATTTACGGAAAGCGGGTAAATATAGCGCGCTTTAGTGGCGAATGGCAGCGGCATCGGCGGCCTTTATGCCACTACCTGAAGACGGGCAGTAATGAGCCGCTGAGCACCGAAATACTTCAGGGGCGAGAGATGCGGATTACCGATGGCAGGTTGCGCAGGCGTTTCATGACTCTCGCCAGGTGGACTCGTCCACTCACCTCCAGAGTCAGTGAGATGACGCTATTGTGTGCGTCTTTTTCATCCACGTTGATCTGTTCGATACTGGCGCCCTCCTCAGTAATGCGGGTGGCCAGGCGCGCGATAATGCCGCGCTCCGATTCCACTTCCACACGTACATCGCCGAGGAATTCTCCGGTGACATCGGGCGACCAGTTCACCAGCATCAGATTTTCCGGATGCTCGCGAAACTCATTGGTGTTACGGCAGGTATCGCGGTGTACCACCACCCCTTTGCCGGAGCTGATATGGCCGATGATGGTATCCCCGGGTATCGGGCGGCAGCAGCGTGCAAAGCTGATCATCATGCCCTCCTGGGCATCAATGGCCAGCGGCGAGGATATATTGCCGGTTTCTGCTTCTTCACTATGTATCGGCGCCAGCAGCTTTGCGGCGGAGAAAGCGACTTTGTTGCCCAAGCCTATCTCTTCCAGCAACTTCTCCAGGGTTGCGCACTTGGCTTCTTGCAGGCCGCGCTCGAGTTGTTCTGGTGTCAGCTCTTCAAGACGCGTATCGAATTTGCCCAGGGCTTTTTCCAGCAGGCGCCGGCCTAGGGCAATGGAATCGTGATGGCGCTGGTGTTTGAGGAAGTGGCGAATTGCACTGCGCGCTTTGGCGGTGACGACAAAATTAAGCCAATTAGGATTTGGCTGTGCGCTTTTGCGGGTGAGGATCTCCACTCTCTGGCCGCTTTCAAGCGGCTGCGATAGCGGTGCCAAGCGCTGGTTGATACGCACCGCCACGCAGGAGTTGCCGATATCGGTATGTACTGAGTAGGCGAAATCTACTGCGGTGGCGCCGGCAGGCAGGTCGACAATCTGTCCCTTCGGGGTGAATACATACACTTCATCGGGAAACAGGTCGATTTTGACGTTTTCAATAAACTCCAGTGAATCACCGGCGCGCTGCTGCATTTCCAGTAGACCCTGCACCCAGCGGCGTGCGCGTACCTGGCTGGTGCCACCGGTGTTGATCACCTCATCGCCGGAGGCTTTGTACAGCCAGTGGGCGGCGATACCGCTGTTGGCCATCTCATCCATCTCTTTGGTGCGAACCTGTACCTCGATCGGCACCCCGTGCATGCCGAGCAATACGGTGTGCAGTGATTGGTAGCCGTTGGATTTGGGGATGGCGATATAGTCCTTGAACTCAGAAATTACCGGTTTGTACAGGCTGTGCATCACACCCAATACCCGATAGCAGGTATCCACGCTGTCCACGATAATGCGGAAAGCGTAGACATCCATGATTTCCTTGAAGGATTTCTTCTTGGTGCGCATCTTCTGATAGATGCTGAACAAGTGCTTTTCGCGGCCGATGACCAGGGAACTGATGCCCTCGCGCTGCAGGCGCAGTTCAATGGCATTCTGGATTTGTTCCAGCAGCTCCTTGCGGTTGCCGCGCGCGGCGACGAGGGCGGCGCGCAAGCGGCTGGCGCGCAGTGGATAGATCGCGAAGAAGGCGCGGTCTTCGAACTCGATACGCACATCATTCATACCCAGGCGGTGGGCAATAGGGGCGTAGATTTCCAGGGTTTCACGGGCGATACGTGCGCGCTTCTGCGGTTTTAATGCGCCTAGGGTGCGCATGTTGTGTAGGCGGTCGGCCAGTTTAACCAGGATCACGCGGATATCGCGTGCCATAGCCAGGGCCATTTTCTGGAAGTTTTCCGCCTGCTTCTCCGCCGCACTGTCGGTTTCAAACTGGGTCAGTTTGGAGACGCCGTCGACGATGTCTGCTACTTCGCCGCCAAACTGTTCAGCCAGGGCTGCTCTGGGAATTCCCGTATCTTCGATCACGTCGTGGAGCATGGCTGCGGCCAGGCTCTCGTGATCCATATGCATGCCCGCGAGGATAGTCGCCACCGCCAACGGGTGGGTCACATAGGGTTCGCCGGAACGGCGCTGCTGCCCGTCGTGAGCTTGCTCCGCGTAGAAGTAAGCGCGACGGACTATCTGGATCTGGTCGGGGGGCAGGTATGAGGAGAGGCGGTGGGCCAGACTATCGATGGTGTGCAATGCCGCGCGCGCCTCTCGTATAACTCATAAAACTTCCAGTTCGAACCGCCCGGATCAGATTTCCTGATCGGACAGGTAGGCCGGGACTGCCATCGGCGCCGGGGCCTCTTCGCGATCGGGCTGGTCGAGGATACTGGCGTCTACCAGGCCTTCCTCGATTTCGCGCAGGGCAATCACGGTGGGTTTGTCATTCTCTTCTGGAACCATGGGGTCCTGGCCGCCGGTAGCGATCTGGCGGGCGCGCTTGCTGCCCACGATAACGAGTTCGAAGCGGTTGTCGACGTGCTCGAGGCAATCTTCAACTGTAATACGTGCCATAAACTTTGGGTTCCATTCACTGTGCCCGGAGGGGCAAATTCTGTTCGGGGGACCGGTTATTTTACCGGACCGTGGAGTGTACGCAATTCGATCAATCGGCTCAATGGCGCAGCAGTGCCTTCAATAGCTCACCGTGGTGCAATTGTTGTTGTTCGAGGCGCTGGCGCTGGGCGGTGAGGATAGCGCGAAGCTCCAGCAGGGCCTGCTCAAAGTCATCATTGATTACCAGGTAATCCGCCTCGACATAGTGAGTCATCTCATCGATGGCCTGGTCCATGCGCCGATCAATTATGGACTGATCGTCCTGGCCTCGCCCTGTGAGGCGTTGGCGCAGCGCTTCCTGGGATGGTGGCAGAATAAAAATGCCTACGGTATCCGGCAGCAAGTGGCGCACCTGGGCGGCACCTTGCCAGTCGATTTCCAGGATCACGTCCCGTCCGCTGGCGAGAATTTCCTCGATACTGCCTTTGGAAGTGCCGTAATAATTGTCGCCGTATACCTGGGCATGCTCGAGAAAGGCATTCTGTTCGAGCATCGCCAGGAACTCATCGCGCTCCACAAAGTGGTAGTCGACACCGTTGACCTCACCGGGACGCATTGCCCGGGTGGTATGGGAAATGGAGACGGTGACCTGATTGTCGTTGTCTACCAACGCCTTTACCAAGCTGGTCTTCCCCGCACCTGAAGGTGCGGACACGGTATAGAGTGTTCCTGTAGGCACAACTGATCCTGTTCGAGGGCAAAGCGTGCATTATAACCGAAGCCGCTACATTAGTTGGCTTCAAACGGTAGGATACTGTGGTGGGGAGAGGCTAAACCCCGGCCGGAGTTGGGGGTATATGTTGGGAGTTTCAGGCGTGCGCTACAGACTGCACCCCTGAGCCCGGCCGGGATCGCCCAGCAGGAGTTTGCTCAATCACCACCAACATCTTGCGACTGAGGTTTGCCCCTTGTTGCTAATCGCTAACGACAGCGACTTTATCCTCTTTGTCAGTGATTGCCAACCACCACCACATAAGTGCGCTGATAGAGATATAGGCAATAAAAAGTGGGACAAATTGGGCATTTAGCAGTGGCAGGAGCCCAACCAAAAGAGCGAGGCGCAGGGGCTCCAGGTACTTCACCAGGTGGTAGCCGTCGAGGATGCGGCCATTGATTACCAGACAGAAGACCAGTGTGGCCACAATACCTAACAACTGAGTCAGGCTGAGTGCCTGATAATACCAAAGCAGGCTCAGGGTGGCGGCGGAATAGCAAAGGTGCTGGGCCAGGGCATAGATACGGCGAGCGTAACGAATCTCGGGGTCAAAGCGTTGGAAGTGAGTCAGATCGGTGGAAGGTACGGGCATAGCCGCTTCTGCATCGGCAGGTCGATAGCCTGTTGGGCGGAACCATAACGTGAGTTTGTCCCACCAGCTTTTGGTATACCAGGCATCCAGGGCCATACGCTTCAAGTGTTGCAGGTTGGCTGCCAGGGGGTCGAACGTGTTGAGGGCCTTGCGCACGCCATAGATGCAAGGTTCGTGTTCGAGCTCTTCCTGGTAGGTACCAAACAGCCGGTCCCACAGGATCAGGATTCCCCCGTAGTTTTTATCCACATACACCTTGTTTTGTGCGTGGTGCACGCGGTGGTTGGACGGGGTGATAAGCAGCCACTCCATCCAGCGGACTTTGGGAATCTTCTGGGTATGCACCCAGAACTGGTAAATCAGATCCAGCGCGCCGGCGACAATCACCATCTCTGCGGGCAGACCGATTAGCAGTAGGGGCAGGTAGAAAATCCAGTCCAGTTGTAGGCCGCCGCTGGATTGGCGCAGGGCGGTGCTCAGGTTGTAGTCCTCGCTCTGGTGATGGACTAGATGTTCGGCCCAGAAAACATTGATTTCATGGCAGATCCGGTGCTTCCAGTAGTAGCAGAAATCGTAGGCGATCACGGCCATCACCAGGTGCCAGCCATTGCTCATGGACCAGTCGAAACCAACCATCTGATAGTAGGGTTGCAGCAACTGAAATAGCGGGATGTAAATAACCAGAAATAAGCTTTTGTAGGTCAGGCCCAGTATGCGACTGAGGATGCCGGTGCTGAGATTGCCCAGAGTATCGTTGAGGCGATAAACCCCCCAACCCTTCCAGCGGTCAAGAGCAAGTTCCGCCAGGATGGCGATCAGGAAAAATGGGATAGCAAAGGTAATCAGACTCACGGTGACCTCATTATAGTTATTACTCGATACCGTAATGTCTGACTTTGCCATACAGGCCCCGCGGGGCCTATGTCCACAAGGGCTGGATTCCGAAATCCGTCAGTGTTCGCCGGAAAAAATCAGGCTCCCAGCATTAATTCCCTTCAACTTTCTGTCCGTGTCGTTGCCGAATCGAATAGTTTCCCAATCATCTGCTCCACTGCCGCGCGATCAGAAGTGGCACGAAGAAAAGTACGTAGCCCGATCATTTGGACCTGTAACTGCTGGGCGAGCAAATCTGAATCTGTATCTTCCCCCAGCTCCCCGCTGGCCATCGCGTCTTCCACATATTGGCGGAACTTTGCCCCATGTGCAGCCAAAAGGGCGCGAGTTTCACCCAATAACTCCTCCTCGCTTTCGGCCAGTTCAGAGATGGCTTTTGCCAGCAGGCAGAGTTCATTCGGGGCATCGGCATCGTGACCCAGCAGTATGTGGCGGAAATAAGCCCGTAAGCCATCCAGTGTGGTCTTCCCCTGGGCCATACACTGCCGGAGAAGGTTGTTGCGATTTTGGGCATAAAAGTGAAGAACCTCTTTGAAAAGTCCAGATTTACTGCCGAAAGCCGCATAAATACTGCCAGGGCGCAGGTTGGTGGCCTGCTGTAAATCACGAGTTGAGGTAGCGTGAAATCCTCTTTGCCAGAATAGCCAGGTTGCCTTCTGCAAAACTTCCTGACGGCTGAATTTCGCGGTATTGGCCATACTGCCTCCAATTGAGCGATTGCTCAAATTTTACCCTGAAAGAAGGCATACGCCAATCAACATTTATTGTTGAACGGACGCTCAAATTTATGTAGCCTAAGCAGTAATTGATCGATCGCTCAATTATTTAATTCCAGACAAAGAAGGTTGGTTCAGTGATGAAAGAGTTTCAGGTTTACGATCTCGACAGTGCACCAGAGGGAAGCAGGCCCTTGTTACAGAAATCCATCAAGGCTTTTGGCTCTATCCCCAATTTGCACGGGGTGATGGCAGAGTCGCCCCAGGCATTGGCGGCCTACCAGGACCTACATCAGCTCTTTATTGATAGTGCCTTTAATGCAGAGGAAATGACGGTGGTGTGGCAAACCATCAATGTGGAACACAACTGCCATTACTGTGTGCCGGCGCATAGTGCAATTGCCAAAGCTATGAAAGTGGATGATGCAATTAACGAAGCGTTGCGTAACAAAACTCCCCTTCCTACCGAAAAGCTGGAGGTGTTGAGAGAGACTACTTTGGCGATTGTGCGTGAACGCGGAGTGGTATCTGATGAGGTATTGGAGCGCTTCTATGGTGCCGGTTATAACCGGCAAAATATGCTGGACATTATTGTCGGTGTTGCGCAGAAAGTGATGAGCAATTACATCAATCACCTTGCCGACACGCCAGTAGATGCCCAGTTTGCTTCTTTTGTACGCTAATTGGGGTAGTTTTATCGTGGGAGAGTGAGAGAAAGGCCGGCATAAGCCGGCCTTTCTCTAAAGAGGTAGGGCCAGTTAGTTACTTAGGGCGCTGCCTCTGCCTCCAGTGTTGCACCGGTATAAGATCTATAGCCATATACGGTGATATCCCAGGTACCTGACTGTGGATTGCTGATTGTACAGCTTTCGTTATTGCTCGAATTCCTGGAGGTGCATGCCCACTCTGAGGCATTACTGTGCCCTACATACAGGTCTGCATCACCCTCGCCACCGTACATTTGTACATTCAGGGAAGAGGTGCCTGATGCCACTTCGATAGTGAAGTCGCTCCGGCTGCGCCAGCCACCGGAGAGGTTGGTTTCTGTCCAGCTAACCCCATCGCCATTTCCGTTGCCACCACCGTCATCGCCGCTGGCCATTGCTACAGCCGCAGTCGCATCGACAATACCGGTACCACAACTACTGCATGAGGACGGGAAGCTACGCGCAGTACTGGTTAGGATTGATTCCACCTCATCCGGAGTCAGGTTTGGATTAACGGAGTAGAGCAGCGCAGCAGCACCGGCAACGTGAGGCGCAGCCATACTGGTTCCCTGGCTGTAAAAGTAGCTATCACTGCTTGGGTTTGTCGCGCCGCTATTGTGTGTAGACAGAATACCATTCGGATCGTTGAGGAAGCTCTGTGCTCCACCCGGTGCGGCAACATCCACTACATTACCGTAGTTGGAATAGTAAGAGCGGCCGCCATTGCGGTTAGTGGCTGCAACGGTAATCACTCCATTACAGCTTGCAGGGCTGAACTGGCTTGCATTAGTATTGTCATTACCAGCGGCAACTACAACGGTGGCGCCCAGGCTGCGTGCGGTATTGATGGCATTTTGGGTTGTAGTGTCACAACTGCCGCCCCCACCGAGGCTCAAGTTGAGTACTTGGGCTGGATTGGCGTTAGTCGGCAGGCCACTGACAGAGCCGCCTGCTCCCCAAATAATGCCGTCGGCAATATCAGAGGTATAGCCACCGCAGCGGCCTAGTACTCGAACAGGAACAACCTTGGCTTTGTAAGCGACGCCGGCAATTCCCATATTATTGTTGGAGACCCCGGCGATGGTGCCTGCTACGTGCGTGCCGTGCCAGCTACTGTCGCTTTCAGAGGGGATACGCGGATCATCGCCACAGGCCTTGTTGGTATACCAGTCACCTGGATCAGTGGCATCGCTATCGCGGCCATCGCCATCCACAGAGACAAAGGTATCGGAAATCATATCGTAGCCCGGCAGTATGTTGCCTACCAGATCGGGATGTGGGCGATAACCGGTATCGAGTACAGCGACAACCGCGCCTTCACCCTGGGTGACATCCCAGGCCGATGGCAGGTTCAAGCCCCCGGTGGATTCGAAATAGTGCCATTGATTGAGATAGCTCGGGTCATTGGGCACTGCCATAGCGCGCATAATCCGATCAGGCTCAGCATACTCCACATCCGGATCCTGCTTCAGGCGGCTGATAATCGCGTTTATTTCAGCCTTATTTTTTCGACCTTCCAGTCGCATTACCTGGGCACCAGTGGCCATGCGACGCAAGTGACGCATCTTGTGACCGGCGCGACGTGAGGCCCTCTCTACGGTCTCCTTGGCCATAGTGGCAGCCCGGCCGACCTTGGCGTTATTTTTGTATTTTACGATGATGCGATCGGTCATCAATGTGTTGTCCGCTTCCTCCGCATGGGCGGCGAAAGGCGTTGCGCACACTAGTGAAATCGCGCTCGCCAGAGCTGTCTTCTGCAAGAGACTTTTCAGTGATTCTTTCATTATTGTTATTTCTCCGAGATTATATTTATCTGGCAGCCAGTAAATATTCTGGCAGGCCAGTTACTCCTGATTCACCCTGAATTGACAAAAATAATTTGTTAACCGGGTAGACCAAAAAACTGTTGAGCTCGAAATCAAATAGTCACTTTGGTCAAAATTGGTACCAGAGTTTCAATCTGGCACAGGTATATAACGATGTCGAAATCATTGTCCTCAGTGGAGACTCGACAACTTATGTAGCTTACAGCGACAAATTTATAATTTTTGAGAAAAAAGTCAGGTATTAAAAATTTGTCTATCGGAAAAGTGTGTCGTAGTTCGCAAGGTGGGCGTTGGTAAAAGTGTGAAAAATTTTTAAGTGGAAATTTATTATAATTTTTCGGCTAGACAGGAAATAACGTTATGCATTTTTTGGACTGCTACGTAACTTTAGATGTGTCGATATCCTAGGATCGGTCCTGGAAAAAAATTACCATGAAGGTCTGGATGAGGGCGTTGCCCCCCACCCATTTCGATGGCCCCGCTGGTAATAAAGTCGTCTACGAATATATCTCTGGTTGTGGAAAACTCAGCCTGCTGTCAGACTAAGAATGTTATGGCGGCTTCAAAAAGGCAGGTTTGGGTGGTTATTATTTTCTATTGATGAATTATTTTTTGAACTCTATTCAGTTTCTGCTTTCTTTGTTTACAGTAATGACTAAGCTAGTAACTAAGCAGGTGTATTCTATTGAGTCATGTTATAACTGGGAGTGTGCGCCCAAACCTTTGCAGACAATATGCCGAAAATAAAACCAAATAGGTGCGACTCCCAAGAAATATAATTTCCTTGTGGTAACACTCCCAGGATAAGCCCGCCATAAGCCAGTCCTACAAAAATTGATATAATTAAACGGCTGAAGTGCTTACTGATAAAGCCGGCAAGCAGTAAAAATCCTAAGTAGCCATAAACGACTGAACTTGATCCCAGGTGATTTCCGCCTCTAGCAAATAGCCAAACGGTAAGCCCGGTGGCAATAATTATGGCCAGTGTTACTTTTAGGTAGGTTTTAACTCCATACTGTAATACTAAAAAGCTAAAAATACACAGGGTTAATATATTTGATAGGAAATGCCAAAGACTTCCATGTAACAATGGAGCTGAAAAAATGTGGGGTAGATGGCTGGCAGACCTGGGAATTAGGCCGAAATAGTTTAGCGATCGGCCAGTAAGTATATTAATAATTTCAATAGTGGCTAATACTGAAAATATAGCCACAACCCATTTAATACTGTTTCGCATAAGTCTTGTTATTTATCATGAGGCGGGATAGATAGCGGGAAATTTTGTCACGGGTTACAAATATTGATATGGGAGCTTCACTCTAATTGCGAAAGCCCCCATCATCTTCTTACTCAATATTCTGCACTTGCTCACGCATCTGCTCAATCAGTACTTTCAACTCTACCGCCGCTTGGGTAGTGTCTGTCACAATGGATTTTGACGAAAGGGTATTGGCCTCACGATTAAATTCCTGCATCAGGAAATCCAAACGACGGCCAATGGCGCCACCGCCGGCAAGTACGCGGCGGGTTTCTGCTGTGTGGGCACTGAGACGGTCCAGCTCTTCATCTACATCAGCCTTTTGGGCCAATAATACAATTTCCTGTTCCAGGCGCTCTTTGTCCAGGTCGATAGAGAGCTCTTCGAGGCGGTTGCGCAGTTTTTCCCGCTGGGCCTCCAGTATTTCCGGGAGCCTTTCTCGTACCAAAGCGACCTGTCCCTCAATTCCCACCAGGCGAGCTTCGATAAATTTGGCAAGTTCAGCCCCCTCTCGCTCGCGATTTGCGCGCAATTGTTGCAGAGCTTCGCGAAAGGTTTGCAATATGGTGGCGGATTGCTGCTCTGTATCGGCTTCCGGTTCGCTGATAACTCCGGGCCACTGCAGGATCTGCAGGGGATTTAATGGTTGGGTATCTTCGCCCGCAGCTACTTGCCTTGCGGCGTGGATCAATGCCTTTGCCAGAGGCTGATTAATTTCAAGGCCGGTATGTTCTACGCTGTTTGGTTTAATCGTCAGGGTGAGCTCAAGTTTCCCTCGGGATAATGTTTTGCGCAGAGTGTCACGCAACTTGGCTTCCAGTGGGCGTCCAACTTCAGGAAGGCGGAAGTGTGGCTCCAGGTAACGATGATTAACCGAGCGCAGTTCCCAGATGGCGGTTCCTGTGGCGTAAGTGCCTTCAGCGCGGCCGAAGGCAGTCATGCTACGCACCTTGTTTAGTTCCCGGTTATTGGCCATTGCTGATCCTCTGCAGGCATATTTATCGGCCGGGCATCATAGCACAGCGCTCGGATTAGCATGCTGGGGTATATAATGCTGGGCTTTCATTCAATTTTCCGAGGTGGGCTATGCAGCGTCCCAGTGGCCGCGCAGCGGCGCAATTGCGCCAGATTAAAATTACCCGTAACTACACCCGTCATGCAGAGGGTTCTGTATTGGTGGAATTCGGCGACACAAAAGTTTTATGCAATGCTTCGGTGTCGAATGAAGTGCCGCGGTTTTTGCGTGGTCAGGGAAGCGGTTGGATTACTGCTGAGTACGGCATGTTGCCGCGCTCTACCGATTCGCGTATGCCTCGCGAAGCGGCCAAGGGTAAACAGAGTGGCCGCACTGTAGAGATCCAGCGCTTGATAGGCCGCTCCTTACGCGCAGCGGTAGATCTGGAAAAACTCGGCGAAAACCAGATCACCCTGGATTGCGATGTGATCCAGGCCGATGGTGGTACGCGTACAGCGGCCATTACTGGAGCTTGTGTGGCCCTGGTGGACGCTTTTCGTCATATGCAACGGGAAAAAATTCTTACTGAGGACCCACTGCTCAACTTGGTAGCGGCGGTTTCTGTGGGCATCTATGATGGCGAGGCGGTACTGGATCTGGACTATCCGGAAGACAGCGCTGCTGATACCGATATGAATCTGGTGATGGCCGCAGATGGTGGCATGATCGAAGTTCAGGGTACCGCAGAGGGTGCACCTTTTACCGAGAAACAATTCGCGCAGATGTTAGGGCTCGGTAAGGCAGGAATTGATGAGTTGATTGCACTACAGCAAACGGCGCTGGATAAGTAAACGATGTTGTGGAACCCCGCACAGGTCGGGGCTCCACAAATCTTACACTTCGATATCGTAATCCATCATCACCGGCAGGTGACTGGAAAACTTAACGTTCTTGTTGATGGCTCCGTATTCGATACGGTTTTTCAGGCCGTGTGACACAATCTGCATGTCGGTTCGCCAGCCATCACCCTCACCCACGGCGCCATTCGGCCACCAGGTAAATTCATCGGTGTCTTTGACTACGCGGCGGAAGGCGTCGACATAGCCGATCTCATTGAACAGCTGGTCCAGCCAACGCTGTTCATGGCGCATAAAACCGGGGGTATCCTGATGATCCTGCCAGTTCTGCACATCGGCACGGCGGTGCGCCATACCCCAGTTGCCGCAGAAAATAAAGTCGCGTCGTTTGCGGCTGATCTTGTGCAAGTGCGCCTGCATGTCATCGAAGAACTGGACTTTTTTCTCCAGTGATGCTTCATCAGTAGCCATGGGAGCGAGCAGGGAACCGACGCTCAGGCGTTCAAAATCCGCTTGCAAATAGCGCCCGTACATATCTTCGCCATTGGCAAAACCCATGCCAAAGATAATGGCCTTGGGTTGGTTGCGTGTATAGATCGCCACTCCATTTTCATGGGATGTTCCCGAGTCAAAGAAGTAGCTGTAGTAACCGTCGGGGTGGAATATGGGGTGGTCAAGCTCTGGCTCCAGGGAGCGCAGGTCCTGAAGGCAGATAATGTCTGCGTCCTGCTCAGCCAACCAATCGTAGAGACCGCATTGTGCGGCCTGATGAACGCCGTCTACAGACAAGCTTACTATTCGCATTATTAGCCCCTTACCAGCGGACTGTGTATCATTAGAAACATTATTTGCATGCCTATCCCCGGGATTGCTTCGGGGAGGTCTCCCTTCACCTTAGCCAATAGTTAACAATTTTCCATGCAGCAATATCAGCGCGATTTTATCCAATTGGCCCTGGATCATCAGGTGTTGTGTTTTGGCGACTTCACCTTGAAATCAGGCCGTCAGAGCCCCTACTTCTTCAATGCCGGCCGATTCCACACCGGTGCGGCGCTGGCGGCACTCGGACAGGCATACGCCGAGGCGATTATCGCTTCGGGAGTGGAGTTTGATGTCATTTTCGGGCCGGCTTACAAGGGTATCCCGCTGGGTGCGGTGACTGCCGTGGCGTTGGCGCAGAAGGGCATCGACAAGCCTTTCTGTTACAACCGCAAGGAGGCCAAGGATCACGGCGAAGGCGGAACCTTAGTGGGTGCGCCGCTTAATGGCAAGGTTTTGATTATCGATGATGTAATTACCGCGGGTACAGCGGTGCGCGAAGTGATGCAGATTATCGATTCCCACGGTGCCGAAGCAGCCGGAGTGGTAATTGGTTTGAACCGCCAGGAAAAAGCCAGTGAGGATTGTGAATTCTCCGCTATTCAGCAGGTGGAGAGGCAGTACAATATTCCCGTGATCAGTATTGTACAGTTGGACAATGTGATCAGCTTCCTCGAGCAGGAGTCACAGGCTGGTGAAACCCTGCACAAAATTGTGGACTACCGGCAGCGTTACGGTGTTTCGGGTCAATAAAACAAGACCTGTTTCCGCAGCGGGCCGCACTATTAGTGAGAAGAGCGATGCAAATCGCCCCTATAGTACGTTTTTTGGTAACTGCCTTTCTGCTGTTCTCCTCCCTGGCAAATGCCGCGAGTGGACAGGTACTCTACCGCTATACCGATGAGCAGGGCATTCTGGTGCTCAATGAGAGGGTGCCTCCCGAATATGTGGCTGGGGGCTATGAAATTCTCAACCACTCCGGCCGGGTACTGGAGGTGGTGCCGCCGCAGTTGAGCCCCGAGGAATTCGAGGCGCAGCGCCAACAGGAAGCTCAGGAAGAAGCCGACCGCAAGCTGCTAAAACGCTACAACAGCGTTGCCGATATCGAGAGTGCGCGCAAGCGCAAGCTGGCGATTGTTGAGCAGGACATGGCGATTATGCGCTCGAATATCAGTAGCCTTGGTCGTCAGATCGCCCAGGAAGAGGCGGGTGCTGCGCGCACCCAGCGCGGTGGCCGCGAGGTAGCCCCTGAGCTTCTACAGCGTATTGCCGATTTGCAAAAAGAGGTCTCGGTATTGCGTGAGCGCCTTAGCCGGCGCGCGGACGAGGCCGTCTCTATCAATGATGAATTTGATAAAGCTGCGACCCGTTACGCTGAAATCATGGCCAAGCGTTAAGCGGGCCAGAGCTGGCCGGGATGATTACCCGGCAGCACTTATGCCCAGGCACCGACCGGTGCCATTACCCCTAATTTTCCAGCGGATTGCCGATAGCCACTCAACGGGCCGCAGCTACGGTTTCGCGGAAAAACCCCGAGGTTAAAACTGGCCATTGTTCCGCCCAGTACTCGGTGGGTTTACGCTTAAAACCGCTGCGTACATACTGCACGATGCGACCTTCGGCGCTGGCCAGCAACAGATTGGCGGCACCGCCCAGGGGCAGAGTCGGGCGCAGGTGCTCGCGCAGTTCTGCTTCACGCAATATCTGTCGGATCTGGGTTTCCAGGCGGTCGAACAGCTGCAGGATACGTCCATGCAATCGTTCGGTTTCACCTGTCAGTGCATCTCCAGTGAGCAGGCGGGTTATACCGGGGTTGCGCTCACAGAAGGCCAGAAGAAGGTGCAGAATTTTCTGGCAACGGTTCAGGGCTGAGGGTTCCTCCTGCAGGATCATTGCAATACGAGTGAAAACAGTCTCTTCGATAAATTCGATAAGACCTTCAAACATTTTTGATTTACTGGGGAAGTGACGGTAAAGCGCCGCTTCAGAGAAGCCGACTTCCTTGGCCAGGGCTGCAGTTGTAATACGTGCGCCGGGGCTGGCTTCCAGCATATGTGCCAGAGCTTCCAGGATCTGTTGACGCCGATTGATTTTTTCGCTGCTCATTGACTGCCTTTAGTCCACTTGGGGGGCGGACGGTGGTTTTTGCTCTTGTTGCCTTATTGCGGCGGCGGAATCCTACCGATTCGTTCGGCTGTCTTCAATTGCCAAGGACGATTGTACGCCCGCTTTATACTTCATTATTGTTGGTAATCAAGGTGCCTACGCCGGTATCGGTGAAAATTTCCAGTAGCACCGCATGTGGAACCCGACCATCAATAATATGTGCCGAAGTCACTCCAGATTTAACTGCATCCAGGGCACAGGCGATTTTTGGTAGCATGCCGCCGTGAATCGTACCGTCTGCGATCAGCCCTTCTACCTGTGGTGTGCTCAAACCGGTGAGCACTTCCCCCTGTTTATCCTGCAGGCCCGCTACGTTAGTGAGCAGCATCAGCTTTTCAGCCTTTAGACACTCGGCAATCTTACCGGCGACCAAGTCCGCATTGATATTGTATGAGATACCATCCTTGTCGACCCCGATTGGAGCAATTACCGGAATAAAATCGCTGTGAATCAGCATGTCGATCACATCGGTATTGACCTTTTCCACTTCGCCCACTTGACCGATATCAATAATCTCTGAGGCGTGCAGCCCGGCACTCTCATTTTTTCTGTTGAGTTTGCGCGCTTTGATCAGCAGGCCATCCTTGCCGGTGACACCCACAGCGCGGCCGCCGTTGTGGTTGATCAAGTTGACAATCTGTTTATTGACGGTGCCACCCAGCACCATTTCCACCACGTCCATGGTCTCGCTATCGGTAACACGCATTCCGTCGACAAAGCGGGATTCGATACTCAGCTTATTCAGCAACTGGCCAATTTGTGGACCTCCGCCATGTACTACTACCGGGTTCATACCCACAAGCTTCATCAGGATAATGTCGCGGGCAAAACTGTTCTGCAGCTCCCTGTCCACCATGGCATTGCCGCCAAATTTAACCACAACAGTTTTAGCGGTAAATTGCTGAATATAGGGCAGCGCTTCATTCAGGACCTGGGCAACACGCAATGCGGACTTTTTATCGAGGGACATGGCAATTCCTTTGTGGTGAGGCACGTATGAGCGGATTTTCCCGGCCGCCCGGTCGTCGCCGAGAATGCCGCGCAGCTGCGCGGTTTTGTAGAAGATTAAAATTTACCGACCAGCGGTCGGCAGCGGCACTTACCTGTGCCGCGGTATTGTCAGGTTAATTTATTCCCGTCAGTCGAGAAGTTGCCAGTTAGGCACTGTGATGGTGGGATCGATTTGCTTGAGTTGATCCATGACCTGTTTGCGAATGCGTTCCAGGGCCTCTTCATTTTCGGCTTCGAAACGCAGAGTTAGCGCACTTGTAGTATTGGAGGCGCGCACCAGGCCCCAGCCATCAGTGAACTCAATACGCAGGCCGTCGATGGTATTGATATCCGCATTGGCAAAACTGCCCCGCTCACGCAATTGTTCAATCAGGGCGAATTTCTCCTGTTCTGCTACAGGCAGGAGGATTTCCGGAGTGCTGTGCATTTTGGGGAGAGTATCCAGCAGTTCATCCAGATTTTGTTCGCGCAGGGCCATGATTTCCAGGATACGTGCTGCTGCGTATATACCGTCATCGAAACCAAACCAGCGATCCTTAATAAAAATATGGCCCGATAATTCACCGCCGAGAATAGCTTTGGTTTCGAGCATCTTGGTTTTCATCGGGGCGTGGCCGGTTTTCCACATAATCGGGCGGCCACCGTATTGGCTGACCAGCTGTGCCAGACTGCGGCTGCTCTTTACATCAAAGACAATGTTTTCACCTGGGTGACGGCCGAGAATATCCCTGGCCAACAACATAACCAGCTGGTCAGCCCAGGCGATACGTCCACTGCTGGAGATCAAAGTAACCCGATCGCCATCGCCATCCAGCGCTACACCGATATCCGCACCGGTTTCAGCCACCGTATCCGTCAGCGCCTGCAGGTTCTCCGGGCGTGAAGGATCTGGAGGGTGATTGGGGAAGTCCCCGTCCACTTCACAGAAAAGAGGAGTCACTGCACAGCCCAGCTGTTCGAATAGGCGCGGTGCCAGCACTGAAGTGGCCCCATTGCCAGCGTCCACCACTATATGCGGTTGCCCGGCGAGGGCTACATTGTTGAAGACCTCATCGATATATTTGTCTTTGATATCCTGTTCGCGGTTACTGCCCTCCCCGTCCTTGAATGGGCCCTTTTTCATTAGCTGGTAAAGGCCCTGAAGCTTCTCCTCGGCCAGTGGGCGGCCCTTTAGCACAATCTTGAACCCATTGTACTCGGCGGGATTATGACTGGCGGTTACCATAATGCCACTGGCAGTATTCTTGCCTTTTGCGCAAGCGTAATAGAGCAGGGGTGATGGGACCAATCCCAGATCAATACTGTTGCACCCGCTGTCGAGAATGCCTTCCATCAGGCAGTTGCTGAGCAGCTCACTGCTGTTGCGGCCGTCTCGGCCCACTAGCAGGATATGTTCACCGGCGTGTTGGGCCAGGGTGCCGAGGGCGCGCCCAAGCTGGTAAGCGAAAGGCTCATTGATTTCCTCACCGGCAATACCGCGAATATCGTATGCGCGGAATACGTGTGCTGGAAATTCGGTGCCCAGGATAGGTTCCGGCTTATTCGCGGCCGTTGAGGCCTTTTCTCCCAGGCTGCTTTGTTCGGAGGTTTGCGGAGCGATACTGGGGGCCGAAGCCGGGCTCTGAAGTGAGCCCTCCTGCTGCAGGACAGCCTGTTCCGCTAGCGTCGGTTTGCGTGTCTCTGTGGTGCCTTTTGTATTTTTATTGCTATGCTCCCAGGGCGCGCGGGTGTCCCTGGGGAGGAAACGAATCAGCAACAACAGGGAAATTAGCAAGCCGATTCCCGCACCGAGATAAATCCAGAGTGTCGGCAGGCTGTGATGTTGGGTAAATGTGCTGGAGGGGCTGAATTGCACACGTAGGTAACTATCGCGGATATCCACTGTAGAAGTGTGCCCACCACCCTGACCAGCACGCCACAGGGTTTGCGCGGCCCCATCGGGAAACTTCTGGGTCAGCTGAATTTGTCCGAGGTTCTTATCGAGGCTGTCCAGGGTACTCTCTATCACCGCAAAAGGTTGGCTGATTAATAGCTGCTCACTTGTCAGGTTGACAGCATTGTGCAGCTGCCAGCTGTTGTCGGTACCGGTGCGCAATATCTCCAGGGGTTGCTGCGCGTTCAAGCGGGTGCGCTTAAGCAGGTCCACCAGGGCGAAATTGAGACTTGGATTTGTGCCGGCACCAACCCGGATCTGCGCACTGGTAAATATTTGGGCCCTGGATTGCTCTGGTAGTTCGGCGGTATTCAGCAGAGCCTCCGCCGGCTGTTGCATACCACCGATTTTTCGCAGGCGCCGGGAGCGCTCGATCAGTTGTTGCTGAACGGCCTGGGCGAAAGCTTCGCCTTGCTTCTGGGATGCCTGGGCCACCTGAGTGTGGTTATGGGGGACGATCACATGTTCTACGATTAAATAGGCTCCACAGAGCCAGGCCACAGCTGCCAGCAGAGAAGGTAAAAGCAACCCCTTATGCAATGGTGAGTTACGCTGATTGTTTTTGTTGGAAACCACAGATTTTCCTGTCCGTAAATCTTTACTGTTGTGCCTTGTTGGCGATTATTTCTATAAGTTGTTTAGCCAGATCGGTTTTCAGAGCTGGAGGTAGAGTATTGCTGCCACTGCGGTCTATCACTGTGACAGTGTTGTGGTCGCTGTTAAAACCACTCTCGGTACGGCTTACATCGTTGGCAACAATCATATCGAGCTTCTTGCGCTTCAGTTTGCTCTGCGCATATTGCTCTACCTGCTGGGTCTCCGCGGCGAAGCCGACCGTAAATGGGCGCCGTTTGGTGCGTGCGGCAATGCCCGCGACGATATCGGGGTTTTTTACCAGGGCTATAGAGCTTTCGTCGTGGCCCTCCCGCTTTTTGATTTTTTGTTCGGCCAAGGCTGCAGGGCGAAAATCTGCAACAGCGGCAGCGCTGATAAAAATATCGCATAGGTCAGCTGCGCGCTCGGCGGCATCGCGCATTTCCCGCGCATCGACAACGTCGACACGCTTTACATGCGCCGGGCTGTTCAGGTTTACCGGTCCGGCGATCAGTGTTACCTGGGCACCGGCACGCTGGGCTGCCTCGGCGAGGGCAAAGCCCATTTTGCCGGAACTGTGGTTGCTGAGATAGCGTACGGGGTCCAGCGCTTCGCGGGTTGGGCCCGCAGTGATTACCACGCTTTTGCCACGCAAACAGTCATTGTTGCCGAACATGGCTTCTGCTTGCAGTGCCAAATCTGCGGGTTCGAGCATGCGTCCCGGCCCTACATCGCCGCAGGCCTGGCTGCCGGCGGCTGGACCCCACAAGTGGGCACCGCGGTTGTGCAGAGTTTGCGCATTGGCGGCGGTGGCCGGGTGGCGCCACATGGCTTGGTTCATTGCGGGCGCCAGTGCCAGTGGTGCCTCGCTGGCCAGGCATAGGGTCGTGAGCAGATCGTCAGCCATACCGCAGGCAAGTTTTGCCATCACCTGGGCGCTGGCGGGCGCAATCAGGACCAAGTCGGCCCACTTGGCCAGCTCAATGTGGCCCATAGCTGCCTCTGCGGCAGGATCGAGCAGGTCGGAGTATACCGGATTACTGGAAAGGGCCTGGAAGGTCAGGGGTTGCACAAATTCGCGGGCCCCGGTTGTCATGACTACCCTCACCTCGGCACCGCGATCTTTCAGGCGGCGTACCAGATCGGCGCTCTTATATGCAGCGATACCGCCGCTGATACCCAGAAGAATGCGTTTATTGCTGAGGGAGGACATAGGTGCGCTTTCCGAATTTATGCGAGCGGGTAAGATTAGCATTGATGCGTCTGTTCTTATAAGGCAGAGAATGAGGCATCTCAGAGGTTACTGATAGTAGGTGGTGGAATTGACTTAAAAACGCAGTCATGGAATGGGCGGAGGAAATACCGGTGAAGATCAAGGATTGGCCTGCTGCTGAAAGGCCGAGGGAAAAGTTGCTGGCACGGGGTGCCGGCGCACTATCGGATGCAGAGTTATTGGCTATATTCCTGCGTGTGGGCTTGCCCGGTGTTTCGGCAGTGGACCTGGCACGTGGGGTATTGAGCGAATTTGGCGGCTTGCGCGCACTGCTGGAGGTAGATAGGGAGCGGTTTTGCCGCGCCCGAGGGCTGGGAGACGCCAAGTTTGTCCAGCTGCAGGCGGCGCTGGAAATGGTACGCCGGCACTTGGCAGAGACAGTGCAACAAGGCAGCGCTCTGTGCAGCCCGATGGCGGTGCGGGACTACCTGTCGATGCAGTTGCGCCACCGTCGCCGCGAGGTTTTCTGCTGCCTTTACCTGGATACCCAGCACCGCGTGATCGCCTTTGAGGAGTTGTTTGAGGGCACTCTAAACGCCGCCAGTGTCTATCCCCGTGAGGTAGTACAAGCGGCCCTGCACCGGGGGGCTGCAGCGCTGATCCTGGCGCACAACCATCCCTCTGGCATCTGCGAACCCAGTCAGGCGGATATCTGGATCACCGAGCGCCTGGTACAGGCTCTGGAGCTGGTCGACATCAAGGTTCTGGATCATTTGATCGTCGGTGAGGGCGAGGCACTCTCTTTTGCTGAGCAGGGGTTACTGTGAAGATGCCGTGATCGATACGGAAGTGCTGTACAAAACTTGCTCCCTACGGGCTCTTTTGGTATAAAACGCCGCTCTTTGCGGCCGGGCCAGATTCTGAACAGGTTCCGCCGCTATCCAGGAACCGGATTAGAATCCCGATTTTTATGTTCCCGCACTACCTTTTCCTCTTCAGGATTGGCGCCATGCGGGCACAAGTGTTTTGAAGAGGCCAACAGATGTCCAAGGTATGTCAGGTAACCGGTAAGCGTCCGGTCACCGGAAACAATGTATCCCACGCCAAGAACCGCACCAAGCGTCGCTTTGTGCCGAACCTGCACAGCCACCGTTTCTGGGTTGAATCCGAGAAGCGTTTTGTGAAGCTGCGTGTTTCCGCGAAAGGTATGCGCGTTATCGATAAGAAAGGTATCGACGCTGTCCTGGTTGAGCTGCGCGCCCGCGGCGAAAAAGTGTAACAGCTGTAGCCCAGCTAATAGATTGGAGATAGAGCAATGCGTGAGAAGATTCGTCTGAATTCCAGCGCCGGTACTGGCCACTTCTACACCACTACCAAGAACAAGCGCAACATGCCTGAGAAAATGGAGATCAAAAAGTATGATCCCGTTGTACGCAAGCATGTGATGTATAAGGAAGGCAAAATCAAGTAATTGCCTGCCGTGTACTCGTAGAAAAAGCCCGGTGTACACCGGGCTTTTTTGTATCCGTCTACCGGGTAAATCGACTCCAGAAACAAGACTGAAATGCCTGAACTCCCAGAAGTAGAAACAACCCTCCGCGGCCTGCAGCCCCACCTGGAGGGGTATAAGGTACATTCTGCCGAGGTGCGCCAACACCGCCTGCGCTGGCCGGTTGAACCGGACTTGGCCCGATATATCAGCAATGCCCGTATCCTGAAGCTTGAGCGCCGCGCCAAATACCTGCTGGTGTATATGCATAATGGGTGTGCCATCTGGCACCTGGGTATGTCTGGCAGTCTGCGCCTGGTAGATGATGGTGAGGCCCCGCAAAAGCACGATCATATAGACTGGCAGCTCGACAATGGCCTGATCTTGCGCTATCGCGACCCGCGCCGTTTTGGGGCCCTGCTGTGGACAGCTGGTGACCCCCTTGCTCACGATTTGCTCAGTCACCTGGGCCCCGAGCCTCTCTCCGCCGAGTTCACAGGTGACTATCTGTTCTCTACATCCCGCAAACGCCGGCAGTCGGTGAAGACCTTCATCATGGATGGGCGTATCGTTGTGGGTGTGGGCAATATCTACGCGAGCGAGTCGCTTTTTCTCTCCGGAATCCGCCCGGATCGTGAAGCGGGCACTATTTCCAAAGCTCGTTATCTACGCCTTGCGCAGACTATTAAACAGGTGTTGCAGCGAGCCATTGCCCAGGGCGGCACCACTCTAAAAGACTTTATTGGTGGGGATGGGCAGCCGGGCTATTTCTCCCAGGAACTCAATGTCTATGGTCGCGCGGGTGAGGCCTGTCCAACCTGTGGTCGCCCGGTTCGCGATATGGTTCTGGGGCAGCGCAACACCTTCTTTTGTGCTTACTGCCAGCGCTGAAGTTGGGCAATACTGGGGAATTTGCGGCTGAAATACTAATATCAAGCTATTGCTGTCTGTGGAGATAGCCCGTGGTAATGATATTGCCGTTTTTCACCGTCCTGATGTCTGTCTGGTATATCTGGAATGGACGCCGGCAGGCGGCAATCGCCTGTTGGCTGGTAACCTTGGCAATCTACCTTACCTGGTTCGCATATCACTGGACCAACAGGCTGAACCTTTCGTTTTAGGGGCTTGCCGTAAGGGGTTGTCGCCATGGTTTATGCAGTGCGAAGACTCGATGCCCTGCTGCTGCTGATAGTTACGGCGGCATTGTGGTTTGCCTTTCTGGTAGAACTGTTGAAGCAACAGCCACCCTGCCCCCTGTGCCTGCTGCAACGGGTAGCGTTCACTATGGTGGGGGTTGGACTGTTAATGAATCTGCGTTTCGGTATGCGGCCGGCGCATTACGGGGTAGTTATATTATCGGGTCTTGCCGGATTGGCTGTGGCGGGTCGGCAAGTGCTACTTCATATCCTGCCGGGCAACCCGGGTTTTGGGGGGCATATCTCGGCTTACACCTTTATACCTGGTCCGCCGTCGCCTTTTTTGGCCTGCTTGCATACTGTGGGATAGCTATGATGCTGGGCTTCTGCCGGCGTAATTTTGCCCCACGCCGTTTCAGTTTTCTGGAGAAATTTATTGTCAGCGCATTCTTTATCATCACCATGTTAAATTTGATCAGTACTTTCTTGGAGTGTGGTCTGGGGCCCTGTATCAGGGGCTCTTTTGGTTATCACTGGCTGTGGCAATAGGCGCAGTTAATAAAGTTTTTGTTCTTCTATAATTTAAATGGCATCAATAATGCCTGTTGGTGTGCCAGTTTTATTTTATATTCTGCTAATCCATTGATATTCACATATCAAAAAAATATTTTCTGATTTTACTGCTGTGCTACGTAAGTGCTTTCTGGGAGTGCGTATAGACCATTTGGATTTTACCTTCTGATAGAAAAGAGGATCAAGGAATGCGTCTTGTGTGGGTATTGTGTGGGTTTCTGCTTTTGTGTTGCGAGAGAAGTGACCCTAAAAATAGCTCTGTCCCTGCGCCGGCCCAGCTGGTTTTTAAAAATGCGTATATTTACACCCTGGATAAATCCCGTTCTGTTGCTACAGCAATGGCCATCAGAGATGGGCATATTATTTATGTCGGAAAAAATCACGGTGTAAAAAAATACATTGGCCCCAAAACCACGGTTGAAAACCTCCAAGGAAAATTGGTTTTGCCTGGATTTATCCAGGGGGCAAAAATAGCTGGCTCGGCATTCGGTGTTGATCTTTTTGTTGAAAAAACTGTTGATGATTACCGGCGAGCACTGGAAACCTATATTAGGGAAAATCCGGAGCAACAAGTTGTGTTTGGTGCAGGTTGGCGCCCGCAAGCATTTTCCGCGTATAAGTTGCATAAGGAAATTCTCGATCAGATAAATGATCTGATCCCAATTATTTTGATTTCTGCTGACGGGGCCAGTATCTGGACAAACTCTGAAGGGCTCGCTGCCGCAGGTATTGATAGTGACACTGAAAATCCCACAGATGGATTTATTGTTAAAAACGAGGATGGTATCGCTATTGGCTTGTTGCGCGGACGCGGGGCGATAGCGCTGTTACAAAAATTGATTCCGGAGGAGCGTTCGACTGATTATCGAGAGGATATTTTACGTATCAGTAGGCTGGCGCCGAGATGGGGGGTAACAACGCTCTACGAGACCAATACCCCATTAGTTGGTAGCAGTGATCCGGTGACAACGCTGGAGAGGCTAACTGATCTCATGCCGTTGGACTTACGTGTAAGAGGTTCATTTATTGTTTTGCCCAATATGACTGCCGCACAGTTCCGCACGCTGCAAGTTCTTGCGAAACGCTATTCAGGTAAAGACTTCCAGCTAGGTTCTGTCCGTATCAGTGATTTTGCTTCACCACAAATTACTGGATCTGGACCAGAGGGAAAATCGGTTCAGGAGGATAAACTTACCCAGCTAATTGAGCGGGCGAATATTCATAGTTTTCCTGTGCAGATTTATGTACATGACCGGGAAAGTACTGAGCGGGCTCTTAGAGCTCTCCTTAAATTGGGGGAGGTGGCAAAGCGTCGAAACCCGCGCAACAGTATATTGAACGCTGCGATTGCCGATGTAGATGAATTAAAGAAATTTGCGCAGGGAAAAGTTGTGGCGGTAATGCACCCGGGTAAGATTCCTTTACAGAAAGGCCGCTCAGCGAAAGACGCCGGCAAGCGTTTTTTCCCAGAGGGGGTGACCCTGGTTTCCGGGTATGCCTGGTCTCCAAGCGGCGTAGATAGTCCACTGGCTGGAATTCAATTCGGGGTTGAGCGCAATATTCCACTGGCAGTGATGCTTGAGACCTTTACTATTAACGGCGCCTATGCCCATGGTCTGGAATTGGAAACCGGTAGCCTCGAGAAGGGAAAATGGGCGGACTTTATTGTGCTGGATCGAAATCTTTTCCAAATTCCTGTTGAAGATATCCACAAGGCCAGCATCTTGCGTACCTACTACAAGGGGCGACTGGTTCACGAGCGTGTCAGTAACAACAGTGTTTCAGTAGATAAAAAAAGCCCCTGAAATCTATAGGGGCTTTGTGGCGATTTTACTTAGAAATTAACGCCCCAATGCGCTGCCTTCGCGTCGGGGGTCGGCGCCGCCGTAAAGCTTGTTATCTTTCAGGGCAATCGCGTGAATACCGCTGTTGAGATTGCGTTCTACAACCTGGTGTCCGCGCTCCCTGAGCTTGCTGATAACTTTCTCGCCGAAGAAGCCCGGCTCCAATTCCACCCGATTACCGATTGCACCGATATTTCCTGCGGCAATGGCGTCAGCGATCGGCATATCTAATCCCAGGTGGTAGAGGATGGTGCGCGCAGTGTAATTGATAATACGGGAACCACCTGGGGAACCCACCAACAGCCTGATACTGCCATTCTTGTTGAATACCACCGTGGGGGACATGGATGAGCGCGGTCTCTTACCAGCCTGGATACGGTTGGCCACCAGCTTTCCGTCCGCCCGCTTAGGGGTGAAAGAAAAGTCGGTCAGTTGGTTATTCAGCAAAAACCCTTTCACCAGGAGGCGTGAGCCAAAGCCGGTTTCAATACTGGAGGTCATACTGACGCCGTTGCCGTAGCGGTCCATCACCACCAGGTGGCTGGTATTGGGCATCTCCGGTGATTGTGCCATGGCGCGCTTGCTGTTACTGGCTCGGGGATTGCCGGGCCTGGCCGTATTGGCGCTATCTGGATCAATTAATGCTGCGCGGCTGCTCAGGTAATCTGGGGAGACCAGGGGTTTGCTGGGAACACTGACAAAGTCCGCGTCAGCGGAGTAGGTGTTGCGGTCGGCAAATGCCAGCTCGGAGGCCTCTATAAACAGGTGGGTGAGCAAATCGTCGCCGGCCCTCATCTCACTCAGAGGAAATTGTTGCAGCATACCTAATATCCCGCCCACTGTGGTGCCGCCTGAGGATGGAGCGTCGGCGCCGCAAACACGGTACTCGAGGAAGATGGAGCACAGGGGCTCCCGCTGTTTGGCCTGGTAACCAGCCATATCTTCCAGGCTGAGCAGACCGGGGTTTTCCGGATCGCTATGCACGGCCTCCACGATGGCTCTGGCGATTTCTCCCTGGTAGAAAGCGTCTGCGCCGCCCTTGGCGATCCCCCTTAGTGTTTGGGCATATTCGGGATTCTTGAGCCTGTGCCCGATTGGCAGAGGCTCACCATCACTATTGAAGAAATAGCCGGCGATAGCCGGCCTGGCCGCAACTTTGGGTAGCTTGAGTAAGAGCTGGTGCAGGCGGGGAGAAATCTCAAAACCGCTTTCGGCCAGCTCTATTGCCGGCTGGAACAGGGACTCCCAGGGCAGCTTTCCATCTCTCTGGTGTGCCATTTCCAGCATGCGGATAACACCGGGCACACCTACGGAATAGCCACCAATAACCGCTTGGATAAATGCGCGGGGCTTACCCTCGTGTATAAAGTAGTTTTCATCGACTGCAGCGGGGGCTGTTTCACGCCCGTCGTAGTACTGGAGCTCTTTGTCGCCGGCATCATAGCTGAGCATAAATGCACCGCCGCCGATACCTGATGACTGAGGCTCCACCAGTCCCAGCACCAGTTGTGCGGTTATAGCGGCATCTACGGCGGTACCGCCAAGGACGAGGACCTGCTCAGCAGCACGACTGGCGTGGGGATTGGCGGTAACCACCATGTAGGTATCAGCAGTGGCCGATTTGATCGCACTGCGACCGGTATCGATCTCAGGCTGCGGCTCGTCGGCTATTGCTGGGGTCAGAAAGACGGCAAAGGCGAGGAGAAGGTAGCGCACAACACACTCCGCGGATTGAGGAAAAATCCGCTCGAGTGTATCAGAAATAACCAGTTCGGGGCCTAGCGGAATTTTTCCTTGAGTGCCGCCTGAACCGCAGGTGGAACAAATTTGGTCACATCACCATTGAGTGAGGCAATTTCTCGCACCAAAGATGAGGAGATATAGGACAAATGTTCCGCTGGCGTCAGGAACAGGCTTTCCATATTGGGAGCCAATTGACGGTTCATATTGGCCAGCTGGAACTCGTATTCGAAGTCGGATACCGCGCGCAGACCGCGCAGTACGCCATAGGCATCCACTTGGCGAACAAGATCGGCCAGCAGGATATCGAATCCGATCACTTCCACATTGGGGAGGTGACCGAGTACCTGCTGGGACAGTTCCACTCGTTCATCCAGGGTGAATAGCGGGTTTTTACGGCTGCTGGCGGCCACCGCGACGATGACATGGTCAAACAGGCGACAGGCCCGCTCCACCAAGTCCAGATGGCCGTTGGTGATTGGATCGAAGGTTCCAGGGTAGACGACTTTTTTCATACGCCAAGGCTTTTAATGCGGACCGAAAGGGATGCGAATGGTAAACAATTTACGGCTAAGGCTCAAAACCGAATGCAATCAGGAGATTTACTCGACCTCAAAGTTCTCCGCTGGGCTTTGCAGTGTGCACTGATATAAGCGCATACAGACCTGGCCCGCGCGCTTTTCTTTGACCAGCTGCCAGTTGGATAGCGACGACAGGACTGTGTCGCGAGGTGTCTCGATATAGATCAGTGTCTCCTCAGAGAGATGGCCCTCAAGGGCGCTGAGGCTTTCCTGCCACAGATCCTCGGCAAAGGGGGGGTCGACAAAGATAATGTCGTATTGATTGTTATTGCTTGCCAGGAAATCCGCAGCCCTGCAGCTATGCACCTGGGCCCCCTGTGCTTCCAGCAATCGCAGCTGTTCCTTGAGAGTATGCGCGGCATGCGGATTCAACTCGACAAAATCCACTGAAGAGGCACCACGGGAAAGGGCCTCGAGGCCCAAGGCGCCAGAGCCCGCGAATAGATCCAGGCAGCAGGCACCGGGCAGTCTGAACTGCAGCCAGTTGAACAGGGTTTCACGCAGGCGGTCGCCGGTGGGCCTGAGTCCCTCCACCGGTGCGAATTGCAATTTCCGGCCACGCCATTGCCCTCCAATGATACGAAGCTGGGAAAGGGATTGCGGGGTGGGCTTGCGCGATGAACTTCTGGCCAAGGTAACTCTCTACTGGGGGCTTAGCGATGCTAAGATTAGCGTCTTTCTGCAAGCGGTACACCCGGATACACGAATGATCTTTGATTTCCTGCGTAAAAAGAAAAAACGCAAGCCTGAACAAAGCGAGCCCCAAGGGGAGCACGCGGAAGTTGCCGCTTCGTCTGAGGAGCCTTCAGTTGAGCAGGGGCTCCCAACCCACAACCAGCCCCCAACCGACAAAGAGGCCACGGCAGATAGCCAGGTATCCACAGCTCTCGATCGGGAGCCCCCGACTCCAGATGTTGGAGTCCCGGTACCAGAGCAAAAGCCTCCCGCACCCGAGAAAAAAACTTCCGCTGCCGAGCACGAGGACTTTGCTGAGGCTCCGGAGCTTTCACCTGCGGGGCAAAAATCGGTAGAAACGACAGAGAAAATAGTTGAGGCAGAGTCTGGGTTACTGCCAGCTTTCACAGCAAAGGCACCGGTGGCCGAGCCTGCAGAACGGGTACCCGAACCGGTGGCGAAGCCTGCCCAGGAGCAGGATAAGCCCGCTGGGAAAAAGAAAGAGGGCTTCTTTGCGCGCATCCGCCGAGGCCTGAGCCGCACCAGCAACCAGTTCGTCGAGGGGATGGGCAACCTTTTTCTCGGCGCCAAGGAAATCGATGAGGATCTGCTTGAGGAGCTGGAGACCCAATTGCTGATGGCGGATGTGGGCGTTGAGGCCACTAGCGAGATTGTTGAGCGCCTTACCGAGCGTGTTTCCCGTCGCGAACTTGCCGATGGCGATGCTTTGTACAAGGCCCTGCAACAGGAACTGGCGGAACTGCTTGTGAGTGTCGATGCACCGCTGGCAATCGATACCGGCAAGAAGCCTTACGTAATCCTGGTGGTGGGCGTCAACGGCGTTGGCAAGACCACCACAATCGGCAAATTGGCGCATCGCTTTCTCGGGGAGGGTAAATCGGTCATGCTCGCCGCCGGTGATACTTTCCGCGCCGCTGCGGTAGAACAGCTGCAGGTTTGGGGGCAGCGCCACGATGTGCCTGTGGTGGCCCAGCATACCGGTGCGGACAGTGCTTCAGTGATTTTTGACGCAGTGCAGTCGGCTCAGGCCCGTGGCATAGACGTGGTAATTGCGGATACTGCGGGGCGTCTACACACCAAATCCAACTTGATGGATGAGTTGACCAAGGTACGCCGGGTAATGGGCAAGCTGGACCCCAGCGCTCCCCACGAAGTGCTGCTGGTGCTGGATGCAGGTACCGGCCAGAATGCTATCAACCAGGCTTCCCAGTTCCGAGAGGCAGCCGGGGTTACTGGCTTGGTACTCACCAAGCTTGATGGCACGGCCAAAGGGGGGTGATCTTCGCTCTGGCGCGTCGATTCGGCATCCCGGTGCGCTTTATCGGTGTGGGCGAGCAGGCGGAGGACCTGCAACCTTTCCGCGCGCAA
Organism: Microbulbifer sp. GL-2; assembly: GCF_007183175.1. NCBI lineage: Bacteria > Pseudomonadati > Pseudomonadota > Gammaproteobacteria > Cellvibrionales > Microbulbiferaceae > Microbulbifer > Microbulbifer sp. GL-2. The sequence goes on from NZ_AP019807.1 coordinate 1,662,796, forward strand.
GAATTCGTCTCTGCGCTGTTTGGCCGCGATATCGCTTGATTGCTGGCATAGGGAATAACAAGAATTAAAAACCGTGATCACCTTTGACAATGTGAATAAGCGCTACGCATCGGGGCAAGATGCCCTGGTACGTGTCAGCCTGGAGATTCCCCGCGGCGATATGGTGTTCCTTACCGGTCACTCCGGTGCGGGCAAGAGCACCTTATTGAGATTGCTTACAGCCATCGAGCGCCCCACCAAGGGCACCATTCTGGTGGCCGGGCAGAACCTCAATCGCCTGCGCAATGGCCAGATCCCATATTACCGCCGTAACCTGGGCATCGTGTTCCAGAACCACCAACTGCTATTTGATCGCAGTGTCTTCGATAACATCGCCCTGCCCCTGTCTGTGGCTGGCTGCAACCAGCGTGAGCTGGGGCGCAGGGTGCGCGCGGCGTTGGACAAGGTCGGCCTGCTGCACAAGGAGAATCAGAACCCCATTATGTTGTCTGGTGGAGAGCAACAGCGGGTGGGCATAGCTCGTGCAGTAGTGAATAAACCAACAATCCTGGTGGCGGATGAGCCAACCGGTAACCTGGACCCACAGCTCTCCCAGGAAATTATGCAGCTGTTTGCGGACTTTAATGCGGTGGGCGTTACTGTACTGGTGGCGAGTCATGATTTGGAATTGATCGCGCGCATGCGCCGGCGGGTGTTGACCTTGCAAGCCGGCCAGTTGATTTACGATGGAGTCCCGAGCCGTGAAGCAAACCCAGTCTAAAGCACAGCGGCAGGCTAACCCCGGCGCCGACAAGCGCGTGCGCAACACTGGAGCCGTGGTGGCCCGCACCGGTTTTAGCGATCTGTGGCACAGCTGGCTAGGCCATCACCGCCAGGTGGCGTTGGAATCTATACGCCGCTTTTTTGCCGCACCCATGGCCAGTGCCATGACTGCACTGGTGATTGCTATTGCCCTGGCCCTGCCTGCTGCGCTGCAGTTGGGGCTTGCGAACTTCCAGCGCGCGGTGGCTGGCTGGGATGGGCAGCCACAGGTCTCGGTCTTCCTGCATAAAAGTGCGCGGGATGCAGCGGTTGAATCCTTCGCTGCAAAACTGCGCAGCGATCCGGCGATTGCCGAAGTGACCTACATCTCCCCGGAGGAAGCTCTGGCCGAGTTTGAGCAGGCATCCGGGCTTGGTGATGTGCTGGCGGGGCTGGATGCCAACCCTTTGCCGGCTGTGCTGTTGCTGCGGCCGAGAGATGCGTATAACAGCGATAAATTGCAGGCCCTGGTGGAGAACTTGCGACAGCAGGCCCTGACCGATTCCGTGGTGCTTGATCTGGCCTGGGTGCAGCGCCTCACTCAGCTCACAGAGCTGGGGCAGCGGCTCTCTGCCGGACTGGCACTCCTGTTGGCGCTGGGGGTGGTCCTGGTTGTGGTCAACACCATTCGCCTGCATATCGAGAGTCGCCGCGAGGAGATACTGGTGGTGAAGCTGGTGGGGGGCACCAATGCCTTTGTGCGCAGGCCTTTCCTCTACAGTGGGCTTTGTTATGGCTTTTTTGGTGGATTGCTGGCCTGGCTACTGCTGCTTGGCGGTGTCTTGTTGTTGTCGGGGCCTATTGCAGGCCTCTCTTCCAGTTATGGCAGCAACTATATCCTGAAGGGGCCGGGTTTCAGTTACTTTGTCGGCTTGAGTGCTGGCGCTGCTCTGCTTGGATTATTGGGTGCCTGGTTGGCGACAACTCGGCATATTCGAGCTATAGAACCGACATAACCATGCGCTCGTATCAAGAAGCGTAAAGCCGCTGCCCTACCGGGAACCCGAGGGCATGTAGGCCCTCTAATCGATCGCAATACAATGGAATACGGCATGTGGCGGCGGACTTTCTTATCCGCCGGTGCAAGTGCTACACTGAGTCCAGCTTGTCGCCGGAAACAGTATCTGACGACAGCGGCCGGTAGGACCGGCCGACTAATAATGAGAGGAGAGACCTGAATGGGAACCAGCCTACAGCCAGTGCATACGCTGTCTCCGGGCGCCAACCTGGGAGCTTATATCCAGACGGTCAGCGGCTTTGATGTGCTGACTGCTGAGGAGGAAAAGCGCCTGGCAGAAGACCTCTACTACCGCGAAGATATCAATGCGGCACGGCAACTGGTGATGTCTCACCTGCGCTTTGTGGTACACATTGCCAAATCCTATTCTGGTTACGGCCTCAACCAGGCCGATCTGGTTCAGGAAGGTAATGTTGGCCTGATGAAAGCCGTCAAGCGCTTTAACCCTGAAAAGGGTGTGCGTCTGGTTTCATTTGCGGTTCACTGGATCAAAGCCGAGATCCACGAATTTATCCTGCGCAATTGGCGTATTGTGAAGATCGCCACCACCAAGGCGCAGCGCAAGCTCTTCTTTAACCTGCGTGGACAAAAGAAGAAGCTGGCCTGGCTCAGCAATGATGAAGCCAAGGCTGTGGCAAAAGATTTAAATGTGGATGTTACCCAGGTCCAAGAAATGGAGGGTCGTCTCGCAGCTCACGATGCCGCATTTGATGCCGGCGCGGATGACGATGACGATACTGCTTGGCAGGCCCCTGCACACTATCTGGAAGACCGCAGTTTCGACCCTGCTGCCCAGCTGGAGCGTGATAATTGGCAGGAGACCAATCTCAGCAGTCTCGCCAGCGCCATGGAGCAGCTGGATGAGCGCAGCCGCGATATTATCCAGGCGCGCTGGCTGACTGAAGATAAGTCCACCTTGCACGAATTGGCAGACAAGTATGGTGTTTCCGCTGAGCGCATCCGCCAGCTGGAAAAGAACGCTATGAAGAAAGTGCGTGCGGCCATGGAGGCCTGAACCGGCATCTTTGTCATTCGGTAGAAAACCGCGCAGTAGCGCGGTTTTTTTATTTCTGTATTTATCGATTTCCTGTATCTACTCAGGATGGCAACTGTTGAGGGATAAATAATGGCAAAACTTTACCTGATGCTCGCCGCACTGTTCGGCGCCAGCGGTGTTGCCTTAGGTGCCTTTGGCGCCCACGGCCTGCGCGATAAGGTGACAGAGAATCTATTGGAGGCCTATAAGACTGGAGTGCAGTACCAGATGTTCCATGCCCTTGCGTTGCTTGGTGTGGCTCTGTTGATCCAGAACTGGGGTGTGCGTTTGTCACTCACCCTGAGCGGAGCCTTCTTTGTATTTGGCGTAGTATTTTTTTCCGGCAGCCTCTACGCCCTCGCCCTTGGAGGGCCGCGGTGGCTGGGACCTGTCACACCGATTGGTGGGACCCTGATGATTGCTGGTTGGATTGTACTGTTAATTGCCGCTGCAAATTCCTCCAAATAGTGGAGACCGGATTCATTTTTGAGTCAGCGCCCGGTATATCCCAATTCCCGAATAAGAGAAAACCGTTTCGCATAAGAGGTCGCGAAGAATGCAAGACGAATCCGCGGAAGAGTTCCCCTACCGCACCGAGTACAAGAAAAAGTCCATCCGTAGTTATGTGATCCGCGCAGGGCGAATGACGGAAGGGCAACGCCGCGCTTTTGATACCTACTGGGGGCAGTTTGGCTTGTCCCTGTTTGATGGTCCTATCAATCCGAGTGAAGTTTTCGGGCGTGAGGCCCCGCTGGTTCTGGAAATCGGTTTTGGTATGGGAGACTCCCTGCTCGCGATGGCACAGGCGGAGCCCGACAAGAATTTTATTGGTATCGAGGTACACCCTCCCGGTGTCGGCAGGTTAATTAACAGTGCCGGTAAAGCTGGGGTGGAAAACCTACGTGTTTATATGGCTGACGCTGTAGACGTTCTCAACGATTGCATCGGTGAGGGTATAGTGGATAGGTTCCAATTATATTTTCCCGACCCTTGGCACAAGAAAAAGCATCACAAGCGTCGCATTGTTCAGCAGGATTTTGTGCGTCTGATTTGCGCCAAATTAAGAACCGCCGGACTAATGCATATGGCGACAGACTGGCAGAACTATGCCGAGCATATGCTGGAAGTGCTGCAGGCGGAGCAGCTGTTAGAAAATACATCCGCCAACAATGACTATGTTGAGCGACCCGAGTGGCGCCCGGAAACCAAATTCGAACGCCGCGGCCAACGCCTGGGCCACGGTGTTTGGGATTTGGTATATCGGCGTTTACCCGGTGAAATACCCGTTCAGGGAGTGGCTAGCACAGAGAGTGAGGTCGGTTCCGCTCATGATGCCGATGGTGAATAGCCTCTAGTATTTAGAGCAAGAGTATGATCACTGGTGATATTACCAGCGTCGCCAGTGATCAGCTTTGAAATATTGCCGTCTCTACAAAATCACCTGCCAATTCTTTTTTGGCAGTTTCCAACCTTCTCTATCTCCCTGACATCAGAGATTCTGTAGAGCAACCCTGCAGTAACTTATCCAGTTTGCAAGCACAATACTGTTTTGTGTACCGGCAAAATATTGCATGCAGAACCGCCGAAGGTACTGTTTGTTAATGGCCGTGAATGCCAATACAGGGCTGGGGTGGCATTGTCGAGTTCATAAAAAAGTCCTGTAGTTGCCTTATCGTCGGCATCGGTTATCTCTCCTGTCTTTATCGCTATCTTTTTCTATTTCCAGTCTATGATGCTAATACTGGGCGAGGCATTAAATACGAATTCGTATTAAGAGTACTTAAAAAATATACCAATAAATTCGATTTTGTTACTAAGTGCCCATTCGAATAAAAGCCTTGGGGGGTTAGTTCGAAAAGGAATTTCGGTGTCTCTAATGAGAAAGCGTCTCTCGCTTCTTTCAACTTTGTATGGCGTTTTATTTTTTCTTCTTTTTATAAGTTCAGGGGCCTCTGCTGATTTTGTTGGCACACTGAATCTCTATACCAATGGCGGTAAACATTGGTTTAACAGTGACCGACTAAATGGGACACCCTTTCATGGATTAAAACTGCGGGACACCACTGGTGGCGGTGGTGGCCTGGGGTTCAATATGACCAACTACTGGGCCATGGAGGGAGTGGTTGATTACTTTGTCGTGAATGTAGATGAAATTCCTGAAAAGGTTGAAGTATACAATTACCATTTGGACCTGCTTTATCAATTTGGTGGCCAGTTCTGCGGCGACTTTTGCTGGCAACCCTACGTAGCTTTCGGGATTGGCGAAATTCGTATTAACTACGATGATGCACCAAAAAAACATTACAGGGATAAAGACGGCAAGTATCGTTATGACTGTGATTACAAACGAAAAGATCCCTATACGCACCTCTACCCAAAGTACGTCTGTAATTGGCATGATAGCCAGACTATGGTCAATCTGGGTATTGGAGTGAAATACAGCCTGGGTCCTCGTTGGCAGGCACGGGCTGATATACGTCTCTTTCAAGGGGTGGAAGAGGGTGGCCTGGATGGATTTGCCAGTGTCGCGGTAGGCTATCAGTGGCTTGAGTATCCGGATTTTTGGTATGACGAGGATGCCGACAGTGTGATTGATGCGACAGACCAATGCCCACAGACACCGGTTGGTGTAGATGTGGGGCCCGATGGCTGCCCAATCGATTCAGACTTCGATGGCGTACCGACCTATATAGACCAGTGTCCGAATACACCAATTGGTATTGCGGTGGATGAATATGGTTGTATCCGCAGCTAGAAATTGGCGGCTTCCACTTTCTTAGGAAAACCGCCATCCGCTGGTGCCACCCAGAAAAGGGATGCCTGTGATGTAACTTTATGATGGCAGTTTCAGGTACAGTATCAGGGCAAAGCGCCCCTCCAAGGCTGTAAGAATCGGTGAGTAGAGGTATTACTCTCCACGCAACTCTTCCACTTGTTCAGAAATTTCGAGCCACTCCATTTCCAGGGTATCAAGAATCTCGCGCTGCTCTACCTGCACTTTATTGAGACGGGAGATTTCCTCCTGTTGACTGCCGCTATACAGGTTTTCATCAGCAAGCTTTTCCTGGGTCTGATTCAGCTTTTTCTCTGCTGTGGATATCTGCCGCTCAATAGCTTTCAGTTTGTTGGTGAGTGGTTTTAATTGTTCGCGTAATGCCGCAGCAGCGCGCCGTTGTGTTTTCTTGTCTTCAGTGGGCTTGGCAGGACTTTCACAACTTTCCGTGGCCTTCTCTTCGCGTCGTTTCTCCCGGTTAAAACCCAACAGCCACTGTTTGTAGTCGTCAAGGTCTCCGCCATAGGGCTCGGCACGGCCATTGGCAACCAGAATAAATTCATCGGTGGTGTTGGCGAGCAGGTGGCGATCGTGTGAAACCAAAACCATCGCACCGGGAAATTCTGCCAGTGCCATAGTCAAAGCATGGCGCATCTCCAGATCCAGGTGGTTGGTGGGTTCGTCGAGTAGTAACAGGTTTGGTTTCTGCCAAGCCAGGATAGCCAATGCCAGGCGCGCCTTCTCACCGCCGGAAAAGCCAGCGACGGTTTCAAATACCCGATCCCCGACAAAGCCATAACCGCCGAGGAAGTCCCGCAGTGATTGTTCACTGGCATCGGGGCTTAAGCGTTGAATGTGTAGTAGTGGCGAGGCTGCTCCGTCGAGGGCTTCCAGCTGGTGCTGGGCAAAGTAGCCGATTGCCAGGTGTTCCCCACATTGGCGCTCGCCACTCAGTGGCAGCAGATCCCCGGCGAGGGTTTTGATCAGTGAAGATTTACCTGCGCCGTTGGGGCCGAGCAGGCCAATGCGGCGACCGGGTTGGATCCCCAATTGTACTTTGCTCACCACTACCTTGTCGGCATAGCCGATATCCGCTTCGCGCAGATCGATTAGCGGGTTGGAGGTCTTCTCTGCGGATGGCAAGGTGAAATGAAAGGGGGAGTCCACGTGGGCTGGGGCAATCTGGGCCATGCGATCGAGTGCCTTAATGCGACTCTGTGCCTGTTTGGCCTTGCTCGCTTTGGCGCGGAAGCGCCGCACAAAGTCTTCCATGTGCGCGCGTTCGACCTGCTGCTTTTCGAACTGGATTTGTTGCTGTGCCAGGCGCTCGGCGCGCGTGCGCTCAAAGGCACTGTAATTACCGTTATAGAGCACCAGTTTATGCTGCTCAAAACTGACAATGCCATCGACGACCGCATCGAGAAAATCGCGGTCGTGGGAAATAATCAGCAGAGTACCGGGAAAGCGCTGTAACCACTGCTCCAGCCACAGGGTTGCATCTAGGTCCAGGTGGTTGGTGGGCTCATCCAGCAGCATCAGGTCAGCCGGACACATCAGTGCCCGGCCAAGACTTAGGCGAATGCGCCAGCCCCCGGAGAAGCTGCGTACAGGTCGCTGTTGGTCTGCGTGGGAAAAGCCGAGCCCATCGAGCAGCTGTGCTGCGCGGGCTGGCCCGCTGTAGCCATCGATACTGGCCATACGCTCGTGTAGTTCCCCCAGCTTGTGGCCATCGGCCACACCACTGCTCTCCGCCAGAGCCAGCTGTTCCTGCAGTTGGCGCAGCTCCTGATCGCCATCGAGTACATAGTCGAGGGCGGACTGTTCGCTGGCCTCAACTTCCTGGGCCATGTGAGCAATACGCCAGGTACTTGGCAGGTCGACATGTCCGGCATCGCTCTCCAGCTGGCCGAGCAAAAGTTTGAACAGAGTTGACTTGCCACAGCCATTCGCGCCGATAATCCCTACTTTATGGCCGGGGAAAATGCGGCAATCCGCGCTGTCCAACAGGTCGCGCTCACCCCGGTGCAGAGAGACACCTTGCAAATTGATCACTGGAAAAACCTCATATGAACAGGTCGATGGATGCTAGGCTATTCGACGTATTCGAGCCCAATCGCCGCCCGTATAAAGCGCCGATCCACAAAAGGTCGGGATTCTAACGTGACAAATAGTTCACCTCCATCTTCTCCACAGGAAAACCCTCTGTGGCAGTTCAGCCTGGACTTCTACCGTCATGGGGAGGTTGAGGCATTCCTGCTCGACTGTCAGGACAGAAAAGGTGCGGATGTGTGTCTGTTGTTATGGGCGAGCTACTCTACCGCCTGTGGGCGGCAGTTGAGCGAAGAGAGCTGGCGGGTTGCAGATCGCGGGTTGGCGCCGAGGAGGCGCATGATTAGTAGTGTGCGCCACCTTCGACGTCTGCTCGGGCGCTTTCGCCCGCGTACACAGCGGATTTATGATTTATGCAAGCGCTACGAGCTTAACCTCGAACAGTTACAGCTGGCAGCACTGTGGAAAATCTGCAGTGAGGAATGGCCGGGGGATCGCCCTGCACTGGAGCTGGCCGGGCAGCAGTATGGCTTGTTACAAAAAGAGCAGGCCCACTGGTCAGATCTCATTGAGAGCTTTATGACACAGTCAAAAAACCTGAATTCGATTTAAGCGGATTGCCCAGCTTCCGAGCTTATGCAAAGTTTTATTACGGTAAAAGTGTGGAAGTTTGATTGCGGAAAAAATCTTTTGCTTAAATTCTGCGGAGCGGTACCGTTTTGAAGGGCCACGCCCTGCCGCCAATAGAGAAATTGGCAGGCTGGGCGCTGCAAGTGGAAGCCAATGACTTAGTTTTACTCGCTGCCGGGGTTTTCCGAGGAAAACAGGCTGTTGGCAGGTGTGGTTGGTGTAATAGTCGATGCTGGTGGTGTAGGCTCGGCTGGATTTTGTTCCTTGGCTGGCGCAAAGGTTTTCACTTCTTCCGGGGCTTTTTTCACCGCCACAGGCTCTCGACTTGTTGCCTGTTTGGGCTTTTCATTTTTCGCCTTGGCCGCTACTGGAGCTTTTGCCGGTGATACGGGCTTGGTCTTAGCCGTTTTTTTGCTGGCGGGCTTTGCCACTTTTTTGGCTGTAGCGGGCTTGGCTGTAGTTTTCTTTGTGGTTGTACTTGCGGTTTTTGCCGGGCTCTTGCGTGCGCTGCTCTTCTTGGCTGCAAGTTTCTTTTCAGCAGCTTTTTTGGCTACAGGTTTTTTAGTTGCCTTTGTACCAGTTGTTTTTATGGCCTTGGCAGCAGTCTTTGTGGTGGCTTTTTTTGTTGCCACAGCTTTTTTAACTGCTGGGACCTTTTTAACCTTTGGCTGCTTCTTGGTGAATTCCCTCTCCGTTTTGGCTGCAATTTTGTGCACTGTTTCCGCCGCTTTGAGTTCGGCTTTGGCCAGGGCCTGTATATCCTTGGCTTCGGCTACCGCTCCCTTGGCCAACTGGAATGCGTCATTGAGTTTTTCCACGTTAGCCTTAGCGGTATCAACCCGTTTCCGTGCAGCGGCGGTCTTAGTGGTTTTAGCCGCGGCGCGGGTATCGCTCAGTTTGGTTTTGGCCTTGGCCAGTTTTTCCTTTGCCGAAGTCAGAGCTTTTCCAGCTTTTAATACCGCCTTGCCGGCATCGGTGACTTTTTTATTGCGGGCTTTATCCAGTTTTACGGTGAGCTTGGAAATTTGCGCTTCCAATTCTGCGACCGGATTGACAGCTTTTCGTTTGGCAGCCATGAGTAAATGTCCTGACGTTTATTATCGATTGGCACTTCCGGGTGGTGCACTAGCCTTGCCTTAAATACGATCGATACCGCTAAAGAAGAGACGCGCGCACTGTATATTGCCCCAAAACTGAAAAGCACCTCAAACAGTCCGGAACAATAACCGGTGACTGGTCGATAATAGCGCTGTTTGTAAAAAAAATGTATGCCGTGTGCGGTGAAAAAAGCGCGGCTTGCGTTTTTTTATGGTGGATTTCGGAACTGGCATCGGGAATGTGGTGTCCAGCACAGTGTGGAAGTCACCGGTATGCACTGGCTGTCGCCTTGGGTTAGACTTGAGCGCACTGGCGGATAGCGTGCGCCTGACGGCTTAGGGCCGCGACAGCATTGCCTGAGAAGCCGCTGACGGCGTTGGACCAAGGTCAAGCGCGAATCCATAAACGCAATACGGACAAAGAGACAACACCCATGAATAAATACCCTTTGGCTGCAGCAATTGCCCTAGGCCTGGTGCTGACCGGCTGTAACGAACAGGGATCCAAGCAGGAAAAAGAAGTTACCCTGGATACTCAGGAGAAGAAGGTCAGTTACATCATTGCCGAAGATATGGCCAAGCGTCTTCAGGCTCAGGATGTGAAGCTGGATCCAAAAGTGGTATTGATGGCGCTAAATGATGTTGCCAGCGACCGCGATTCTCGCCTGTCCGATGAAGATAAGCAGCAGACCATTGCCGCCTTCCAGGAGCAAATGCAGAATAAGCAGCAGGAGATGCTGGCCAAGCAAGAGCAGGAATTTAAAGAGTCAGCGGATAAAAACCTGACTGAGGGTAAGGCATTCCTGGAAGAGAATGCGAAAAAGGAAGGTGTAATCACCACTGATTCCGGCCTTCAGTACAAGGTAATTACCGAAGGTTCCGGTAATAAGCCCTCTGCCAGCAGCACCGTTGAAGTCGACTACAAGGGTACCCTGATTAATGGCGAGGAGTTTGATAGCTCCTACGCTCGTGGTGAGCCGGTACAGTTTCCGGTTAACGGTGTAATCAAGGGTTGGACTGAAGCTCTGCAGTTGATGAAGGAAGGCTCCAAGTGGGAACTGTATATCCCTTCAGAGCTGGCCTATGGTCCTGGCGGTGCCGGCGGTAAGATTGGCCCAAATGCGACCCTGATTTTTGAAGTGGAACTGCACAAAGCCAATGTTGGCGGCGAAGAAGAAAAGAAAGACGAAGAAAAGAAAGAAGAACCCAAGTCTGAATAATCTGACTTTTGGGACTTTACTGAAAAAGGACGCTCTTTCGGCGTCCTTTTTTATTTTGACAGGATGATTTAAAAATTAATAAACCGTTTTTGAATAACCAGCAAAAAGTTGCAGATAGCATTGCCTTCACGATGGTTAGTCAGTGACGGTCAAACTGACCAGGTGTTTTCGCCTCAGACAATCTGGTTTTTATGTGCGGTATGTAACAGGGCTATCATCTGGTCTTCGGAGCTGAAACGAGTTTCCAGGGCTTCCCCGAGCTCGGATAGGTCCGGGATCAGGCTGGTGAGGTCGTCAGTCTCCAGGTATTTATCATTGAAGTCGACCGCGATATCAGTAGTCGTATCGATATCTTTGTAGAGTTCGCAAGCTTTCTTTAGGCCTGATTTGTCATCGAATGCTTGACCTTCACGCATCAATTGTTCGTAGACTTCAAAGTGGCCAGCCGAGACATAATCCACTAAAAGCTGACATAACTTGCGTACCCGGTCTTCAGATTCAGGGTCATCCTCACTGAATTCTTTTTTTTCAGAAAGGTGGTAGAAGCTTACTAACAGGTTTTGGCGTGACTGTAGCCAGCGGTCGATTATTTCGCTGACACCACCCCAGCGCTCCCGCGCCGTTTTGCAATTTTCCAACATCCCGAAAATGTCCTTTTTTACTGTTGCCGCAGAGGCCAGCGTTATTGCTGGTGTCGAAGGCCTTATGGAAGATAGGAGATTCCCCCGCCGGCGGCAAGGAAGAGGGTGCAAAGTACGCCAGAATACTGTGACAAACCTGTGATTTTGATGGTGGAAATTGTGCGTGGTTCAGCTGCCAATGGCCAGCGGCAGGATGAGAGCGGTCAACGCGCCACAGAGCCCCATCGCGAGGGCGGCACAGGCACCGCACAGGGTGCTGATTTCCAGCGCGCGGGCGGTGCCCACGGCGTGGGCGTTGATACCGAGTACTACCCGAGAATACGCTCATCGCGAATACCAAGAAGGCGCAGTAGCGGCGGTCCGGCCAGGGCGCCAACCACCCCGGTAAATACCACTATGCCTGCAGTGAGACTCAGTGCAGCGCCAACTTTTTCGGCGAGCGTAAGAGCGATTGGAGTGGTGATGGATTTACTGCTGAGGGCGAGTACTACGGATTCTCCCGCGCCAAATAACAGAGCGATCAGAATAGCTACAACCGGAGCCAGAACAGCACCGACTGCGATTGTTACTAACAATGGCCAGCCGGCTCGGCGGATCACTGCCAAGTTCTTTTTCAGCGGCACCGCTAGGGCCACTACTGCGGGTCCGAGTAGTGCATAGAGCAGCGCACTGGAGCGCTGGTAGTCACTGTAGGAAATATCCAGTGTGTAGAGCAGTGCCGTTACGATCAGGCTGGCAGTCACTATAGGGTGCAGTAATACCGTGCCACTGTACCGGTATAGGCGAACACCAGCCCAAAAAGCGATCAGGCTCAGCGGCAAGGTGAACTGTGGGCTGTGCAGCCATTCAATCATCTCTGTGCCCCTTATCTAACAGCCTGTGTAGAAGCAGAGCGGATAGAGCGAGGCTGACCAAGGTACCAATCACAATCGCGGCAATGAGAGCTAGCCACTCTGACAGGGTCAGGTCGCGCAGAAAGAAAACCCCTACTGCTGCGGGCAGGAATAACAGGGGTAACAGGAAGAGAAGCTGGGAGCTGACTTGGGCCAGGCCGCGGGGTACGCCACCGTAGATCACCAGGCCAAATAGCAGCAATAGCATACCCACCACCGCGCCGGGTACAGGTAGTTCGAGCGCTGTGCTGGCGAGGTTGCCCAGGCGATCACAGCCAAACAGAATGGCGGCGCCGATCAGCCAGTGGAATATATTGCGCAGAGTGGGTGGGGTCATTTTGGTGAGAGTGCGGCTCAGTGGAGCCGCCACCTTTTATCACGCTTTGCGGAATGCCTGCCAGCCACCAAACAGGATCAGGGCGGCGAAGCCGAGCGCGGACCAGCCGGGGATACTCAGGCCCATCATGGTCCACTGTACTTCTGCGCAGTTGCCGTCGCCGCTAAGCAATGCCTTGAGTACATCGGCCATAGGGAAGACTTCCAACATATAGCTTACGCTGGGGCCGCAGGCAGGCACCTGGTCTTCGGGCAGGCTCTGTAGCCATAGCTGGCGGCCGGCAAAGTAGAGCCCACCCAGAGCGCAGATGGATACCAGCAAGCCATAAACGCGCCTGCCGATAGTGGCGGGGTTGTGCAGGAAGGCGATCAGCGAGACCACCCCCACACCGAGCAGCATCACCCGCTGGGTAATACACAGCTTGCAGGGCTCCAGGCCGCGTACGTATTCCAGATAGAACGCAGCGCCAAGCAGGAAGGCAACGATTAGGAAAACCAGCAGAAAAGTGATGCGTGGATTAGGTAAGGTCATGATTTGTCGGATCCTGAATAGTGCAACCGAAACCGGGTGGCTTCGAGATTCAAGTCGGTCATTAGTTTATTGAAATTGTGTTCCAGCTTTTCCCGCCCGGCGCTCAGTTCGGGCAGTATCTCCTGCAGGGCCACCGGGCGGCGCAGGCGCAGTCCGACTCGCTCCAGGGTAAGGCCAATCACCTGCTCTTCGCGGTAGCTCTGTAGCAGTTTAAACTCCTCTGCTCGTGCTATAAATGCCTTCGCATGCGGCGGAATATACCGGCTGTCGCTGCGAAAGTCTCTCCAGCATTCGGTACAGAATTCTTCCAGCCCCAGTGGATGCCACCGTTGCCAGTTCTGTGCCAACAGGTGATCGAACCAGATATCCAGGGCGATTCCGGCGTAGCGGCGCCATTTGGGGTCCAGTTGCGTCAATGCATCGCGGTATGCTGTGTGGCTATCTGTGGTTGCATCGATCCGCCGATGCAGCCGGATGCCGGCCTCAATGGCGGCGGGCCGCTCGCCACTCAATGGCCCTTTGACAAAATCACCCAGTAGTCCGCCTAGACGCCATCGTGCCTCAGGACCGGACAGCAGCAGGTGTGCGAGATAGTTCATGCCCTAGATCCGTTTGCGCCCGCACATCCGGCCCGGCACCGGTGGCCGACTAGTCCTGACAACAAATATATTGTGCGTAATAGTGACTGAGGAACTCTTCAAAAGAGCCCTTATCCTCCGCTTCCACCTGCTTTTGCTTGAGCAGCGACTCCTCTGCCTGGCGGGAAAAGTCCCGTACTGAGTCACTGTCCAGAGGGCGCTCGAGGAAATAGTGTCGGTGCTGTTCGGCCTTCTCCATGGCCCACTGGTAAAAACTCAGTTGGTGCGCCTCCATTTCGGACAATATCTGTTGTGCCGGAGTGGGAATTTCCCCCTTCACTTTTGCACGCTGGACACCGACGGCGCCTCGGTACTGATCGCCGCCCCAGGCCCTGTCGAGCAGTTCGGCCACAGAATCCATTTCTTCCAACAGCTGGGAAGCCCAGTCCTCAAGTTTGCGTTCGCTTTCACCAGAGCGCAGCAGCAGGCCTGGCTCGTGGCCGCGATAGACTATGCGCTGCTGGTTTTCCTGGGTTGCGCGATAGTCGACATCATTAGTTTTGGGACTGTCGGTAAGCAAACAGTGCAGCAGAAAGCTGTCGAGGAAGCGCATTTGCTGTGCGTCAATGCCTAGGGGCATAAACGGATTCAGATCGAGGCAGCGAACCTCGACATACTCGACCCCGCGATTATCCAGTGCAGCCAGGGCTGTCTCGCCGCGTTCAGCCGGATTCTTGGGTCGAATGGGCGAATAGAACTCGTTTTCAATCTGTAGTATGCCAGTGGAGAGCTGCTGGTATTCAGATTTGCCATCTTTCACTCCCAGCTCCTGGTAGGGGCCGTAGGGACGGCTGATGGCTGAACACAAAGTAGAGAGATAGCTGCGCAGGTTGTTATAACAGACGATAAGGGATTGCTGCACATCGCTGTTATAACCCAGGTCGCCCATTCGTAATGAGGTGGCGTGAGGGACATGCAGGGTGTGGTCGTCGCCATTAAATGGCTGCAACTTGTGCTCGCGTCCATCCACAAAGGAAGAACACACCGCCGGTGCCGCGCCAAACAGATAGATCAATAGCCAGTAATTGCGGCGGAAATTGCGGATTAGATCGAAGTAGCGACGGGTTTTGAATTCGCTCAGAGACTCACTGCTGCCCTCGAATTCGTGCAGCCACTGCCAGAATTCATCGGGCAGGGAAAAGTTGTAATGGATACCGGCGATAGTCTGCATGGCTCGGCCGTAGCGCAGTCCGAGACCAAGGCGGTAAATAGTCTTCATGGCGCCGCTATGGGAAGCGCCATAGCGCGCTACCGGAATATCGCTATCGGTGCCGATCACACAGGGCATGCTGTTGACCCACAGGCGTTCGTCACCGATCTGGCTGTAGGTATAGCGATGGATGCGGTCGAGTATCCGCAGCGCTTCTTCCGGGGTGGCTACCGGAGGCGTGATAAATTCCAGCAGCGCCTCGGAAAAATCAGTGGTGATACTCTCGTGGGTGAGCGCAGAGCCCAATGCCTGTGCATGGGGGGTCTGCGCCAGGGTGCCATCACTGGCGACCCGCAGGCTCTCTTTTTCGAGTCCGCGGCGTATGCCCTTGAGTAATTGCACAGGTTTGGCCTGAGACAGGGCGGCCAGGTGGGGAATAGGCACTCGAATCTCCTTGGTACTACCGGAACTTTCTTTTTCGTCGCTGGATTGGGCGACTGGTGCCGGTTCTGAAAGAGTCGCCACTCAGGCGGCGGACTCAGATTCCGATTTATTTTCGCCGGGTTGAGCGGGCGTTTCTGCTGGGGCTTGATCAGGTGCGACCTCAGGCGCCGGCTCCGCGGGCACTTCCGGTTCTACCTGGGGCTCCAGTTCAGGGGGTTCCTGTGCGGGCATTTCCTCGGGGGCGGCCGGTTCAATTTCCGGGTCACCCTGCAGAGTGGAATTTTCGGCTAGGGACTCTTCTGGCACAAGGGGCTGGCCCTTGTTATTCAACTCGCACTGCAGCAATTCAATGCGCAGGCTGACGTCACGCGTATTGGCCTCGAACATCTGGTTAATGGCGACATCTTTATGTTCACTGCGAAACAGTTTGTTCGGCTCGCGACCTTCCAGCCATTCGCCGCTTTTGCTCAGGAACTGCTGGTGCTGGTTGGTCAGCACGTAGACGTGACTCATTGTGTTGGGCAACTTTGATGCTGTGACAGAAAGGCAGTTTAGCGACGGGTGCTGCGCGGCTCAAGGAGTCCGTGAGAGCGAACGCGGCAAACGCCCGCTCCCGTGGGTTGAGGTGGGAATTGTTACACAGATTCCAGTGGGTAGTGCTCCGGGTAGGGGAGGCGTGCGCAACCACTGTCCACGGCTGCGCGGGCTACAGCGGCAGCCACTTCCGGCAGTAGGCGCGGGTCTGTGGGCTTGGGCAGGATATAACTGGAGCCAAAGCTCAGTTCCACACCGCCGTAACCCTCGCGCACCGAATCGGGTACCGGCAGGTGAGCGATTTTTCGGATAGCTTCTATCGCTGCCAGTTTCATCTCTTCATTTATCCGTGCCGCGCGCACGTCCAGGGCGCCGCGGAAGATAAAGGGGAAGCACAGCACGTTATTGACCTGATTCGGATAGTCAGAGCGCCCCGTAGCCATAATCAGGTCGTCGCGTACACTGTGGGCCAACTCCGGTTTAATCTCCGGATTCGGATTGGAGCAGGCAAAGATTACCGGTTTGGGTGCCATGCGCTGCAGTTGCTCGGCGGAGAGCAGGTCCGGGCCGGATACGCCGAGAAAAACATCGGCGCCGCTGATCGCGTCATCCAGAGTGCGCATATCCGTATCCCGCGCCCACTCGCCCTTGTAGGCATTGATATCGGTGCGGCCCGAATGAATTACCCCTCGGCTATCGAGCATTGTGATCTGCTCCTTGCGCGCGCCTGCAGCCAGCAACAGTTTGCAGCAGGCGGTGGCGGCGGCACCGGCGCCCAGGCAAACCATGTGTACTTCACTGATTTTTTTGCCCTGGATCTCCAATGCGTTGAGCATTCCGGCGACGGTCACAATAGCGGTGCCGTGCTGGTCGTCGTGGAAAACGGGAACCGGGCAACGCTCGACTAGCGCTTCTTCAATATGGAAGCACTCCGGCGCCTTGATATCCTCAAGATTGATGCCGCCGAAAGTGTTGGCAATGGCGGAAACGGTTTGGATAAACAGCTCCGGGCTGTTGACGTCCACCTCGATATCCACCGAATTGATATCAGCGAAGCGTTTGAATAGTAGCGACTTGCCCTCCATTACCGGTTTGGAGGCCAGCGGCCCTAAATTGCCGAGGCCGAGGATGGCACTGCCATTGGATATCACCGCCACCAGGTTGCCCTTGCCGGTATAGCGGTAGGCAGCCTCTGGGTCTCTGGCGATCTCTCGCACCGGTTCGGCCACCCCCGGACTGTAGGCCAGGGACAGGTCCTCCTGGGTTTCGGCGGCGGTGGTCAGCTCAACTGAAAGTTTGCCGGGACTGGGGAGCGCGTGGTAATCGAGCGCTGCCTGGCGTAATGAATCCGTCATTTGGGGGCTGTTCTCTCGAAAACTGGGGGGCAACACCGCGGTGTTATCCCGGTTACTGCGGGGGCCAGAGAATAACCGAGGGGCGCTTGCAGCTACAAGCTCAAAGGAGGGGGGGAGCAGATACTTCTTACTATTTTGCCCTTAGCAATTGGCCAATTTCAGGATGATCAGTTGTTAAATCGCGGTTTTGAAGGATAGGTTTATCGTCAAAATCAATAAGATTAAGTAATTCAAATCGATTTTGCCGGTGGGTTACTCAAGAGTGCAGGTGGGGGATTTCGGAGCATAAAAAAGGGCGCCAGGGGAATTCCCGTGCGCCCTCCTCCGAGATACCGAAGTATCTCAATATTCGGATTACTTGCCGATGCGGCTGCCGAAACGCTTCTTGAAGCGATCCACACGTCCACCGGTGGTAGCTTGTTTTTGCTTGCCAGTGTAGAAAGGGTGGCACTGGGAGCATACGTCGATCTGCAGGTCTTTACCCAGGGTAGAGCGGGTCTTGACTACGTTGCCACAGGAGCAAGTGGCAGAGATTTCAGTGTAGTTCGGATGGATATCTGCTTTCATGATTGCCTCATTTCGAAACCGCCACTCGATCTGCTGCCGGGCACGGTATCGTCGTTGGAGCAGGAACCGGACTGGTTCCAGGCTGATTAAAAAGTCGGCGCATACTATCAGATTAGCGCCGGGGTTCAAGCCCAAATGCCGATCCCTGCTGCGGCAGTTCTTCTGTTGGTCAGGTACATATGGTTCCCTCCCTGTTAGCTAATTTTGCTGACCACCTATTACGCTCTGTACCTAGCCGTACCAGCCAGTACACTAGTGCCTTTAATTGAGGTTTTCGGGGGCGAGGTGCAACAGGCGGTCCAACAAAATGTCATTTTACGCTTGGCGGTACCCGTACCTTTGCGGCGCCTGTTCGACTATCTGCCCCCTGAGGGGCTGGACTCCAGGGAACTAAAGCCAGGCCAGCGCCTGTGGGTGCCTTTTGCCGGACGCAAACTGGTAGCGGTACTGGTGGATATTGTGCAGGAGTCGCCGCTGGCGCAGCTAAAACCTGCACTGGAATTGGTCGATAATACAGTTCTTTTTCACGGGGACAGCCGCAAGCTCCTTAACTGGATCGCAGACTACTACCAGGCGCCAATCGGTGAAGTCTATGCCGCCGCCCTGCCCGCTGCCTTGCGCAAGGGCAAGTCAGCGGATCACTGGGCCGAACAGTGGTTACAGCTCACCACCGAGGGTAAGGGGCTACCGGAATCTGCACTGGCGCGAGCCCCCAAGCAGCAGGCTCTGTTACAGCAACTAATGTCGGGCGGTAAACAGAGCCATACCTATCTGAAGGCCCAGGGACACACTGCGGCGGTAGTGCGTGCTCTGCAGGAGCGTGGCTTGGTGGAATGGGAGACTGGACCTACAGTGCCGCCACAGTTACCGACAGCAGAATCAGTGCCAGCGCCGCAATTGAACAGCGAGCAACAGCAGGTGCTGAACTCTGTGGATTGTGGCTGCTTCTCAGCCACCCTGCTTGAAGGAACCACTGGCAGTGGCAAGACCGAGGTATACCTGCGCCTGATGGAAGGTGTATTGGCTGAGGGGCGCCAGGCACTGTTGTTGGTACCGGAAATAGGCCTCACACCACAGACACTGCGGCGTATTGCCGCGCGTTTTCCCGGGCACAGTATTGCCGCCCTGCATTCAGGCCTGGCTGAGGGGGAGCGCGCCCAGTCCTGGCTGGCTGCGGTAGCCGGACAGGCAGATATTGTGATTGGCACCCGCTCGGTGATCATGACGCCACTGCCAAGACTCGGCATAGTAATAGTGGATGAGGAGCATGATGCTTCTTTTAAGCAGCAGGATGGCGTGCGCTATTCAGCCCGCGACTTGGCGGTAGTGTTGGCACGCAATACCGATGTGCCGGTACTGCTTGGTTCTGCCACCCCTTCCCTGGAAACCCTGCACAATGCCCTCAGCGGCCGCTACCAACATTTGCGTATGCGCGAGCGAGCAGGTGATGCGCGCCCGCCACAGATTCATGTGGTTCCCACGCTGCGCGAGCCACTGGAGGAGGGGTTTTCCCCCCAGGTCTTACGTCATATCGGCGATACCCTGGCACGCGGCGAGCAGGTTCTGGTATTTATTAACCGGCGCGGTTTCGCTCCAGCTCTTACCTGTGACGACTGCGGTTGGCTGGCCGATTGCCCACATTGCTCCAGCAAACTCACTATGCATCGGCGCCAGCGCCAGTTGCGCTGCCATCACTGCGATTATCGCCGCCCGCTGGTGGACACTTGCCCACAGTGTCATAGCCGCTCGATTTCTGCTCTGGGAGGAGGGACTGAGCGCAGTGAGGAGTTGTTGACGCGGCGCTTTGCTGACTACCCGGTAATCCGCGTCGACCGGGATACTACTGCCAGTAAGCAGGCTCTGGATAAACTGTTGGCTCCGGCGCGTGATGGAGAGCCTTGCCTGTTACTGGGGACTCAGATGCTGGCAAAGGGGCATCATTTGCCACGGGTAACACTGGTCGCCATTCAGGATGCCGATGGTGGGCTGTTTAGTGCAGATTTTCGCGCCCCTGAGCGTACCGGACAGCTCTTGGAGCAGGTGGCCGGACGTGCCGGGCGGGGCAGCCTGAGCGGACGGGTGTTGGTGCAGAGCCGCTTTCCTGAGCACCCGTTGTTACAGATGTTGCTGGAAAAGGGTTACGGCACCTTCGCACGCCAATTGCTGCGCGATCGCGCGGTGGCGCAGCTTCCACCAATTCACGCTATGGCCCTGGTAAGAGCGGAGTGCGAAGAGCCCGGCTGGGCGGAGGAATTCCTGCAAAATGCGCGAATGTTTATGCAGTCCCTGGTACCACCCTCACCCCAGTTACAGTATCTGGGCCCGGTGCCGGCACTGCTGGAGCGCAAGTCGGGGCGCTTCCGTTTTTATATACAGGTAACCGCACAAAACCGGGCGCAGTTGCAGCCTCTTTTGGCGCGCGTGTGTGCCTGGGCGGAAGGTAATAAAAATCGCCGCCTGCGTTGGGCGGTGGACATGGATGCCCAGGAATTGTCGTAATTTTTGTCAGAGTGCAATGCCTTCGGTGCAATTGGCGGTACAATTCGCACGCTGAACAGACCACCCAGGGAAGAAATCCTAAATGAGCCGTCGCAAAACCAATCGCCGCAGTAAAAGTTCCGCGGGCAAGCCCGCCTGGGGCTGGTTTTTCCTGGGCAATATTTTCGGCGGTTTCGCGGTTTTCCTGCTCCTTCAATACGGAATTACCGGAGAAGGTAAGAGTGCCGGCAGCAACGGTAAATCGCCGGCGTCAAAGCCGGCTGCAGAGGAGCTTAACCAGCCGCGCTTTGATTTCTACACCATGTTGAAGGAAAACGAGGTTTCTGTACCGCCACCCAAGGTGGCTAGGCCGGCGCAGCGCCAGCAGGGCTCCGGCACAGCTCAGGGGACTGTCAGTAAGCCTCCGCAACAGGTTTATATCCTGCAGGCAGCTTCTTTCCGTGATTCCACTGAGGCCGAGCGCTTGCGAGTGCGGCTCACCCTGGCCAATCTGGATGTCAAAGTGGAGTCCGCCAGCGACAGCCGCGGCACCTGGCATCGGGTATTAGTGGGTCCATTCGACACCCGCTCGCGTATGGCCAAGGCGCGCCAGGTACTGGCTGAGCACCGGTTGATGCCATTGGTGCTGAAACGCCCTGCCAACTGAAGCAAAGGTTGGGCATCCCAACCGGTGCAGTTGACTAAAAGGTAGAGCCTCCGATCTTTTGATAACCACCCTGCCTGGTGGTGCTAACCCCAGAGCAATAAGCTATTTAAGTGGCCAGGCTGATTCGACTCAGGATTCACTCGTGACTCCCATATAAGACACAGTACTTGCGACGGAAATCAGCGCTGGCATTAGGCGGGATAAAAAGTGGCTAACAGTGGGCTGAAGTCGAGTGTTGTCAGGATCATTAAAGGAAAATCCTTGGTGAGTAGGGAGTTCTGAACATAGCAATTGCCCCTCCTCTTATTGAAATCGGCGTGCATCGTCCTCACTTATCTAACCTGAATGAAATTCCCGGCGCGATTGCTCACCACCTTTCGCGCTGAAGCACACGCGTAATCCGAGAGGTCTCCATTGGAACAGTATCGCGGAACCACTATTTTATCCTGTCGCCGCAACGGTAAAGTTGTGATTGGCGGCGACGGCCAGGTGTCCATGGGTAACACCATAATGAAAGGCAATGCACGCAAGGTGCGCCGCCTGTACAAGGACAAAGTGATTGCCGGTTTTGCCGGCGGCACCGCCGATGCCTTCACTCTGTTTGAACGCTTTGAAGCCAAGCTGGAAGCCCATGGCGGTCAGTTGACCCGTGCTGCGGTGGAGCTGGCCAAAGACTGGCGCACCGACCGCGCCCTGCGACGCCTCGAAGCCTTGCTGGCAGTGGCCGATGAGAGCGCCAGCCTGATCGTGACCGGTAATGGCGATGTTATTCAACCGGAAGATGACCTGATTGCCATTGGCTCAGGTGGGCCTTTCGCCCAGTCTGCAGCGCGGGCACTAATTGACAATACCGATATGGATGCCCGCGCGATTGTTGAGCAGGGCCTGAAAATTGCCGGTGATATCTGTGTTTATACCAACCAGAACCACACCATCGAAGAATTAAATTATTAAATCCCAAGCGCCTCTCCAGGCGCCAGTGGCTGGCTGGACCACTTTAATAGTCCGCCGACAGTTTTGCAGGAATTGATATGTCCCAGATGACCCCCAGAGAAATCGTCCACGAACTCGACCGCCATATTGTCGGCCAGCAGGACGCAAAACGTGCCGTGGCTATTGCGCTGCGCAACCGCTGGCGCCGCATGCAGGTGAGCGAGGATTTGCGTGCTGAGATCACCCCGAAAAACATCCTGATGATCGGCCCTACCGGCGTAGGTAAAACTGAAATTGCGCGCCGGCTAGCGAAGCTGGCTAATGCGCCATTTATCAAGGTGGAAGCGACCAAGTTCACCGAAGTTGGCTATGTTGGCCGCGATGTGGAATCTATCGTACGCGATCTCGTTGAGATGGCGGTGAAGCAGGAGCGCGAGCAGGCGATGTCTGGCGTTCAACAACGCGCCATGGATGCCGCCGAAGAGCGCATCCTCGATGCGCTGCTGCCACCAGCGCGCTCCACCGAGCCGAATGACAAAGACTCCAGTACTCGCCAGCTATTTCGCAAGAAGCTGCGCGAGGGAGAGCTCGACGATAAGGAAGTAGAGTTGGATATGGCTGCAGCGCCCGTGGGTGTGGAAATTATGGCACCTCCGGGCATGGAAGAAATGACTAACCAACTGCAGGGCATGTTCTCAAATATGTCCCAGGGCAAGACGCGCAAGCGTAAATTGCCGGTTAAGCAGGCGATGAAGCAGCTCACCGACGAAGAGGCTGCCAAGCTGGTTAATGATGAGGATATAAAAACCCGTGCAATTCGCGCCGCAGAACAGAATGGTATCGTCTTTATCGATGAAATCGATAAGGTGGCCAAGCGTCAGGAAAGCGGTGGTGCTGATGTGTCCCGCGAAGGCGTTCAGCGTGACCTGCTGCCGCTGATTGAAGGCAGCACAGTCAATACCAAGTACGGCATGATGAAGACCGACCACATCCTGTTTATTGCCTCTGGTGCCTTCCACCTGTCCAAGCCCTCGGATCTGATCCCCGAGCTGCAGGGGCGCCTGCCGATCCGGGTGGAATTGAGCTCGCTGACTTCAGCGGACTTTGAACGTATCCTCACTGAACCCTCAGCCTCTCTGACCGAGCAGCAGAAAGCTCTACTCGCTACAGAAGGTCTGGACCTGAAGTTTACTGATGAGGGTATTCGTCGCATTGCAGAAGTAGCTTATGAGGTGAATGAGCGTACCGAGAATATTGGCGCGCGCCGTCTGCACACCGTGCTTGAGCGTCTGCTGGAGGAAATCTCTTTCGATGCTGGCGATGGTGATAAAACCCTGAACGTGGATGCCGCTTATGTGGATAGTCACCTGGGTGAGCTCAGCCAAAACGAGGACCTGTCGCGTTTTATCCTGTAAATGAAACCGCAAAAAATCCGATTAAATCGCGCAGAGAAAAACCTGCAGTTGGTATTTGCCGATGGCGAATTTACCCTGCCGGCAGAGTATTTGCGCGTCTACTCCCCCAGCGCCGAAGTGCGTGGCCACGGCAACAGTGCTCCGGTTCTGGTGGATGGCAAAATGAATGTGGGCATCGACAAGATCGAGGCAGCTGGTCGCTATGCGTTGAAAATCGACTTCGATGACGGCCATGATACGGGTATTTATACCTGGGAATACCTGCGCGAATTGGTCGAGAATTACAGCGCTAATTGGGAGAGCTACCTGCAGCGCTTACGCGCGGAGGGCAAGGGGCGGGACCCTGATGAAAGCGTGGTGAAACTTATCGGATAACACCGCGCGCCATCCATACAACTGGATCTGAAGTACAGATTATTTAGTCAGTTTGTGCATGTCGGCGCACATCGATGTGCCTCCTCGCGATAACTAATAAGTATCGAGAAAACAGCTGCTTCCGGGTGATTTTCGCATTACTGTAACAAAAGTGTGTAACTACTTTTACGCTTGGATAAATGGCTGCCGGCCAGCTAATAGATAATTTTAGAAGTTAACCGGCGCGTAATTCTTTTGTCACATTTCCAGACTCTAATGCTTGCGAAATTTCACGAGTTCTGGAGGCCCACAGTGGCAAAAAAACTTGTCCGCGCACTCAGCGCCTTTTGTTTAATCCCCCTCGCTTCTGCAGTTTCAGCTGCCAGCTTGCCCGAGTACCAAACCAGTAGCGATTGGTTTACCGATAGTGCTGAACGCCTGGAGGAGCGTGCCGCCCTCTCTCGTGAAGACAAAACTGCGAAAAATGTCATCCTGTTTGTGGGCGATGGTATGGGTATTTCCACACTCACCGCTGCGCGAATTCTCGAAGGCCAACTGCGTGGTCAGAGTGGTGAGGAAAATACCCTTTCCTTTGAGGAGTTCCCTCACTCCGCATTGATCAAAACATACAACACCAATCAGCAGACCCCGGATTCTGCCGGCACCATGACTGCGATGATGACCGGTGTTAAAACCCGTGCGGGAGTCATCAATATCGATGGCGATGCATTGCGCGCTGATTGCGCCAGCACCGAAGGTAAAGAGCTGAATACCTTCCTCGAATTGATGGAAAACCGTGGAAAATCTACCGGTATCGTTTCTACCGCACGACTGACCCACGCTACCCCGGCTGCAACATATGCGCGTAGTCCAGAGCGAAACTGGGAGTACAGCGCTGAAGGAAATTGCGTGGATATCGCCACGCAAATGGTTGAGTTGGAATATGGGGATGGTATTGATGTGATGCTTGGAGGTGGGCGTCGCAGTTTTACAACCACCGACGCCAATGGGAAACGCGAAGACGGGCGCGACCTCACCAGTGAGTGGTTACAGCGCTATGAAGGCGAACAAAGCGCAGAATATGTGCAGACCGGATCTGAGCTGGCGGGCGTGGACCTCGCCTCCACAGATAAGCTGCTGGGACTCTTCAGCAGCAGCCACATGAGTTACGATGCGGATCGCATTGCCAAGGAGAGCGATGAGCCGAGTATTGCCGAGATGACCGGTACCGCGATCGAACTCCTGCAGAAGGATAGCGATGGCTATTTCCTGATGGTGGAGTCGGGCCGAATTGACCACGGTCACCACGCCGGCAACGCCTATAACGCATTGCACGATGCTATCGCCTTCGCCGATGCCGTACAGACAGCGCTGGACAAGGTAGATCTGGAAGACACCCTGATCCTGGTAACTGCGGACCATAGCCATGTGATGAGCATTGCCGGTTACCCGACTCGCGGCAACCCGATTCTCGGCAAAGTGGTTGAGAATGACAGTAGTGGTGCAGCAAAAGCTGAAGTGGAAACCGCATCCGATGGATTGCCTTACACCACATTGTCCTATGCCAACGGTCTGGGCTTTGCTGATCTCGGTGAGAACACTGATGCGGATGAGCGTTACGATATAGCCGCTGATACCGGGCGCAAGGATATTTCCGGTGTAGACACTGAGGCACCGGGCTTTCACCAGGAAGCCTTGGTCCACTTGGAGTCAGAGAGCCACGCGGGTGAAGATATCAGCCTGCACGCCATTGGTGCCGGTGCCAAATTGGTACAAGGGAGCCTGGAGCAGAGTGCGCTTTTCCATGTGATGACTGCTGCGACTGACTTGTCGTTGACAGAAGAATAACTGGGGGTAAATCACCATGAGACATTTTAAAAAGACCCTGCTGGCTTTCTCTGTAGCCTTGCTGGCCGCAGGTTGCAGTGACGACAAGTCCAGCTCCAATCCCGTTGAGCTTCCTGAGCCAGAAGATGTGTTAAACCTGCCTCAGGGGCAGCTCGATAGCAATTGGTTTAAACAGGGGCAGCAGGCTGTGGAAGCTGCACAGGCAATCACAATTAACAATACTCCCGGCGCGGCAAAAAATATTATCTTGTTTGTTGGCGATGGCATGGGTATTTCCACAGTCACTGCCGCGCGTATTCTCGCCGGTCAGCAACAGGGGCTCGAGGGTGAGGAGCACCAACTGAGCTTTGAAAAAATGCCTTTTGCCGGCTTGGTGAAAACTTACAACACCAACCAGCAGACCCCGGACTCTGCCGGTACCATGACGGCTCTGGTTACCGGGGTTAAGACCAAGGCTGGTGTATTAAGTGTCGCGGAAGATGTAGCTCGCGGCGATTGCGCAGCCAGCTTGGAGCGCCCGCTTACTACGGCTATTGAATTGGCAGAGGATCTGGGTAAGAGCACCGGTATTATCAGTACTGCGCGCATCACCCATGCTACTCCAGCAGCCACCTACGCCAAGGTACCAGAGCGCGGTTGGGAAGCAGCTGCTCCTGACGGTTGTACCGATATTGCTGCACAGCTGGTTGAACTGGAAGCCGGCGATGGTATCGATGTTGTCATGGGCGGCGGTCGCCGCAACTTCCTGCCCAGCGCTGTCACCGATATCGAGGGAGAAGCCGGGCGCCGTGAAGATGGGCGCAACCTGGTGGATGAGTGGAAGACCCGATATAACGACGGTGTGAACAATATTGTGTATGTTGAAGACACTACAGGCTTTAACGCTGTAGACAGTGCTTCAACTGACAAGCTACTTGGCTTGTTTAATTCTTCGCACATGGAGTATGAAGCCGTTCGTGAGGGTGATATTGCCGGTGAACCCTCACTCACTGAGATGACGTCTAAAGGTCTCGAGCTCCTGCAGAAAAACGATAATGGTTATTTTCTGATGGTTGAGTCCGGCCGTATTGACCACGGTCACCACGCTGGCAATGCCCACCGCGCACTGACTGATGCAGTGGAGTTTGCCGAAGCTATCCAATACGCGATGGACAACACCAATGCAGAAGACACCCTGATAATCGTCACTGCCGACCACAGCCACGTGATGACGATTGCTGGTTACCCGACTCGCGGAAACCCGATTCTCGGCAAGGTGGTTGGTAATGACAGCAGTGGTGAGGCGGAAGCCGCTCCTTCACTGGCAGGAGATGGCCTGCCTTATACCACTCTTACCTATGCAAATGGCCCAGGTTACAGCTCCACTGATGACGCTAGGCGAGGTGATCTTACCAGCATTGATACTGCGGCACTCGACTACCAGCAGGATGCCCTGGTACCTATGAGCAGTGAATCTCACGCCGGTGAAGATGTGGGCGTATGGGCGAGCGGACCCGGTGCACACCTAGTGAGCGGAACCAATGAACAGAACTTCCTGTTCCATGTTATGGCTCGTTCAGGTGGCCTGCTGGAGCAGAATGCCAACTAATAGCCGTATTGTTGATTACGGTAATTCTTAACTGCGGTTCAGCGGTGCAGGTATTTTTCCTGCGCCGTTTTACATTCTCCCCTCCTCTAACTTTCTATTGGCGAAGAGTGCAGAACACATAGTTTCTATTTCCCGGCGCAGTCTCATCTTGCGCCAGTCACCCAGTTCCAATATTGGTATTAGCTCTTTTCCCAGATTCTCTCCTGCCGCAATTGCCAGGCGGCACAGTAGATAGGTATCGCGCCAGTCTCCCAGTGCCTGGGCCAATTGTTTTAGTGATTCACAGCGCCAAGTGGCTGATAGTGGAAATCTCTCCCCAAGTAAACGGCTGTGATACCAGTGATCTTTTACTCGTTTGCGTAGTTGGTGCAGGTTCTCTGCGCTATCTAATTTGTGTACACGATGCCAGGCTTTGCGTGCACGACTGTAGCCACGGTGATACCCACACTCGAGGTGAGTCCAGCGCACTTTTCCCAATGGCCAGCTTTCAATGCTCTCGCGAGCTCTAATCAGCAACGTATCTACTTGTGCCAAAGTCTTTTCATCTATTTCCGCCTGCAGCATGTACGCGACGAATGCGTGCATTGTGGGAAAGTAATTAGGTGGAGCTATTGCGAGCAGGGCCCCGCGAATAGAAGCTAGATCGCGGCTTTGAGCGAGGCTTTGCGCCAAGTTGCGGTAATGGGAATTCTCACGCTGGTACAGCTGTGGCCTCTTGGGTTGTACCAAGCGCAGTAGGGCGCGTAATTTCTTGCAGTGTTTGCGCAATTCATGCACGGCGTGCTCATCTGGCAGCTGCTTTGCGTTGCTGATTGCGGCAGTAACTTCTGCCTGGGCGATAAGTTGCAGACCTACGCCTGGCATTACATTGCAGTCGAGCCGGTAACTCATGGCCCCTTTCCAGTATTTTGTTCCGGTTTCTACATGGCTCAATTTTAGTGAGTTTCAACGGGGCCGATGATGAGCGGTGCCCCACCGGCTTTGGCGATGTACAATGGCTTCCCTGAATTTGGCTCAGCAGGCAGCAAAGCATGAAGGATCGCAAGACCACCCACTTCGGCTACCAAGAGGTCCCGGTGGAGGAAAAGGCCGGTCGTGTGGCGGAAGTGTTCCACTCAGTGGCGGCGCGCTACGACGTAATGAACGATTTGATGTCTGGAGGCATCCACCGACTCTGGAAACGTTTTACCATCGAGTTGTCCGGTGCGAGGCCGGGACAGAAAGTTTTGGATATTGCCGGGGGCACCGGCGACCTTACAGCGCGCTTCTCGCGTATTGTGGGTGCCAGTGGCCAGGTGGTACTGGCGGATATCAATGAATCGATGTTGCGTGTAGGTCGTGACCGTTTACTGGATCGCGGCATCGCCGGCAATGTGGTGCCAGTTCAGGCGGACGCCCAATATCTGCCCTTTCCCGACAATACCTTTGACTGCATTACCATCGCTTTTGGTCTGCGCAATGTCACCGATAAGGATCTGGCCCTGCGTTCCATGTTACGGGTACTGAAGCCTGGTGGTCGGTTGCTGGTGCTGGAGTTTTCCAAACCGGAGTCAAAGTTCCTGGAAAAAGTCTACGATCAGTATTCTTTCCGCCTGTTGCCATTTATGGGCAAGCTGGTGGCCAACGATGCAGAGAGCTACCGCTACCTGGCGGAGAGTATCCGCATGCACCCGGACCAGGAAACTCTCAAGCAGATGATGAAGGATGCCGGTTTTGTCGATTGTGAGTTTCATAATATGACCGGTGGCATCGTAGCACTGCACCGCGGTATTAAGCCCTAGTCTGCGCCCGACATGATTTCCTCTCAAGTTATGGCACGAGGCCAGTAACCGCCATGAGCGATCCCACCTATCGCGCGGGTTTTGATGCCGCGCTGGAAACCGCCATCAATGCGGCCCTGCAGTATGATCCGGCCACCCGTGCGCGGCTGGAGGGGCTGGACGGTAAAATTATGCAGCTCGACCTGACTGCACCAAAGCTAGAGTGCTGCCTGTGTATTGAGGGCGATCAGGTGCGTGTGCGCCAGCACTGGGAAGGGGATGTCACTACCTCTATCAGTGGTTCGGCTATCTCTTTAATACGTTTGTTGAAAGACCCGGATGCCACCCCTGCAGCCTTGGAGGTGTCGATTAGTGGCTCCAGTGCCCTGCTGGCGGAATTGCAGTGGATCATGAGCGACCTCGATATCGATTGGGAGGCACTACTGGCACAATTGGTTGGCGATATTCCTGCCCACTCCATCGGTAATGTGTTGCGTAGCGCCAGCAGCTGGCTGAGCGCCAGTCTCAGTCGCGCACCGGTAGCGGCAGCGGAGACTATCAGCGAAGAGTGGCAGCTGACTCCGCCACAGGCGCAGTTTGAAGCCTTTGTCGATGACCTTGCGGAGCTCTCTTTGGCCACCGAACGCCTGGAGGCACGTGTGCGCCTGTTGCAGGAACAGTTTTCGCGCAGGGAGGCCGAGTAGTTTTGCCGCTTTTTCGCAGTTTCACCATCGCGCGGGTATTCCTGCGCTATCGTCTCGATCAGTTATTGCCCGCTGAGCGGCGCCCATTGTGGCTTCGTGGAATGCTGGCTCCCCTAAAACTGTTGCCGCAGCCAAAGATGGAACGCGGCGAGCGCCTGCGCCGCGCTCTGGAGGAGCTGGGGCCGATTTTCGTCAAGTTCGGTCAGCTGCTTTCTACACGCCCGGATTTATTACCACCGGATATCGTTGAGCAACTTGATTACCTGCAGGATAAGGTGCCCCCCTTCCCCAGCGACCAGTGTACCGCGATGATTGAGGCGGCGCTGGAAGCGAGTGTCGATGAAGTCTTTGCCAGCTTTGAGCGTGAGCCCTTAGCGGCAGCTTCGGTGGCACAGGTCCATGCCGCAGTACTCACCACCGGTGAATCGGTAGTGGTGAAGGTATTGCGCCCGGGTATTGGCGAAGTAATTCAGGAGGATTTGCGCCTGTTGGGGGTGATTGCCCGCGGTATCGAGCGTTTCGTACCGGATGGGCGTCGGCTGCGCCCAATTGAGGTGGTGGAGGATTACCGCCACACCATTGAGGGGGAGTTGGACCTGGTGCGAGAGGCTGCTAATGGCACCCAGCTGCGGCGCAATTTCAATAATTCGCCTCTGTTGTATATCCCCGAGGTGCATTGGGAATATACGCGTGAGAATGTGCTGGTGCTTGAGCGGATCGATGGTATCCCGGTTACAGACCTGGCGCAGCTGCGCAAGCAGGACACCAATATGCAGCTGCTCGCCGAACGCGGCGTAGAAATCTTTTTCAAGCAGGTGTTCGAATACAATTTCTTCCACGCGGACATGCACCCAGGCAACATTTTTGTATCCCGCGAGCACCCAGAGCGCCCGAAGTATATTGCGATCGACACCGCAATTGTCGGCAGCTTGTCGCGGGAGGACCAGTACTACCTGGCGCGTAACCTGCTCGCTATGTTCCGTCGCGATTATCGTATGGTGGCTGAGTTACATGTGCAGAGCGGCTGGGTGCGGCCCGACACGCCGGTGAATACTTTTGAAGCGGCAATTCGCGCCGTGTGTGAACCTATTTTTGAGAAACCGCTGGGGGAGATCTCCTTTGCGCGGGTGCTGATCAGCTTGTTCCAGACCGCGCGCCGCTTCGATATGGCGGTACAACCTCAACTGGTATTGTTGCAAAAAACTCTGCTGAATATCGAGGGACTGGGCCGGCAGCTTTATCCGCAGCTGGATCTGTGGAAGACTGCTCATCCATTTTTGGAGCGTTGGATGCGTGATCGTATTCATCCGAAAACTATTGTGGGTGAGATAAAGCGCTACGGGCCCGAGTGGCTGGAGAAGTTTCCACAGATGCCACAGCTTGTTTACTCGGCACTTGAACAGTCGCGGGAACTGGCGCCGCAGTTGGAAAATATTGGTGAGAAATTGGCGAGTGGCCAGCGCCGTGGGCGCTGGCAGTACCTGCGCCGAGTAGGTGGAGTACTGCTCGCTGCGGGTGCCCTGGCCCTGAGCAAGCCCCAGTGGTTGGAGCAATTGTCGCCCTCGGGCTGGACTCTGGGTATTGCGGCTCTGGTATTGCTGCTCTGGCCTTAAGTTCAGGCTTACCGGACTTCGCTGGTATCGGGCCAGCCTACACTTGGAATTCTGAAGGAAGGGACATTGACTCAAGCAAAAGCGACAACCGGTTTCCTCGATCAGGTCAGCTGGAACAGTGATGGGTTGGTGCCCGCCATTGCCCAGGACTTTAAAAGTGGGCGGGTGTTGATGATGGCGTGGATGAACCGCGAATCCCTGGCCCTTACCGCCAGTGAGGGCTATGCGGTTTACTGGTCGCGCTCGCGCAAAAACCTGTGGCGCAAGGGGGAGTCCTCCGGTTTCCTGCAAAAAGTACGCGAGATACGCCTGGATTGTGATGGGGATACGGTACTGGTATTAGTGGAACAGGAGGGTGGTATTGCCTGCCACACTGGACGCAGTAGCTGCTTTTACAACCTCTTGCAGGACGATGAATGGCAGGTGAACCAGCCTGTGATTCAAGATCCAGAAGCCATCTATAAGTGAGTTCCAGACTATGAGCGACCTGTTGCAGCAACTTGACGCCGTATTGGAAAGCCGCAAGCACGTATCTGATGCGGATAAGTCCTATGTGGCCAGTTTGCATAAGAAGGGCTTGAATAAAATCCTGGAAAAGGTTGGCGAAGAAGCTACAGAAACTATCCTCGCTGCGAAAGATGCACAGTCCAGCGGTGACAATAAGGATATGATCGCTGAAACGGCGGATCTGTGGTTCCACTCGTTGGTAATGCTTTCACACCTGGGTGCGGATTCGCAGGATGTGCTTCACGAACTGGCCCGACGTTTCGGCCTTTCAGGACACGAGGAAAAGGCGGCGCGCTCCAAGGAGCACTGAGAAGATTGGATAGATTATCTGGAGGCCCTTGGTGTTGAGAAGGGTTTCCAGTGAATTACATTTACCCCTGATGGCCGGTGAGCGCGCAGCGT
Source organism: Microbulbifer sp. GL-2 (assembly GCF_007183175.1). Classification (NCBI taxonomy): domain Bacteria; kingdom Pseudomonadati; phylum Pseudomonadota; class Gammaproteobacteria; order Cellvibrionales; family Microbulbiferaceae; genus Microbulbifer; species Microbulbifer sp. GL-2. Next base: position 1,694,779 of record NZ_AP019807.1, read on the forward strand.
CCGGCTATCGCATTAAATGACATGGAGACAATTATGGGATTCGGTGGAATTAGCATCTGGCAACTGTTGATTATTCTGGTCATTGTCCTTCTGCTGTTCGGCACCAAGCGCTTGAAGAACCTTGGTGGTGATCTCGGTGGGGCCATTAAGGGCTTCCGTAAGGCGATCAAGGATGAGAACAAGGATAAAGAAAAAGATAAGGAAGCTGGCGAGGATAAAGATCCCGAGCGCCTGCAGCACGATGAGGATGAAAAGCCTGAGCAGGGCAGTACCGCCAAGGAAAAAGATAAGCAATCCCAAGACAAGTAATTCGGCAACCGTTAACGCGAGTAATGCTCCGTGTTTGATATTGGCTTTTTTGAACTGCTATTGGTCGCTGTTGTGGGCCTGCTCGTAGTCGGGCCCGAGCGCCTGCCCGATGCCATCCGTACCACAGCGCGTTGGTGGTCCGGCTTAAAGCGTACTTTGCACAGCGCCCGCGAGGAGCTGGAAAAGGAAGTGGGCGCAGATGATATTCGTCGGGAATTACATAATGAGCGAATCCTGAAAGAGATTGAGGAGAGTCGCCGGGAAATGGAGCGCACCTTTACTGAGGCCAACCGGGAGGTGAACGAGTCCATACAGAAAGTGACAGAGGAAAAAACCTCTGTAAATTTGCCTAGCGAAGAAGCTGTGGCTAAAGAACCGGAAGGAAAAGCGTCACCAGAACACCCTGAGGCCGCGAAACATCCTCGTGCGGAAAAAGAGGATTACTTACCGGAACAGGATGAAAGCGTGGAGGAGTTGCAAGATCCCGAGTATCCCGAACACTGGCATGATTTCGGCGACCCGGAGATAAACCCCGACCACCCGGAAAACGTCGAACTGGATGAAGAAGAAAAAGTATCGCAACAAGAAAAAGATAAGCAGCCATGAGCGATCAAGCAAAAGACAGTCACCAGCCGTTTATTGATCACCTGATTGAGTTACGCGATCGCCTGCTACGCACCCTGCTGGTTGTTGTGGTTTTTTTCGCCTGCCTCGTGCCTTTTGCCTCGGACATCTACAATTTTATTGCCAATCCCCTGCAGGAGAGATTAGTAGGAGATGCGGGGATGATTGCCACTGAGGTTACATCGACTTTCCTCACCCCGTTTAAAACCACGTTTATAGTATCTTTCTTTATCGCAATTCCTTTCGTGCTGTACCAGGCTTGGGCATTTATCGCCCCAGGTTTGTATAAAAATGAAAAACGTATTGCAGTACCGATTCTGATCACCAGCGTTTTTCTTTTTTACGCGGGAGTTGCTTTCGCTTATTTTGTGGTATTCCCCATCCTTTTTGATTTTTTTGTCGGCACGGCCCACGAAGACATCAAGGTGATGCCGGATATGCGCAGCTATCTGGATCTGGTGCTGAAGCTGTTCTTTGCTTTTGGTTTCGCCTTTGAAATTCCTATCGCCACAGTGCTGCTGATCTGGAGTGGCGCGGTGGATGCTAAAACCCTGGCAAGTAAGCGACCCTATGTCATTGTGGGATGCTTCCTTATTGGTATGCTGCTTACACCACCGGATGTTATTTCCCAGTCACTGCTGGCTTTACCCATGTGGTTGTTGTTTGAGGTGGGTATTTTATTTGGACGTTGGATAAAAAGGGGGTCCAATAAAGAGCAGGCAGAATAGCCTTGTTGTGGCTGCGTAGAGTAAAAAGCAAAGCTCTGAGCCGTAAAATGCCCCAGCAGTCGAAACCACCGGGGCAATAGCCCTGTTGTTTTACCTGCCCTGTTTCCAACTGTAACCCTGTGCTCTCAATACAAGAGTTATGCGGAGATATGGGCAGTCTGCGTTCCATGCAAGAATAAGCTGATCGACCCCGGTTTTTGTGCCACTACTAGCAAGCCCCCATCGCGACAAAAACTGGGCGGTCAGCTCGGAAAACTGACGATTTTTCAGAGCTTACCCTGAAGTATGCCCCGTTAAACCGCCTAATAGCCGAAACACTGCACGGCTTAAATATAATAACCCTGAGATCCTGGACCTCAGCGGGACACAGCAGCCCCAGCTGGCTTGTTCCCTTGGGAAGTTGCCATCTGTTTTTTCCTTTCCTGCTCTGCCACCGCCTTTTCCACATTGTTGCGAATCAGGCGATAAAAATAGAATGCCATCAGGAAAATAAACCCGATTACGGCCAGGCTGAGCAAGCCAGAAAAGCTGGTAAATAGGTCAATCAAGGCATCCATCTCTCTCTCCTGTACGTCAATGCTTCAGCTATGCAGTTTATGGAGCTGAAAAACAAGACACTTGACTTAAATCAAGCGGAGTTTAGTTAACCCCTTAGAGGGTCACTGAAATGCCACTCCTAAAGTCAGGCAGGCTATTGCGGCGCCAAGTAGCTGGTATAACTCCTTTTCCTCACGCCAGCGAGGCAGGAGTAAAAACAGTGCCAGTGGTGGTAGAAACAGAGCGAGGAATCCTGCGAAGGCTCCATCGGAAAAGCAAACACACAGGAGCCGCAACCAAGCAATGGCGGTAAAAGCCAGGGCAAATACCATCAAAATTGCGCTAACTGGCAACATGCTATAACCCATTGAAGCTTGTGGCGGAGACTGGGTACATTCACGGGCGCGCCATTCCATGAAAAGGAAAATAGGACAAAAGTGTATATCAGCATTGGAGCCTTGAAGACTGTAATAAGCCCAAATAAGAAGCATATTTGGCTGCTAGTCACCACACTATTCCTCAGTGGCTGCGAGACGGTTGGGTACTACGCCCAAGCCGCAGCTGGTCAGTGGCGGATTCTTTCTGCGCGGCAGCCTATTGAAAAAGTGGTACAGGAGCCTGGCACTGGTGAGAAACTACGTCGACAGTTAATGTTAGTGCAGGAGATACGGGCCTATGCTGCCCAGCTGCTGAGCTTGCCGGTAGGCAAGGCCTACAGTTCATACGTACAGCTGGAAGAGCAATATCCCATCTGGAATGTGTTAGCTGCTCCGGAGTTTTCCCTAACGCCAAAGCGCTGGTGCTATCCAGTTGCCGGTTGCGCCAGCTATCGGGGCTATTTCCGCAAGTCTGCCGCTATCGCCAAAGCCAATAGTTTGCGCGCGCAGGGCTATGACACCTATCTAGGGCCAGTGCCCGCATACAGTACTTTGGGTTGGTTTGATGACCCTATCCTCTCCAGCTTTGTAAATTGGCCACCTGAGCGCCTCGCCGGATTGTTATTCCATGAGCTGGCGCATAGACGGGTATATATTTCCGGCGATACCCAGTTTAATGAAAGTTTCGCAACAGCTGTTTCAGAAATCGCCCTGCCGGATTGGTTAAGCAGCCAAGGCCTGACCGGTTCTGCCACCCAGGCCCGCGTCGAGACTATGGCCGTACGTCAACTGATGAACATGGCGCGCAAGCAGCTCGAACCCATTTATAAATCCCTTGAACCGGATAGTTTTAAGCTCGAACAAAAAAATTTAGTGCTTTCACGTCTGCGCCAGTGCTATCGGAAAATATCCGTAAGTTGGCCCAATCCAGCGCGCTACCAGGCGTATATAGAAAAAGCTAACAATGCCACTTTAGCCTTGGCCGCTGAATATGAATCCCAAGTTCCCGCTTTCAAGCAGTTGTATATAGAAAGTAGTGACTGGGAGGTCTTTTATAATGCGGCACAGAGGTTGGGAGATTTGGATAAGGTGGATCGTGAAGCGAGGTTATACAAGCTGGGGGAAGAATATCGCCGAACACACTTGGGGAGAAACCAAGAAAATTTTACTGAAGGAAAGAGGTGTATGGAAAGTGTTGAGCAATATTTACTTTTATTGAATACTTATTTTTCAAATAATTTACGATCAATATAAAATAATCTACTGAATAAAAAATTAGATTTCTTTGGTTACGCTACACAAATAGTCTTTTGATGACACTCTGTGTGTTTGTGTATTGTGACAGCCAATATCAAAAGTCTGGTTGTTTAATATGGTTCTATGTTTATATATCCTAGTCTGATTTTAACTGTTCCTTTATAGTCACTCTCCCAATACCTTCTGTAACCCAATTCTTAAAATGAATAGTATGATGTACCGTAAGTTCCTATCCAGATTTTTACTACTTGGTTGTATTTTACTCCTATCCGCATGCAGTGGGGGAGGTGGAAGCTCGTCAAAAGATAGTGATAAAGTCCCTGATAGTGGTGAGCAGCCAGAAAATACCGTGAGCTTAACTATCCAAGGTTATGTGGAGACCGCAAGCTATACAGGCGTTGAAGTAAAATTCCATGTAGGTGATACTGAATTCCATGGTGATGTTGATTCATTAGGGAATTATTCTATTTATATAGAGGTTAATGAATCTAAAATAGACAATTTTATAAGTGCTGAAGCGATTTTCCCTGGTATAAGCCAAGTAAAATATTTCAGTAACCTTGGTTCCATGGAAAAGTTGTTACAAAGAGCTGGCGAAGATCAGGTCCTAGTGCACTCTGAAATGAATGAAGTAAATATCACAAGTATTTCTACAGCCCTTTCCGCACATCTTAAAGGCAGAAATAAAGGGGAAATAAAATCCGATTCAGAGTTAATTTTTTCTCTAAAACAACTTGATGCTTCAATAGTTTTTGATGTGGCTACTTCTATTAAGCTTTTTGCCGATAATAAAAATATAATGGAAGATGTTGGTCTTTTTCTTCCGGATGGTTTTAACCATGTATATGAATTAGCAGAAAGTGAATCTGCAATCTCTCTTTTTGTATATAACACAAAAAAAAGATTGCCGGATTTATTTCAAGAAATGCAATCAGATATGATCAGGAATGGTAATTTGGTTGGGTACACATCTAATGTCAATTTACCAATAGCAGACACTTATTACCTCCCGTTTTTGCGAATGAGGCTTGTCTTACATCCTGATGGGACTGGTGAAGTTAATGGGGAAGTTGATCATGCTAATTTTACATGGTCGCAGATTGACGAGGGCATTATTTTTGAAGGTGCAGATTTAATAAGGTATGTAAGTGCTTTTGATTCCCATTATGTAGAAAACCATATCTTAATTAATAGTTTAGTGTGGCTGATGGATGGTGATGTTATTTCATCAATTATTTTAAATGTTGATGAATATGATATTTCTCCTGATGAAAAAGATACTGATCTTGATTTGAAAAGTGAAATTTATGCAGAAACAGCAATTCGCTCATCAAGAACAATAAAAATTTCTGAATCATTGAAGCTAGAGCAAGAGTATAGTTTTCCAATACCAGCTATGGCCGGGGAAATTGTAAATCCAGTAGTGGAAGTTTCCCCCTGGTTTTCAGTAAACGTTCTAGATATGAGCTTTACCGGAGAGTTTGGGATTGGGGGAACTGTCAATATATCGATTCCTGGAATTGAGGGTGATGGGAAAAGGGTAAACACTACGGTATCAGGATTATGGCGCCTAGAAGATGATAAAAAAATAGTTGTGGATGCCTCTACTGGAAGTAAGTTTACCTATATCTTTCTGGACTATATATATAATGAAAAAAAATTAACCTTTGTTTTGGAGGAGTCAGAGAGAGGACAGATAATAGATTTTGATACTGTGTTGACCCAAAATTTAGATTCTTGGCAAGAAAATTCAGTAGAGGGAATTTATCAGTTTAGACAGCACTTTACGCAACCACTAGTTCACTCTTGGTTTGAGATAAATTCTAATGGTACAGTAAATCGAATAAGCACTTTCGATTCAAATTTTGATGGAAAGTTAGAGGCTGAAGAGTTTGATATTTATAAGGGGCTTTGGAAGTTTTCTGGTGATGGAAATTTACTTATTAGGGTTTACCAGAAAATACAAGGCGGGAGTTGTATACCAAATGAATGGGACACACAATTTAACACAGAGTGTTTACTTGTTAATGAAAGAGAGTGGGATCTTTCACATATCTCAAAAGAGCAGCAGTTGTTCTGGATGAGAAAGGAATTGAAGTTCTTTGTAAGTGGAAAACGTCAAGAACTTCCTGGTTTATCAGATCTGACGAGTGACATCTTTTCTAGTGGTCATATATATAATTCATTTATGTATAAAGTTAGTGAAAGGCCCGTTATTTTCCCAAGTATTAAGTAAATATCTTATAATGTTGGTGTTAATTTAAGGAGGCGGCACGATAGTGCCGCTATTGCGCATTTTTTTCAATAGATCGACCTGAATTATTTTAGGTGAATTGCGTTCATTAGTGAAGAAACTTCTTGCGAAATATCTTTAATTTAATCAGGTGGATTAGTGAATAAATTTTATTTTGAAGTTGGTGGCCAATATTGAGGGTTTTACTACAATAAGGAGTGGCCGAATAATAAGATCTTTTTATAAATGAGAATGCCAAAAAATAGTTTGTAGTGGCTGAAGAGATATTTTAGCGTAAAAAATATCTAATATCTGCTTTGAGCGCAACTTGCTATAGCCGGTTTAACAGCATAAATCAGTGCTTTTCTGAGAGCTTACTAACTTTTTGGTGACGTTTTTTAAAAACTCTCCTGCAGTTGTGCTAAATAATTTTGGTTACGTCCAACATCCGATTAGCAAACCCCCACTCATTATCAAACCAGATTAAAATCTTCACTAATTTACCACCGGCAACCCGTGTCTGGCTGGCATCGATAATCCCTGAGCGTGGGTCGTGATTAAAGTCACAGGAGGCGAGGGGTTCTTCGGTGAAGCCGAGTACGCCCTTAAACTCTGTCGCGGCTGTGGACTTCAATAAGGCATTGATTTCACTCTGGCTCACACTTTTATGTAATTGCACAGACAGATCAATAGCGGAGACATTAACCGTGGGTACGCGCATGGCCTGGGCTTCAAATTTTCCATATAAATGCGGCAATATACGTTCGATACCTCGGGCCAGAGCGGTGTCGACAGGAATAATTGAAGTAACAGCGGAGCGTGTTTTTCTTAAATCGGTGTGGTGGTATGCATCGCTTACTGGCTGATCGTTCATGGCGGAGTGAATAGTGGTTAGAACTCCAGCCTCAATACCAAATGCTTGGTCCAGTGCCGCGATCACTGGCACACAGCAATTGGTGGTACAGGAGGCAGCAGATATTATTGCCTCGCTGCCATTTAAAGTGTGATCGTTAACACCATAAACAATGGTGGCATCTACATCGCGGCTGGCGGGCTGGGAAAATAAAACTTTTTTTGCCCCTGCTGCTAAATGCATCTCGGCGTGTTTACGTTCCTTAAAGCTGCCAGTACACTCGAGAACGATATCGATTTTTTCCTGCTTCCAATTTAGGTCTTCGAGCTGTTCGTGATGTGTCACCGCAATGCGATCACCATTGACCACCAGTGTGTCATTTTCTACAGAGACTTCACCAGCGAAACGCCCATGTACGGAATCGTACTTTGTCAGGTGCCCAATAGTGGCGCAGTCTGCCAACTCATTAATGGCGACAATCTGCAAGGTATCGCGGGCGCTGGATTCGTAAAGGGAGCGCAGAACAGAGCGGCCGATGCGACCATAGCCATTGATTGCGAGTCGGGTTGTCATAGAAGTGCAGCCGGGTATGAGTTTTGAAATATGCTGAATGCTCCCGCAGTACAAAACCACGGGAAGCACTCAGCTAAAGCATGAAATTACTTCAACAGCTTCTCAACGGTTTCGGCCACGTTTTCTACGGTGAAGCCAAAGTGTTGCATCAGTTCGCCACCGGGAGCGGACTCACCGAAGGTGCTCATGCCCACAATATCGCCGTCAAAGCCGACGAACTTGTACCAGTAGTCTTTATGGCTGGCTTCCACCGCCACCCGTGCGCGTACAGCAGAGGGCAGTACAGACTCGCGGTAGGACTCATCCTGTTCCATAAAGGCTTCGGGGCAGGGCATGGAGACTACGCGAACTTTCTTTCCAGCGAGTTTCTCTTGAGCGGCCATAGCCAGCTCTACCTCAGAACCGGTAGCAATAATGATCGCTTCCGGGGAGCCGTCACAGTCGGACAGCACATAGCCACCTTTTTCGATCTGTGCCAGCTGTGCGGCGTCGCGCTTCTGTGGCGCCAGGCCCTGACGGCTGAATACCAAGGTGCTGGGGCCGTTTTTTCGTGCGATAGCCATCTTCCAGCTCACAGCGGATTCAGTGGCATCGCAGGGGCGCCAAGTGTGCAGGTTCGGAGTTGAACGTAGGGCGCTGAGCTGTTCAACCGGTTGATGGGTGGGACCGTCTTCGCCAAGGCCGATGGAATCATGGGTGTAGACGAAAATGACACGCTGCTTCATCAGCGCGGCCATACGTACGGCGTTGCGTGCATATTCCATAAACATCAGGAAGGTTGCACCGTAAGGTACGAAACCACCGTGCAGGGCGATGCCGTTCATCATGGCGCTCATGCCGAACTCGCGGACACCGTAGTAGATGTAGTTGCCGGAGGCATCTTCAGCGCTCACGCCCTTGGAGCCAGACCAGATTGTGAGGTTGGAACCGGCCAGGTCGGCAGAGCCGCCGAGAATTTCAGGCAGCAGCGGACCGTAAGCATTCAGTGCATTCTGGCTCGCCTTGCGCGAGGCAATTTTCTGTGCGTCTTCCTGGCATTGCTTAATGTACTCATCGGCTTTCACCAGGAAATCTGCTGGTAGTTCACCACTCATGCGGCGTTCGAACTCGGCTGCCAATTCTGGGAACTCTTCGCGGTAGTCGGCCAGGATATCTTTCCACTCATCTTCCTGGGCTTCGCCCTTGGCTTTTCCGTCCCAGCCGGCATAGATATCTTCGGGAATTTCGAAAGGTGCATGGGACCAGCCGATGGTCTCGCGTACCAGGGCGATTTCGTCATCACCCAGAGGTGCGCCGTGGCACTCTTCGCGGCCTTGCTTGTTGGGGGAGCCGAAACCGATCACTGTTTTACAGCAGATAATGGTGGGTTTGTCGGTAACTGAACGGGCTTCTTCAATGGCGGCCTTGATGGCAACTGCGTCATGGCCATCTACATTGGGGATTACATGCCAGCCATAGGACTCGAAACGCTTGGGTGTGTCGTCGGTAAACCAGCCCTCGACTTCGCCGTCGATGGAGATACCGTTGTCGTCATAGAAGGCAACCAGCTTGCCCAGGCCTAAAGTGCCGGCCAGGGAACAGGCCTCGTGGGAGACACCTTCCATCAAGCAGCCATCACCCAAAAATACATAGGTATGGTGGTCGACCAGCTCATAACCGGGGCGATTGAATTGGGCTGCCAGTACTTTCTCTGCCAGCGCCATGCCGACGGCATTGGTAATGCCCTGGCCGAGGGGGCCGGTGGTGGTTTCAACGCCGGGCGCATAACCGTACTCCGGGTGGCCCGGGGTTTTGGAGTGCATTTGGCGGAAGTTCTTCAGCTCCTCGATCGGCAGGTCGTAGCCGGACAGGTGCAGCAGTGAATACAGCAGCATGGAGCCATGGCCGTTGGAGAGCACAAAGCGGTCGCGGTCGGCCCACTCCGGGTTGGCTGGGTTGTGCTTCAGGTAGTCATTCCATAAGACTTCGGCGATATCCGCCATACCCATAGGCGCACCTGGGTGGCCGCTGTTGGCTTTCTGAACCGCATCCATGGACAGGGCGCGAATGGCATTGGCCATGTCTGTGCGAGAGGGGGTAGAAGACATAGGAAGAGCTCTCTGGTTTTCGGATAGACCGCGGTGCCGCTCTATAGGCATTTTCCCGCGACGACAAAATGGGGGCGTATTTTCCCGTAAAGACCTGCCCCACGCAAAGGCTTGCTGGAAAAATTGCCACTAAGTACAGCAGCAATTTTCCGGGTGGGTACCTCTAAGCAGCTTATTGTTATCTACATCAAAATAATTTTATAAAGCTATATCAATATATTTTGATATAGTCCCCGGCGACTGCTAGACTCGTCCGCATGTCTGAATCCCAGCCCACCCCTGAACCCAGCCCTGGTGCGGAAATACCGCAGTTGGCGGGGACCCTGAAGGCCGCAGGAGATCCCCTGCGGCTTGAGATCTTGCGCCTGCTCAGCCAGGACTCCTACAGCGTTCTGGAGATGTGCCGTATTTTTGACCTGCGCCAACCCGCCTTGAGTCATCACTTGAAGGTACTCGCCCAGGCTGGGCTGGTGAGTAAACGGCGGGAAGGCAACAACATCTTTTATCGGCGTACGGGAGGCACTCCACTTCTTGAACAATTGTTTGCGAATCTCGACCTACTACCTTTGTCTCCAGAGCGCGCCCAATCGGTGGAGCGAGTTTCTGAGGAGCGCGCCGAAGCTTCTCGCCGTTTCTTTGCCGACTACGGTAACCGCTTCCGCGAGCAACAAGAGCTGATCGCTAGCTATAGCGTGTATGGTCCCCAGGTGGCACAGCTGCTCAAGTCGGGACGCCATGCGATGGAGGTGGGCCCCGGAGAAGGCGAGTTCCTACAGGAATTATCACTACGTTTCGGCACGATTACGGCCCTTGACCTGTCATCGGCCATGCTAGAGCGCGCGCAGGCTTTCGCCGATGAACAGGGGCTTAACAATATTGAGTTTGTCTGCAGTGATACGCGCGCAGCGGCAGCACGTCCGGCCAGTGCGGATACCATCGTGGTAAACATGGTGTTACATCACACCCCGGACCCGGCACAGATTTTCCGCGACCTGCAAAGCGCATTAAAAAGTGGTGGCCAGTTGCTGGTGGCTGAGCTACAGGAGCACGGTCAGGACTGGGCCAGGGAAGCCTGTGGTGACCTGTGGTTGGGCTTTGCACCGGAGCAATTGAGTGATTGGGCACAGAGTGCCGGCCTGAATGATGGGCGCAGTGTTTACAGCGCCCTACGCAATGGCTTCCAGATCCAGATACGAGAATTTGTTAAACCCTGACGACAATGTCTACGTATTGTCAGAACAAGAATTTTGCTAACCGCCCGCGGCGGAATAAATGGAGACTCTCACATGAGTGAATACAGATTGTTTACATCAGAATCCGTGTCCGAAGGACATCCGGATAAGATTGCCGATCAGATTTCCGACGCGGTACTGGATGCTTTACTGGCTCGGGACAAGCAGGCCCGCGTTGCCTGTGAAACTTTAGTGAAAACCGGGATTGCGGTAATTGCCGGTGAGATCTCCACCTCTGCCTGGGTGGATCTTGAAGAGCTGGTGCGCAAGGTGATTACCGATATCGGCTACACCTCTTCCGATGTGGGTTACGACGGCGAGACCTGCGGTGTGATCAATGTGATCGGCAAGCAGTCTGTGGACATCGCCCAAGGCGTTGACCGCGCCAAGCCGGAAGATCAGGGTGCTGGTGACCAGGGGCTGATGTTTGGCTACGCCACCAATGAAACCCCGACCTTTATGCCGGCGCCGATCTATTACTCTCACCGCCTGGTGGAGCGTCAGGCGGAAGCGCGCAAGTCTGGCCTGTTGCCCTGGCTGCGCCCGGATGCCAAGAGTCAGCTGACTTTCCGCTATGACGAACAGGGCCGCCCCTGTGCGATTGATGCCGTGGTGCTTTCCACCCAGCACAACCCGGATGTCAGTCAGTCCGATCTGCGCGAGGCCGTAATGGAGTTGATCGTGCACCATACCCTGCCGCTAGAGTGGCTGCATAAAGACACCAAGTTCCATATCAACCCAACCGGCAATTTTGTCATTGGCGGTCCTGTAGGCGATTGTGGTTTAACCGGGCGTAAAATTATTGTGGATACCTATGGCGGTTCTGCACGTCATGGAGGAGGTGCTTTCTCTGGCAAGGACCCCTCCAAGGTAGATCGCTCTGCAGCCTACGCCGGTCGCTATGTGGCCAAGAATATTGTTGCCGCCGGCTTGGCCAAGCGCTGTGAGATCCAGGTTTCCTACGCCATAGGCGTGGCCGAGCCCACCTCCGTTGCTATCAATACTTTTGGCACCGGTAATATTCCGGAAGAAAAGCTTGTAGAGCTGGTACGTGAGAATTTCGATCTGCGCCCCTTCGCTATTTCCAGGTCCCTTGACTTGTTGCACCCCATGTATCAGTTGACAGCAGCTTATGGTCACTTTGGTCGCGACCCTTTCACTCATACCTACAACTGGGTGGACAGTAATGGACAGGAGCGCAGCGAAACCTTTACCGCCTTCCCTTGGGAGAAAACTGACAAGGTAGATGCCCTGCGCACTCAGGCCGGACTGTAATCCGTTTATAAAACAGTGGCTAAAAAATTCTGGATTAGTGGCCATTCCACTAAGGGCGATATGCTCAAAAGTATTAACAATTTTATTGGACCTGAAAGAACATGAACCAGATGAGCACCGAATTTAAAGATTTTAAAATCGCGGATATTTCCCTGGCCGAGTGGGGCCGTCGCGAAATCGAGATTGCCGAAGGCGAAATGCCGGCGCTGATGACCCTGCGGGAAAAATATCGCGCGGAACAACCACTCGCCGGTGCGCGTATCATGGGTTGTATCCATATGACCATCCAGACTGCGGTTTTGATTGAGACCCTGGTCGCCCTGGGTGCTGAAGTACGCTGGTCTTCCTGTAATATTTTCTCCACTCAGGACCACGCTGCCGCAGCTATAGCCGCAAGTGGTATCCCGGTATTTGCCTGGAAAGGTGAAACTGAGGAAGAGTACGAATGGTGCCTGGAGCGCACCGTCGGTGCCGATGTTGCCGGCTGGCAGCCGAATATGATTCTCGATGACGGCGGTGATCTTACCGAACTGTTGCACCGCAAATATTCCTCTATTCTTGATAATTGCCACGGTATCAGCGAAGAAACCACTACCGGTGTACATCGCTTGCAGGACATGCTGCGTGAAGGCGCCTTGAAGGTGCCTGCGATCAACGTTAATGATGCTGTTACCAAGAGTAAGAACGACAATAAATATGGTTGTCGTCACAGCCTGAACGATGCCATCAAGCGTGCCACCGATCACCTGTTGGCTGGTAAGAAAGCACTGGTAATCGGTTACGGTGATGTGGGTAAAGGTTCCGCTGCTTCACTGCGTCAGGAAGGCATGATTGTAAAAGTATCCGAGGTTGACCCTATCTGTGCCATGCAAGCCTGTATGGACGGCTTTGAACTGGTATCCCCTTACATTAACGGTATCAATACCGGTACTACGGAAGGTATCAATAAGGCGTTGTTAGCCAATACTGACCTAATTGTGACTACTACCGGCAATGCCAATGTGTGCGATGCACATATGCTCTCAGCTCTGAAAAGTGGTGCTGTGGTATCCAATATTGGTCACTTCGACAATGAAATTGATACCGCCTTTATGCGTGAGAACTGGGAATGGCAGGAAGTGAAGCCACAGGTGCATAAAGTGGTACGTAATAGCGAAACCAATGATCACCTGCTACTGCTGTCTGAAGGGCGTCTGGTAAACCTGGGCAATGCCACGGGTCACCCCAGCCGTATTATGGATGGCTCTTTTGCCAACCAGGTCCTTGCACAGATCCACCTGTTTGACGAGAAGTTCGCTGATTTGCCCGGGGATCAAAAGGTATCTGCTTTATACGTAAAAGTGCTGCCCAAGCGCCTCGATGAAGAAGTGGCCCGCTATATGGTAGAAGGCTTTAGTGGTGTGATTACCCGAATGACTGAAGAGCAGGCTAAATATATCGGTGTTTCTGTGGACGGTCCGTTCAAACCAGAAAGTTATAAATACTAATTCCCTTTAAAAAGGTGTCGGCTATGCCGGCACCTGAATTTCGGAGGGCCTGGAAAATATAATGAAAAATCCCATTCGCATCAGTTTCGAGTTTTTCCCACCCAAAACCCCCGAAGGTCGCGCAAAACTGCATAAAACCCGCGAGGCTTTACAGGTATTTAATCCAGAGTTTTTTTCTGTCACCTATGGCGCAGGCGGCACTACCCGTGAGACGACCTCGAATATTGTTACCAATATGCGTCGTGACGGCATTTCTATTGCGCCCCATCTCTCTTTTGGTGGTGATAAAGAAGAAACAATCCTCAATTTATTAAATACATATAAAGAGGCGGGTGTAAATCGTATCGTGGCCCTGAGAGGCGATATGCCTTCTGGTATGGGGGCCGTAGCGCAGCTGGTCTATGCGAATGAATTGGTGGCGTTTATCCGCCGCCATACAGGCAATCTTTTCCATCTGGAAGTTGCCGCCTACCCGGAAATACACCCGGAATCCAATAGCTATGATGATGATATACGCTATTTAAAGGGTAAATTCGAGGCAGGAGCCAATAGTGCTTTAACGCAATATTTTTATAACCCGGATTCCTATTTTTATTTTATAGATCAATGTGAAAAAGCAGGAATAGATGCACCGATTTATCCCGGTATAATGCCTATTCTCAATTTTGATAATTTGGTGCGTTTCTCCCGTAATTGTGGTGCAGAAATACCGCGCTGGTTGAAAAAGCGTATGGAGAGTTACCGGAATCCGGAGGATATTCGCAAGTTGGGTCTCGAACTGGTTACGGATCTATGTGAAACGCTTCTGGAAGGTGGTGCGCCAGGATTACATTTTTACACAATGAATAAGACCGATGCCTCAGCATATATCCTTCAGTCCCTGGGCTTAGAAAAGTAAGAAAATAGTTTTCTGGCTGGGGTAGTTAAAAATATTTCCGGTTTACAGAGAAGGGACGATATCAGTCAGCATATTCTGAGAGTTTATAAATGCGTAAATATTGTCCTTCTACTGAACCCTATTTTACTGTAGTTTACAAGGACCCCTCCCTGTTGGTATTGGATAAGCCGAGTGGACTTCTGTGTGTGCCTGGCCGCGATCCTGCCCATAAGGATAGCTTGGCCAGCCGGGTACAGGAGCACTACCCGGAAGCTTTGATCGTACATCGTTTAGATATGGATACTTCAGGACTGGTAGTGATGGCTCGCAGCCCAGAGGTACACAGAGCGCTCAGTACACTCTTCCAGAAACGTAAAGTCGACAAAACCTACTTCGCGCGAGTTTGGGGCGTACCTGAAACTGATATTGGTGAAGTAGATCTACCGCTGATATGTGACTGGCCAAACAGGCCGAGACAGATTGTGGATTTTGAAGTTGGTAAACCTTCTTTAACTCACTGGGAAAAAATTTCCAATTCAAATAGTTGCAGCTTGATTCGATTGAAGCCAATCACTGGGCGGTCGCATCAGTTGCGTGTGCATATGCAGGCAATAGGTCATCCGATATTGGGGGATCCCTTTTATGCTCATAAAGAGGCCGTGGCTGCAGCTTCCAGGTTATTATTGCATGCGAGTGAGTTGAAGTTCATTCATCCTGTTAAAGAAGAAATGTTGCAATTCAATAGTGAACTTCCAAGAGAGTTCTCTGCGAGGAACATTTAGTCAATATGAGTTTGATTTTGTGAGATGAAAAAAGGCGATTAAATAATCGCCTTTTTTATTTTTCTGCTATTTTTTACTTTTCATTGCCGCCAAGAGAAGGTCGCCCATACTGCCTTGGCTTCCCTTCTGCGGGCGATTTCCCTGTTGCTTGCCATAGCGTTGGGCCTGGCGATTTTCCCGCTGGTCACCTTTTTTAACACCTCCACTACCCTGTTCTCCTGGTTCATCGGAGAGGCGCATGGAGAGGCCGATGCGCTTACGCGCTACGTCCACTTCCATTACTTTCACCTTTACGATATCGCCGGCTTTTACAACGTCATGGGGATCTTTGACGAACTTTTCTGAGAGTGCGGAAATATGTACCAGGCCATCCTGATGCACACCGATATCCACAAAGGCACCGAAATTGGTGACATTGGTAACGGTACCCTCAAGTACCATGGAGGGACGCAGGTCTTTGATTTCTTCTACGCCATCCTCAAAGCGGGCGGTGCGGAACTCCGGGCGTGGGTCACGACCGGGTTTTTCCAGTTCGGCGATGATGTCGGTAACGGTGGGTACCCCGAATTTTTCGTCGGTGTAGTCCGCTGGATTCAGGAGACGTAGGAAAGCGGAGTCACCGATCAGGCTGTTGATTTCACGACCGCATTTCTCGGCAATACGTTTTACCACGATATAGGATTCCGGGTGTACACCGGATTTATCCAGAGGGTTGTCGCCGTTATTAATCCGCAGGAACCCAGCGGCTTGTTCGAAGGCCTTGGGCCCCAGGCGCGGTACTTCCATCAGCTGCTTGCGGTTTTTAAAGGCGCCGTTCTGATCCCGGAAGCTGACGATATTGCTGGCGATAGAGGCAGTCAGGCCAGAAACTTTGGCCAGCAGTGGCGCTGAGGCGGAGTTCAGCTCTGCACCGACACCGTTTACACAGTCTTCCACTACAGCGTCGAGGGAGCGCGCCAACTGTGTCTGAGACACATCGTGTTGATATTGGCCAACACCAATGGATTTGGGTTCGATTTTAACCAGTTCTGCCAGCGGGTCCTGCAGACGGCGGGCGATAGAGATAGCGCCGCGAATAGTTACGTCCAGGTCAGGGAACTCCCGCGCGGCAAATTCGGAGGCGGAGTACACGGAGGCACCGGCTTCGTTCACCACTACCTTTTGTGCGCCAAGCTTGTATTGCTTAATGGTCTCGCCGACAAACTTGTCGGTCTCACGGCTGGCAGTGCCGTTGCCGATCGCAATCAGGCCCACATTGTATTTATTACACAGTGCCGCGATGACAGCAGCGGATTCCTGGTGACGATTTTGTGGTGGGTTGGGGAAGATCGCAGTGTGATCCAGTATCTTGCCAGTGGCATCTACCACGGCTACTTTGACCCCTGTGCGCAGGCCCGGATCCAGGCCGATAGTAGCTTTTTGTCCTGCAGGTGCCGCCAGTAACAAGTCTTTGAGGTTGCGGGAGAAAACCTTGATAGCTTCTTCTTCCGCTTTTTCCCGCAGCTCACCCAGAAGGTCGGTTTCCAGTGCAGTGAGTAGCTTGATACGCCAGGTCCAGCGCACTACTTCGCCAAGCCATTTGTCCGCTGGGCGCCCTTCATCGCTGATATCGAAGTGTCTGGCGATCATGGTTTCGCAGGGGTGGCCGGAGGTAGGAGAGGCTCCCTCTTCTTCCGGCAGTCCCACACTGATGGCGAGGATACCCTCGTTGCGACCGCGAAAGATGGCCAGGGCGCGGTGGGACGGTACCCTGGACCAGTCTTCAGCGTACTCAAAGTAATCGCGGAATTTGGCTCCCTCTTCCTCTTTGCCGTCCAGCAGTTTGGATTTGACCTGGCCATCGCGTTTGAGGAAATCTCGCAGCCTGCCCAGCAGCTCGGCATCCTCGGCGAAACGCTCCATCAGGATAAACTTCGCTCCGTCTAGAGCTGCCTTGATGTCTTTCACCTGTAAGGAGGTGTCTTCGTTATCGGTGTTGAGATATTGCTGCGCCTCTATCGCAGGGTCTAGGCTGGGATCGTTGATCAGCGTGTTAGCCAATGGCTCAAGGCCCGCTTCGATGGCGATTTGCCCTTTGGTGCGGCGCTTGGGTTTGTAGGGGAGATAGAGGTCCTCAAGGCGGTTCTTGGTATCGGCACTGTTGATCTGTTGTGCCAGTTCCGGTGAGAGTTTGCCCTGCTCATCAATACTTTTCAGGATCGTTGCGCGTCGCTCTTCCAGTTCGCGCAAGTAGCGCAGCCGGTCTTCCAGGTTGCGCAGTTGGGTGTCGTCCAGGGCCCCTGTCACCTCTTTCCGGTAGCGGGCGATAAATGGCACGGTAGCACCTTCATCGAGCAGGGATACTGCGGCTGTGACCTGTTGAGGGCGTACATTGAGTTCTTCGGCGATGCGAACGTTGATATCCAGCATTTGATGTTTACATCCGTTTTCCGGGGGATTTCGTACTTCTAGGAGCGGGGTTTGACCGGGAACAAGCCTGTCGGTTTCCTTGGCTTTGTGCGGCCCGGCTGCCTCTCCTGCAACGGTAAATTGGGTTAGGCATTATGCGTTACCCAGGCGTCGCGAGGAAGGTTTGCGATAGGACACAAACTCCTGCGGCAACCTGCATCTAAATACACGCTTAGCCGCGTCGAACACCTGTAGAATGCGCGCTAATTAAAATTTGATCAGTTTCGGTCACAAGATTGGGGTAGAGGGTACCTGTGAAAGTTTCGAGCAAGAACAAGCTATTACTTACCGTTTTGGTTATTGGGGCGGCTGCCATTGCTACAGTGGTACTCCTTAAACCCAAACCCGAAGAGAAACCACCAGAAGCCGTTGTGCCGCCAGTTGCCGATGTTCTCTATGTGGAGCCGGGCCGTCAGACTCTGTTAGTACCAAGCCAGGGCACTGTGCATGCCCGCCATGAAATTGAAGTGGTGGCCCGCGTCGGTGGTGTTATCGAAAGTGTGGCTGATGCCTTTGTACCTGGTGGCTTCTTCGCCGCAGGGGAGCCCCTGCTCAAATTTGAGCAGGCTGACTACGCCTATAAAGTGACCCGTGCCGAGTCACAGCTGGCTGATGCCAGGTCTGCTCTGGCTCAGGAGCAGGGTCGTGCCAAACAAGCCAAGCGCGAGTGGCGCGACTTGGGTAGCGAGGCCGCCAATGCCCTGTTCCTGCGCAAGCCCCACCTGGCTGCCGCGGAAGCCGCAGTGGCGGCTGCAGGTGCGGATCGCGATCAAGCGAAACTTGACCTTAAGCGCACAACAGTAACAGCGCCTTTTGCCGGCCGCGTAGTCGAAACCTATGTGGACCTGGGCCAGTACATCACCCCGGGTACCAGGCTGGCAAAAATCCATAGCACCGGTATTGCCGAGGTGCGTTTGCCTTTGACTGACCAGCAGCTTGCCCTGCTCGACTTGCCACTAGGTAGATCCATCGAAAACGGTCCTGAAGTACGGCTCCAGGCAGTAGTAGCCGGGCGCGAGCGCGAGTGGCGTGCGCAGTTGGTACGCACTGAAGCGAGTATTGATCCCAATAGTCGTTTTATCTTTGCTGTGGCCCAGGTACAGAACCCCTATGAAGGTGATGCGCCGCTGATGAATGGCCTCTTTGTAGAGGCGGATATCGCCGGTAAAACTTTCGATGATGTGGTGGAATTACCGCGTCAGGCTCTGCACGAAGGAGATCACCTGCTGGTATTGAATGAGGAGAGCAAACTCATTTTCAAAGAGGTGGAATTATTACAAAGCATCGGTGACAAGGTATGGCTGCGCGGGGAGATCGCCACTGGCGACCGCGTGGTGGTCTCCAGCCTGGGGTACTCCCGTGAAGGTATGGCACTGACCGCCAACCCTTTGAATGAGAAACCGGCCGGGTTGGTCGATAGTGTGGAAAGTAGTCCTGAGGCATCGGCTACAGCAGTCAGCGACACTGCGGCGACGAATAATGCTTCTCAGGGAGGCCACTGATGAACGGCATCATTCCCTGGTTCGTACGTAACAGCAAGGCCGCTAACTTGCTGATGATCATGATTATCATCGGCGGTATTTTTGGTATCAGCGGCATTGACCGCGAAGTGTTCCCGGCAATCCAGCCGGGTATTGTCGAAGTGGAGATTTCCTACCCTGGTGCCGGCCCTGCAGAAGTAGAGCAGCAGGTTACTGTGCGCGTGGAAGAGGCTATCGCTGAAGTTAAAGGGATTAAAGAGGTTAACTCTGCTTCCCGCCGCAGCCACTCCTCAGTTGAAATTCAAGCTGTGGACGGTTACGACGAGCTGCGCCTGCTCAACGATATCAAAGTGCAGGTAGACAGTATCAACACCTTCCCCGAAGGGATTGAGCGCCCGGTAATCCGCATGCAGGAGTGGGATACCCAACTGATGATGATCGCCATCGGCGGTCCGGTTTCCGAGAGACAGCTTAAGGAAACTGCCCTGGATTTACGCGATAAACTCACCCTGATTCCCGGTGTGCGCAGTGTGGATATCTGGGGTGAACGTCCGGATGAGTTGTCGATTGAAGTTTCCGAGCTGGACCTGCGCCGCTATAACCTGAGCTTTAACGATGTCGCAGACGCGGTGCGTCGCTCCTCTTTGGATTTGCCCGCAGGTATGGTGCGCTCGGATCGAGGTGACATCCAGGTACAGACACGTGGCCAGGCCTATAGCGCTGAAGACTTCGAGCGTATCCCAGTAGTCAGCCGTGCCGATGGTTCTGTACTGCTGCTGCGGGATGTGGCTACTGTGCGCGATGGCTTTGAAGAGTACAACAACGTCATCCTCTTTAACGGTAACCCGGCCATGAACCTGAGGGTGGTCCAGGGGGAGCCTCTGGACGTAGTCGGTACCGCAGAACGCATCAAAGTCTTTATGGCCGAAGCCCGGACCCAGCTGCCGCCGGGAATGGAGTTTGATATCTGGTTCGATTTCTCCAAGGCTTTTGAAGGCCGTATGAACCTGTTGACCACCAATGCACTGAGTGGTTTTGTGCTGGTATTCGTAATGCTGATGCTGTTTTTGCGCCCAGCATTAGCTATGTGGGTTACGGTAGGCATTATTGTGGCTTTCCTCGGCGCCTTTTGGCTGTTGCCGATCACAGGTGTCAGTTTGAATATGCTGTCGCTGTTCGCCTTCCTGTTAATTCTCGGAATTGTGGTGGACGATGCGATTATTGTGGGAGAGGCAGTGCATGCCGCCCATGATCGCGGCGTAACCGGGTTGGCCGCAGCGGAAGAAGGGGTAAAACAGGTCTCTGCTCCGGTGATCTTCGCCGTAACCTCCACCATGGTGTTCTTTATCCCCATGCTGTTTCTGCCCGGCTACACAGCACAGATGATGCTTGCTTTACCGGTAGTAGTGTTGTTGTGTCTGGCATTCTCCCTGGTGGAGTCGCTGTTGATCCTGCCAGCGCACTTAGTTGGTATGAAGCCGGAGCAACCCGCCAAAACCAGTTTGGGGATCAAGCTGCAGAAACTGCGTGGACACTTTGCCGGGGCAATGAAAACCGCCGGTGATAAGTACTACTTGCCATTGTTGAAAAAATCCCTTGGTAACAGTCGTACTACAGTGATGACGTTTATGTTGGCTCTGGGCCTGTCCATTAGCGTCTTCATGAGCGGCTATGTGGGTTCCTCCTTCTCACCCCAGGTACCCTCGGATCTTTTGGAGCTGCGCGCCAGCATGGCCTCTGGCGAGCCCTTCCATGAGGCAGAGCGTGTCATGAACCAGGTACTGGCTGCGGCGGACAAGCTGGCAACCGATGAAGAGATGCTGGAGATTAATAATGGAGAGCCCTTTGTTCAGAACTCCATGGTTTTCAACTGGCGTGGCAATATATTTGTGATTTTGCAGCTGACTGATGGCGAGCTGCGCGATGTGACATCCAAGACCTTGTCGTTGCGCTGGCGCAAACTTATCGGCGAGATGCCGGCCAGTGTTGAGGATTTGAATATCGACGCCACTATCAATGATGGTGGGAATGGTATGAGCCTGAACCTGAGTACTGCTTCAGGTGACATGGGAGAGCTGCGTGCAGCTGCCGACGCGGTGAAGGAGAAGATGAACACCTACGCAGGTGTTTATGATGTGCGAGATAACCTCACGAGTGCCCGCCGCGATATTGAGATCCAGCTGAAACCTTATGCAAACACCATGGGTATCGACCTGTCGGATGTGGCCAGGCAAGTACGCCAGGGTTTCTATGGCGAGGAAGTACAGCGTATTCCCCGTGGCCGTGAAGACGTACGTGTGATGGTACGCTACCCCCAAGAAGAGCGTGCCAGCGAAGATCAGATGGACCGCATTCGTATCCGCACCGTGGAGGGGGAGGTACCTTTCTCGGCAGTGGCTGATGCGGTTTACGTTCCGGGTTATACCACCATCCGTCGTAATAACCGCGAGCGAACCGTGCGGGTATTTGCCGAGATTACCCCGAATACTTCCTCGGCACAGGAAATTCTCAAGGATATGCGTGAGAGCCTGGTACCTGAGTTACAGCGCCAGTTCCCCGGTTTCTCACTGAGAACTGCTGGGGAGATGCAGGAAGAGGAAGAGTTTAACGGCGCAATCATGGCATTCTTTGTCTTGTCCCTGTTTACAATTTATGCGCTGCTGGCCATTGCTTTCCGCTCCTACTCACAGCCATTGCTGATTCTTACCGCTGTGCCGTTTGGTTTCTTCGGTGCGGTGGTCGGGCACCTGTTGATGGGGCACGATATAAGCATCATGTCCATGCTCGGCTTCCTTGCGGCAGCGGGGGTAGTTGTGAACGACAATCTGGTATTGATGGATCGTATCAATCAGCTGCGTGCTCAGGGCTGGGCGGTAATGGAAGCGGTGATTCAGGCTGGGCGAGATCGTTTCCGCCCGATTATTCTGACTTCCATTACTACCTTTATTGGGTTGGTGCCGATCATGTTTGAGCGCTCTATCCAGGCCCAATTCCTGATTCCGATGGTAATCAGCCTTGCCTTCGGCGTACTGTTTGCCACTGCAGTGACTTTGATCCTGGTGCCAAATTTGTACAAAGTGATCGAAGTGATACGCCCAAAAAGCAAGCGCATGGCAGAGGGTGAGGCCCCAGTTTCATTGGAGACGGTTTGACCGACCTTTAAGCTCAAAGCAATGGCAGAGTTCTTCCGCCATTGCTTCCTCTGAGCATAAATGCCTAAACTCATTGCCTGCAAAATGCCGACATTCCTGTCGGCTTTTTTATAGTGTTTTTATAGGATCTTCACCCATGCGCATCCCGCGTATTTTTTCCAGACAGCCGCTCGCTACGCAACAGGAAGTGGAACTGGATGAATCAGCTTCCCGCCACCTGGTCAAAGTACTTCGCTTGGATACCGGCCATCCTCTGACTCTCTTTGATGGCTGCGGAGGGGAGTACAGCGCGGAATTGATAGGGACTGGAAAGCGTGCGCTGGCACGAACTGGAGAGCTTCATCCGCAAGATCGCCAATCGCCATTGGCACTGACCCTGGCGATCGGCATTTCCCGTGGCGATCGTTTCGATTGGGTGATACAGAAAGCTACAGAGCTGGGGGTGGCGGCAATACAACCGTTGTTTACCGAACGCTGTGAAGTAAAGCTGTTCGGGGACCGCTTACAAAAAAAACTGGGTCATTGGCGCCAGATTGCTATCAGTGCCTGTGAGCAGTGTGAGCGCAACCTGCTTCCAGAGATTGCCGAGCCACTGAAACTGGCGCACTATCTACAAGGCTCTACACAAGAGCCCTCTGCAATGGCCAAGCTGGTGCTACACCACCGCACCGAGCTGGATTTGCATCAGTGGCAGGCCGAACGCGGTAAACCGGATTCAGCCCTTTTGCTGGTGGGCCCAGAGGGAGGGTTATCCCAGGCAGAAATCGATATGTCCTTAGGGCAGGGCTTTATGCCCCTGCGCCTGGGGCCGCGAGTAATGCGTACCGAGACCGCTCCGATAGCTGCGCTCTCGGTGTTACAGTTCCAATGGGGCGATTTATAAGCGTATATTCAGCGGGTAAAACTGATTCAAGTACACTCAGGGAAGGGAAAGTATGATTAAAGTACTTATATGGTTGCTGGGAATCTCGATTATCGTGTTGTCTGTCGCGATTATTGCCCGGCCTCACCTCGCGCGGGATCTCAGTGAGCGCTTAAATGAAACCGGATTCGCTTTTTCCGCTTGGGCACGAATCATTGTCGGCCTGATCCTGTTACTGATCGCAGATACACGCCACTGGTATATCCTGTTTAATGCGCTGGGTGTACTGGTTTTACTCAGTGGCGCCTATATGCTGCAAATCGGTTTTGAGCGCGGCAAGGCGCTGGCGATCAAGATCTCCCGTGGCAATGAAAACTTCCTGCGTATCAGTGGCATTATTGGCGTGATACTTGGCCTGATGCTGCTTTCAGCGCGCTGATTTAACGGGGTCCCATGTCTTCCACAGATTTGGTTATTTTCGATTGCGACGGTGTGTTGGTGGATAGCGAGAGTATCGTCTGCCGCATACTGGCCGAGGAAATGAATAAGCTCGGGATATCCACCACCGCGGAAGAGCTGGATGAGCAGTTCAGTGGGCGGCCCGCCAAGGATTGCCTGCTGGAGATTGAAAAGCGCTATGGTGGCCCCCTGCCCGATCACTATTTTGGTAATACCGAGCGGCTTATTCGCGAGGCTTTTCATGCTGAGTTACAGCCTATAGCCGGTATTGAGGGCTTGCTCGACCAGCTGCAGAAAATCGGCTTGCGCAGTTGTGTGGCCTCTTCCGGTTCCCACCAAAAAATGCAACTGACCCTGAATAAAACCGGCCTGTATGAGTATTTCGACGGCAGAATATTCAGTGCCGAAGATGTATCCCGCGGCAAGCCCTGGCCGGAACTTTTCCTGCATGCGGCCAGCTCCATGGGTGCCGAGCCCGAGCGCTGCCTGGTGGTGGAAGATTCTATCTTTGGAGTGCAGGCTGCTGTGGCGGCGGGTATGCGCGTGGTGGGTTACAGTGGACATCCGGTGCGTGGGCCCCAGCTCGAACAGCAGGGAGCAAGGGTGGTCAGCGACATGATGTCGGTGCTTAACTTTATTTAAGATCTGGCGCAATTTGCCACCTGCTTCCATGCAGCTCCTCCGCCTGTAAGGATTTCTGACCCTTGTTCTACACTGAACCTGACGTCTAGAAATTGGAAGTCCTGTATATGGCGGGCAAATACACATTCGTCTGCTACCTTTTCATACTGGTGACATTCATCGCCGGTTGCCCTGACCCCAACAAGAAATACGCGCTAAAACCCCTGACTGAGGTGCAAACTGGAGAGAGTGAAAAGGCAGCGCGACAGGCGGCCCCCTTTGCTGATGACCTAGTGCGTTTCCTGCGAGGCAATACGCGCAAGGGTGGCGATACTTTTATCCTGCGTCTAGAGTTCGACCCGGGCGGATTTGCGCCGCGTATGGACAGCATCGCTGATCTGGAGGCGCTGCTGGTGATTATGCGTGACTTCCCCGACCTGCGGATCGCTATCGAAGGGCATACCGATAACGCCGGAGATTCGAAGAAAAACCTGCGCCTGTCCCAGTGGCGCGCCGACTGGGTGCAGCATTTTCTGGTGGAGCGGGGTATATCGACGGAACGCATGGAAGCGCAGGGTTATGGGGATACTGATCCCATTGCCGACAATAGTAATAAGGCGGGGCAAAAAGAAAACCGCCGCCTGGTAATCCGGGTACTGAATTTTGATCGGGTGCCCAGTAAGTTACCTCGACGTCAATAGTCCTTGCTGGAAGGACATTGCATAAATAAACCCGGTGCGATGGCGCCGGGTTCAATAGATTGCATACAAGAAAAAGACTAACCGGCGGCTTTACTTAGCCCGTCCCCTTCATTGTCCCCCCCCTGTGCTGGTTTACTGGTCAGTACCTGACGCATCAATCTGGCTCCCTGGCGCCAGCCGAGAATACTCTGTGCGGTTAAGGCGCCAGAGATCATGGCACCAGCAACACCGCAGCTCATCACATCTTGGCCGGTGAGGTATAAGCCCTTTAGGCGGGTCTGGGGCCGCAGCCAGCTCTGCTCGAAACGGTTCGGATCGTGGTCGAGACCATAGATTTCACCTTGAGAATAAAAGCAGAAATAATCTGTGGAGAGCGGCGTCGACAGTTCGTAATAGTCAATTTGTCCGCGCAGGTGTGGGAAATACCGGTAAAGATGTTCCAGCAGGCGCTGGCTGAACTCCTCTTTAAGGGCCTCGTAGTCATCACCACGCTTGCTCCAAGGCTTGTCATGCCACTGGGCAAACCAGTCGTAACTGGCCGGTGCCACAATTTCGATAGTGGCACGCCCCGGATATCGCTGGGTAAAAGTTGGATCCTTGGCTGAAGGGAAGGAGATATAGGCCAGGGGAATATCTTTACTACTATCCTGCAGGAACTCCTGCATATCCCGCTCGTAATTATCGCTGGCGTAAAGCCAATAGTTGGTTTTTGGGAGCTGCAGCTCTTCC
Organism: Microbulbifer sp. GL-2; assembly: GCF_007183175.1. Lineage (NCBI taxonomy): Bacteria > Pseudomonadati > Pseudomonadota > Gammaproteobacteria > Cellvibrionales > Microbulbiferaceae > Microbulbifer > Microbulbifer sp. GL-2. Next base: position 1,720,463 of record NZ_AP019807.1, read on the forward strand.
GCAGTTTTCTCCAGGCCGATATAAAGGCAAAGGTGCGACATGGAGCGATTAACAGTTTTTAGGTCGCGCACGTAGCCAAGACGTTCACTGGCACTTCGTGGTAATAGCCTTTCAAAGGTATTGAAAACCCCGGCACTGGAAATTACCAGTGGAGCCTCAATCTCAGTGCCATCTGCCATACGCACCCCACGTACACAGTTACCATCCAGTAGGATGGTTTCAACGGTGGCATATGTGAAGACTTCACCGCCGCTAGCCTGGATTTGCGGAATAATGGTTTCGGAAATTTTGCTGGCACCACCGACAGGGTAATAACCGCCATATAAATAGTGCTTGGCGATTAATGCATGAATGATAAAACTGCTCTGGGCCGGGGTCATACCATTATCGCCCCACTGGCCGGTGAGGACCGAAATCAGTTTTTCGTTTTGGGTAATCTCGCCCAACACTTCGCGGGTGGTTTTATTCAGCCAGGAAGGGTCGCGCAGTTTGCGCCACATTCGTGTAATAGGACCACACCAGGAAGGCAGTAATTTTTCCAGCGCTATTCGTTGCATGGACTTGGCCACTTCGTTGAGGCGGCCAAGGTAGCGCTCTATATTTTCCCGTTCGTCGGGGAAGTTCTTTATCAGCTCTTCAATAAAGGCCTCGCGTCCAGCACGAAGATCATATTGTTCCTCACCGACACAGATACGGTCGTACGTCGTATCCATCGGCGCCCAGTGAAGCTGATGGTTGGATATAAAATCGAAGATCTTGCGGGTCATAGTGGGGTGCTCGCCCACATCGCCTATATAGTGAACACCTACGTCCCACTCATAGCCGTTGCGGTCATAAGCATGGGTATAGCCGCCAGCGGTGTAGTGTTGCTCCAGCACCAACACTTTTTTGCCGGTGGCGCTGAGCATAGCTGCAGTAGTGAGACCACCTATCCCGGAGCCAATTACCAAAGCGTCATAGGGTCCCTCCAGGCGGCTCGGGCGATAGCGCCGGCCAATACGCAGGCGGCTCGGCTTGGGGGCACTGCGCTTTTTTTCAGTGGGGTCGGTCATAGTGGCCTCATAGCTATTGTTGTTATTCATTAACCATATCGCTCCCGTAAAGGCTATGCAATAAGTTGCATACTGTAATTGCGTATATGCCCTCTATACGAACTCTCAAATTGAATATACACTTCATATATAAAACGCTTATGAATCGTATAAATATGGGTATTGTGAAAATTTCTGATGATCTACACGATGAGATTCGCAAAGCCAGTACTACCCTGGCGCGCTCCATCAATGCTCAGGCGGAGTACTGGATCAAGATTGGCATGCTGGCTGAACTGAACCCTGAGCTGAGTTACAGCCAGTTGTGCAAGATGTTGTTGCGCACTGAATCTTTCACCTTGGAAGAATTGATTCGTGAATAACATCAAGGTCAAGAGCGCAAAAGAACAGGAGTTGATGCGAGTATCCGGTGAACTACTAAGCCGGGTTTTCGCCATGCTGGATGGCGTTGTGAAGCCAGGTATCAGCACTATGGAAATTAATGATCGGGTAGAGTCGTTCATTGTCCAGGAACTGCAAGCGCGCCCGGCTAGTAAGGGCCAATATGATTACCCTTATGCCCTTAATACCTCAGTGAATGAAGTGGTGTGTCATGGTATGCCGCGCCAGGGCCAGGTATTGCGTGATGGTGATATTGTGAATGTGGATATCACCCTAGAGAAATCAGGTTACATCGCCGATTCCAGCAAAATGTATATGATTGGCAGTGTCACCCCGATGGCAAAAAAGCTAGTGCAGAGTTGCTGTGAGGCCATGTGGGCTGGAATCCGTACGGTTAAACCTGGCGCCACTCTGGGGGATATAGGTCATGCAATACAGCGCTATACAGAGCGACAGGGGTTCAGTGTGGTGCGTGAATACTGTGGTCATGGAATCGGTCGGGAAATGCATGAAGAGCCACAGGTACTACATTATGGACGCCCTGGTAGCGGTATCGTTTTGCAGGAAGGCATGACATTTACCATAGAGCCCATGATCAACCAGGGCAATCGTAAGACAAAATTGAAAAAAGATGGCTGGACCGTTGTGACCAAGGATGGGAAGTTATCGGCCCAGTGGGAGCATACGGTGTTGGTTACCGCGGACGGCTGTGAAGTATTGACCTTAAGGGAAGAAGAAAAAGCACACTAGCCCAATAAATTTCTATTATCAATTTACACGTCACGCCTATAGTACTTATTAAGTATCCGCACTACGTGCCCCTATTTTAACCTTCACTAAATTATAATAGGGGCTTGCATAAATTACCCTTTCAGCACTGGATTATTTTGGCTGCTTTTCAGTTGACTCGGCTGCGACCGCAGAATCATCTTCAATCCATTTGAGAAGCTTTTTTGTCTGTGCACGGATTTTTGCATCGTGAGACCAAGCGAGGGTTCTCTCAAGGAAAGGCTTGGCCAGCTTTGGTTTTTTGAGTTCAGCCAGAAAAAAACCAATAGAGCCATTAATTTCAATACTATTTGGGTTTTGTTGGTAAGCGGCCATCATGGTCTTTAAGGCATCGATAGTATTACCCTTTCTCTGCTGAGCCATCCATTTAAACTGATAAGCCGAAAGTGAATCTGGATTCATTTTTATAGCTATATCAGTGTATTCCAAGGTTTTAGAGTAGCTCTCATTGTCCCAATGGTTGGACTCAAGATTACTCTCCAGTCGATTGAAGAAATAGATAGCTAAATTCGTAGCTATTCTATAATCTATTTCATCTATCCTTGATATTTTCTCGATAAGAGTGTTTGCCGACTCATAATCCTTTTTGTAAAACAAAATATTGGCTTTAAGAGAATCAATTGCTGGAGATGAGGTTGACTTACTTTCTGCTCTTTCCAGGTATCTAAGAGCGAGATCGTACTTTTCCAAATCAATGGCTCTTTCTGCTAGAACCAGCAGTTTTTCATTTTTACTGAGTTTTCTTTTGCTAAGTTGAATATCATCTTTTGTGAGTTTGACCTCATATCCCGATAGCTTACGCTCACGTAGATAGCGCATTAGTGCAACGTCTAGCTCTTTCAGTTCAATGTTGTAATATAGAGGGAATTGCTTTAAGGCATCGCCTCCTTCATTAATTTTTGTTAGGTATTCCTTTGTGGCTTGATTGTACGAGTTTTTCCTGGAGTCTTCGCTAAAAAATAAATAATGAAGTAGTAACCAAGCGCTGCCATAATACCTATTATTATATTCTCCGCCTTTTTTTGTTAGATCTGGCTTGATTATTTGTTTGGCTTTTAAGGGGCCTTGCTCCAAACCGTAAAGCCTCCATTTGGGGAGGTTTCCGATTACTATCGAGTCTTTCTTAATAATGGCGCTTGCCAATAGTTCTGCAAAACCCTCAGAATACCATTTGGGATAACGCATGTTGCCATGCTCTCGCATGAGATGATGGACATACTCATGAAACATGATTTCCCCACCATTTAATATTCCTCGTTTGTTTTCCTGAGAAAAAATTAAAGGGCCGTTGATTGTGTTCGTGTAAAATCCAGCGATACGTCTTGTTCCTGATAATTCATCGAAATCTCTGGATTTGTTGAAATGGTATACCTTGAGCCTTGAATTTTCGGGCCTATCTTCCAATCCTGTTAGTAGGAGTGAAGCTCTGCGAAACTTTTCTAAATCAAGTATCAGGCTCTTGGCTTTTTTAGCAGAAACATCCGAATAAACAGTAAAATTTTCGCTTTTATATTCATGCCAGTCTCGGCTATAAGCTGAGCTGGATAAAATGGATAGGAAAAAAACAAATAGTAAGCTAGATATTCTAGACTTCATGAAACATCTCAAATTGACTGTAAATCTTCTAAGTATGCCCCTATGCGGGTTTGGTTGAATTATACGAGATAATTAAAGGTTATGGTTAATGTGCATATTTTTGACTTTGGGCGACATTTGGGCCCACCTCTATATTTAGTCTTTTAATGACTCATTGACTAGTATTGCCACTGTAATTGAATGTGATGGGCTTAAAGGACCACAATCAGAGTATAAGAGTTAAGGAACCTTGACAGGCACTTCCCGCTTCAACGAATGCTAGATATATACAGCTTTACTGCTAGGGAGAAAATGCGCCCAAAACCAATATTTTTGGTGGTAAGCCTAACAGGGTTTGTGGATATTGATCCACCTTTGACAACAGTACGATGTACGCAATCAGTATTTTTAACTATGGAAAATTAGTTCACCGTTTCTCGTTGGCCATTGCTGTGAACATACCGAGAGCTAGCGTTAACTCTGCGCCTAATGGGTAGTATCCAGAGTAGCCTGGAGTGGCTGGCAGGGTATACTGATAAAGCGATTCCAGCGGAAAAATAGGCTAGGAGGGATAGGGAGTGTGCAGTATTTTTGATGTGGACAAACAGGCGAGCATGGAACGCTTCCTAGATATCTACGGTGTGCAGTATCCCGAACGTATAATTTTTGGCCGCCGTCGCAGGCCCACCCAACAGGTATCGATTGTAACTGGCAGGTATGGCGAGCCCCAAGTGGAAAATGCTATCTGGCATTTGTATCTGGAAAAGGGGGGGGAGGGTTGGAAGCCCCATAAAAAATATTGGTCGATCAATAGCAATTGGAAAAAACTGGACAGCCGCCCGGAGTACCGAAAATCCCGCTGTCTGATCCCTGCGACTGCCTGGATTGAGAGTTTGCGCGGTAGGCATCCAGTGGAATTCAGTTATGGTAAACCCTATTTTTTCTGTGGTCTGTATAAAATCTGGGGTTCTACTTTAAGCTGCTCAATTATCACCCTGGAGGCCCACCCGGCGACAAAAATCTATCATGAGAAATCCCTGCCAATGATTGCTCCAAGGGATTCAGATTTTGTACATAGGTGGCTGAGCAGCAGCATACAAACCAATCAATTTGCGCCTTTTTTACAGCCGCAAATTGAGTACGATAACTGTCAGCTGACTGCCAGGCCAGTGGCGCGCGCCACATCAACTGAATATATAGGTGATTCTATAACTATAAGTTAATAGGCCTGTTAAATTCAGCAGCAAGCCTGACATTAAATCAGGCCTGACCCATCGTTATGGGGTAATGCTAACTATTCTGGCGAAATAATATATCTGTGCGGATAATATATTTTATCCCGTGCTCTATAGGTGTTGAGCTATGTATTCTGTGCAGTGGGTGCATACCATGGGGAAAACAGAGTACCGATCCTGCCGGAGTTCGTACATCGACATCTTTTAATGAGTGTCGGTTTGGCTGTTGAAGAGGATTTTCTCCATTGATCCTGAAGCGAGTAGCTCCACCAGAAAAATCTTCACTGAGTAATATCAGGAAAGTCATTTCGCTAAAGCGATCCGGGTAACCATTGGCAACCAGTTGTCCATCAATAATCCTGCTACCCGGCCAGGCACCATCAGTGTGGAATTTAAAGTAGTCGCCAGGCCCGTAGCGATAAAAACGGAAACGTTGGTTTATTCCCAATGGTTCGCGTCCGCCAAAATAGCTTTTCGGGTCCTGCATAAATTTCTGCACACGTTGCCAGATTAAGCGCTCGGTGCTCTCATCCACAACCCAGGTCAGGTTATCGTTGTGGCGAACCTCTCTGGGCAGGGACACGGCGGCATCCGGCAAATAACCAATGGCCTCTGTTATTTCAATAAAACGTTGGTATTCCTCCGCAGAGAATACGTTGAGCAGTTGAAAAGCCCCGGGCACCTCCAGGATATCGCGTCTCTCTATATCGGAAGGAATAGAGTCCGAGAGCGAAGCGGGGTTTTCCCGGTGGGTTGCCCAAGTGGGCAGGGCCGGGTGCTCCGCACCAGGCTCCCTGGCAATAACAAAGAAATCCTCAACGGGCAGTTTTGATTTACCTTGGGTTTCCGAAGTCTGTGATTTGTTTACAGTTGCTGTACTCATTACTTCAAATTCCGTTCTACCGAATCTTAGAGATTAATTACAGTTAATTGTGCAAACTGGCGATGACCGTCAGCCCCCCCGTGATAGCCGAAGCCACTTTGCTTTGCTCCAACCCAAGGAGTGCCGCCGGCGCCCTGATTGATTCCGATCATGCCGGCCTGCAGACGATTACCCACTTGTACAGCATCTGCTCCACCAAAAACTACTGCGCCGAGTCCATACACCGAGTCGTTTGCTCTATGGATGGCATCATTCACATCAGTAAAATGGTCAATGGCGACCACTGGGCCGAAGGTTTCCTCATCCTCCAGTTGCATTCCCGGCTGTATACCACTGATTACAGTGGGTGGAATAAAGGGTGGCTCGGGTGTTTTTTCTCCGAGTAGCAGCGATGCGCCTTTCTGCAAGGCATCCTGTATATGATTGACTACTTTCTGGTGCTGGCGCTGGTTCACCAGAGGGCCAATATCAGCTTGTGGGTCCTGCCAGCCACCGGTGCGATATTGCTGGGCAATAGAAGTCACCGCTTTTTCAAATTGATCGGCGATGCGGGCATCCACGTAGATACGTTCTGTGGAGGTGCACATTTGCCCGGCATTCTCAAAACTGGAGGCCACCGCAAATTGTGCAGCTCTTTGAAGATCGGCGCTGGCCAGTACGATCATGGGGTCATTGCCACCGAGCTCCATCACCAGGCGCTTCAGGGCGGGCGCGGCGTTGGCCATGATCGTCTGGCCGGTTGCCCGTGAGCCGGTGAAGGCGACCATGTTAATTTCTGATCGCACCAGGGCTTCACCTGTGTGGCCATCACCATGGGCAATTTGCAGAATACCCTCGGGCAGGGTTTCATTTAGGGTTTGCACCAGTAGATCTGCCACCAGTGGGGACTCCTCCGAAGGTTTGAGGATCACGCTGTTCCCGGCTACAAGGGCAGGTACAAGCAGGTTGTTGGCCATAGCCAATGGGTAATTCCACGGAGAAATTACGGCCACAACCCCCAGAGGGCGATATTGAATTTCACTGCCACCGCTACGTCGGCTGCTCAATGCTGTACCGGCATCCCCCGCCAGCCAAATACCACCTTGAATAGCGCCGCCGGCTTCATACTGAGCACGTCGCGCATCCTTACCCATTTCACGACTGATAAGTTGCACCAGGGCACTTTGCACTGGCTGCAGTTTTTCATAGGCCCGTTGCAGAACCTGCACACGCTGTTGCACCGATTGATTGGCCCACTGCGTCTGGACCTTCCTGGCTTTAGCAACTTTTTTTTGAATGGAATTCCGGTCGCTCACTTCAACGCTGCCAACCTGTTCACCGTTTAGTGGATCAATAGAAAATAAATTTTGGGTCATATCCTGGTCTCAAAAATTTTATGTGGAGCTGGATTTAAATCGCTCCGCAATTTGGACTTTAGTCTTTAAATAAGGCGATGGTGCGCAGCTCGATACTGGTACGGCGCGGGGCGCCAGAGCTTCCGGGGAGATCGAATGCTGTGTGGGGCACGCCGGTGATGGGGCCCTGCTGCTCACTGTCGAATACGCGTAGCAGTAACCCTTCCCCCGGTTGCATATCACTGAACCAGACCCAGCGATGTTTCGGGTTGGCGCTAATCACCGAGATTTGGCCCTCTCGCTCCGGGTAAATCAGACGCATCTTGTGGAAATCCGCTTCGTCCACGCTGCGTAAATCTGCCATTGCCAATGGCGATTCTTTTACGGTGCGCAGCAGTGGCAGCCACAAATTGATGAACTTATAGCGAGGATATTCTTCCGTATTTAATCCGTGCTCAGGCAGTGTCTGTCGAAGCTGTCTGTCGGCGGACCAGGGAGTGTAATCGTTGTGTACGGTCTTCACTGGAGAGCGGCGGCTGCGGCTCTGTTCAGTGGGCCCCTCAGCTGAGGGCTGTGCCCGTAGGGTGTGATCAAAGGTAAGGACATGGGCCGCGCCGAGGCGTTTCGCTATCCAGGTCTCAATGGCCGGGTACCACTCACTGCGAATTAAGCGGTCGCGTTCGGCCGGAGTGACGCTATTGGCAGTGTGGCTGTCCAGAGCCTTCAGGACATCATCAAACTGGTGCAAGTCTATTGCCAGCAACGGCCTCACCAGCTCAAAGCCCTGAATATCCAGGCTAAACTCTTCGCCCGTGCGCTGTAGGGCGCGGCCATCCTGAATAGGCATGGGTTGAGGGTTAACTTCATCCAGCAGGTGACTGGGGCCAGGCCCCGCCTTGCGGTGATCGTATACCAGCTCACTATCGGTATTTGCGTAGTTGATTGTCGCCTTGAGCAGCCGGCTCGGCGTGGCGTGCAGAGTCTCGGTCAGCATGGTGGCTTCCTCCCATATCTTTGATGCGAGATGCATCAGTTCTTATGGGCAATGGTAGGTTCAGCTGGATACAATGAAAATCAAGTAACAATTGTGAGTGATACAGGTTTGAGCAGAAATCACGGTGTCGACCGACTGGGCAGGTTGGAACTGAAACAATTGCGTCTTTTGCAGGCCATATTACGGGAATTGAATCTATCGCGGGTAGCGGATCAGCTTGGTGTAAGCCAGCAGACGGTCAGCGAGCAGTTGAAACGATTGCGGGAAATATTTGATGACCGGTTGTTCATTCGAACCAGCAACGGCGTTATTCCCACCCCACTGGCCGAACGCCTGGCGCCAAGGCTGGATAGTGTCCTTAATGAGATTGCCGCTCTGTTACGTGATGATGAGTTCGATCCGGCTGAGCACCAAGGAATTTTTACTATCAGTGCCACCGATTTCGAGCAGCGAGTGGTGTTGCCGGTCTTGCTCAAGCAATTGCGCAAGCAGGCGCCGGGCCTCAAGGTCGTAGTGCTCAAGCTGGAAATTGACCGTATGGCCCAACAACTGCAAACCGGCGAGGTGGATTTGGTGTTCAGTACACCGGGATTTATACCGGATAGCTGCCCGAGTATGTTGCTTTACCGTGAGCACTATGTCTGTGTAAGTTGCCGGCACACAGGGGTGCCGCTTGAAAGTGGAAAACCCCTTAACTTGGATAAGCTGGCAGAGATTCCCCAGCTGGTTGTCTCCCCCTCCCGCGGTGACCTGCGCGGTATGGTAGACAGCTGGTTTGAGCAGTTTGGCCTGAAGCGTAATGTTGTACTATCGGTCCCTTCCTTTGCCGCCGCAGCTGAGTGTATAGCCTCCACCAGTACTGTGGCTTTTTTACCATCGCGCCTCTTACCAGACCCGCGCCTGCATACCCTACCTATTAGCGAACAACCTCCCGGGTTTGATGTGGTGGCCGCGTGGCACACCCGCAGTGGGCAAGACCCGCTGCATAAATGGATCAGGCAGTTGTTGGCGGGGTTATTCACCTCGGGAGCTGCTGTGGATGAGTACCTTTAGAGAGCCTTGTGCTGGATCAAGTCCGAGGGTGAATGCTTGCCAAGCTGGGGGCAGCAAGTTCTAAGGGCAGAGATGACGAGATTATGGATATTGTGCCTGGCTCTATCGGGTCAGGGCCCTTTGGAGTTCTCTTAGCGTAGGGAAGAGGTTCTCAATGGTAGGCACTTAATAAAATGAAAGCTCAGCTTCCTACACTTGCCCGGTAAAAATCTACAGGCTGAAAAATATGCCTGGATCTTTCTCCTGAGCTTGATCTGACCCAGAAGTATTTAAATGGAAAGCGGGCATAATCGCCCCTTTCTGCCACCGATAACAAACCACTTGGAAATTGGTAGCCCACTTATGCAACACAATACCAATGTTTACCTGATGCGAATGGTTGAATCCCTAGGTGTTCTGGTTAGAAAACGCCTGTGGATGCAGATCGTTGTGGCAATGGTATTGGGGTTGGGGCTGGGCCTGCTGCTCTCTCCAGAAGGGGCAGCCCTGGTGAATCAGGATCTTAGTGTGGTGTTGGCCAGCTGGTTCAAGCTGCCTGGTGCACTGTTTCTGAATATGATTCAGATGGTGGTTATTCCCTTGATTGTTTCTTCTATCATTCTGGGGCTTTGCGGCAGCGGTAATGTGGGTCAGCTGAAGCGGGTGGGTTTGCGTATAGCGCCCTATTTCGTCGCCACCACTACAGTCGCAGTTGTTATTGGCATATTGCTGGTACAGTTGATCCAGCCGGGAAACTATATCGATGAATCACTGCTTACGGCGGCAACAGAATTACCCAAATCTGCTCCCCTTCAGGTGCTTGAATCCAAACCTCTGCCCGAGCGGATTGCCGAGCTGATACCAGCCAACCTGAATGAAAGCATTGCCATGCGTAATATGTTGCAGCTGGTGGTCTACGCCATCTTTACCGGTGTTGCGGTGATGTTACTACCGCAGAAGCAGCGCGAAACGGCAGTGTATGCCTTCGGTATAGTGCAGGAAATTGCCTTGAAAATAGTCGGCTGGGCCATGTTGTTTGCGCCGCTGGCTGTATTTGGTCTCCTGGCGGACATCGCTATTCGCGTCGGCCTGACAGCGATTCTCGGGATGTCGGTTTATGTTGGCACAGTAATTTTAGGACTGCTGATCCTGCTGATGTTTTACCTGGCAATTGTCTCCCTGGTTTCTCCAGCCGGCCCACTGAAATTCCTGCAGCGTATAAGTGGTGTTCAGCTTCTCGCCTTTTCTACCTCAAGCTCAGCGGCGGTGATGCCATTGTCTATGCGGACTGCCGAGACTTCCCTTGGAGTAAAGCCCCCTATCGCCAAATTTATCGTGCCCCTCGGCGCTACCGTGAATATGGATGGTACCGCGCTATATCAGGTAATTGCAGCGGTGTTCCTGACCCAGGTATACGGGATTGACCTCAGTACTGCCCAATTGGTGGGACTGACGGTAACTACCGTGGGCGCCTCTATTGGCTCGCCAAGCACTCCTGGTGTGGGTATTGTTATTCTCGCGACTATCCTCGCCGGAATTGGTGTTCCACCGGAAGGTATTGCTTTGATTATTGGTGTGGACCGGATACTCGATATGTGCAGGACCGCCGTAAACGTCACGGGCGACCTCACTGCTTGCTTGGTGATGGATAAATTACTGGGCAGCGACAGCCTGGAGGAACCTGAAACCCAAACCGCTTAAGTGTCTTTTCGGGAGGTTTGGGGACTAGGAGTTAATGGGAGCTTTGCAGTATCTCCAGGGTGCGGGGGTCTTGTTTGCCCCCATAATATTTTTCTAAAACCTGCATAAATAGATTGTCTGAACCGCCTGCAGCGAGGGCGAACAGGGTCATACTGGATCTTACCTTGATGGCATCAAGGCTACCGAATATTTCCAGGGCGCTGAGATCTTGCAGCTTTAATAACTCTTGGCAACACTCTCGCAATCGCGGGCCAAGCTTTGGGTGCTTCAGGTAAGCCTGTGCCTCCTCCAGGCTTGCCATTCCATATCGTTGTGATGTAGCGCTGTGTCCTAGCCCTTTTAGCTGCGGGAAAATATACCAAATCCAATGGCTGCGTTTGTGCCCCTGTCGTAACTCCTGCACGGCCTGTGCATAAGTATCGTTTTGTGCCTGGCAGAACCGCTCCAGGTCAAAATAATCACTCATAAAAATTTCCGTAAACAAGCTATCCAGGTGTTACAGGAAAGAAAAAGCGTAGCATGAATATCAATAGGGCAGGTTACCGGGCCCATCTTTTGACCCGTTATAGTAGAAAGAAGTAGTACCTGCCCACTAAACGGCTGCTTTCGCGCCGTGCTTACTCGTGGTGATAAAACCCTTGCACATTACGCCTTATTCGACGCTAAATTTTTTCAAGATTTTTTATATAAAAGACGGGGTTAACCGCCCTTTTGATTGAAGAAATTCAATTTAAGCGGTGGGCAATAAAGCCCGTATATCATCAGGTATCGGCATAGATTTCCCAGCCTGTTGGCCTACCCAAACAATCTTAGCTTCACCGGTTGTGTAGAGTTTATCGGTGTTATCCTTATCTCTGATTTCATAATAGCTATTAAAGCTACTGCGCCCGGGAATGCCGCCATACATACTTACAGTAATACTGGCAGGAAATACCAAAGGTAAATGAAAATTGGCTGAGGCATTCAGTAATACAGGGCCACCTCCTTGATTGCTGCTGAGAGCGCCTGAGCTATATATCGAGGCTAACCAACTGCAGCGACATTGCTCAAAGTAGGTGAAGTAGGTAGCGTTGTTAATATGGCCAAAGGCATCCATATCGCCCCAGCGTACAGCTAAGGTTTCCTGATGTAGAAGGTTGCGGGGGGCTTCACTCATTGTTATTACACTTAAATCAAAACAGTAAAGCGGTTAATTGTAATGGGCTGTTGGTGCTATGAGTAGGTTTATATTTTATATCGTAAAGGTCATGCAAGGTTGTAAGAAAACGTCAATATTGCCTTTATTTTTCTTATTCATTAACAGGAATTTAATCGAAGCTTATTTTGTAAGCTGCCAGGCAGCTCTAGATTTAGTTTACCTATAATTGGTTGCCAACTTGATGTGAGTTAGAAATATCGTTACCCCTACGTTGTGGCGATTGATTAGTAAAAGAAATCAGCAATAAAAAGCTGGCATCAAATTGTAAATGAATATTTATACTAATTACGGCAATGGCGAGCTCCTTGATTCCCATGACGGGTTCGCCCAATAGGTTCTTCCTATCGGAATAGGAGACCCGCACAGTCTTTCCCAGCTACCAGTCCAATTTCTCGCCCAGATTTGCATGGCTTTCGGGGCATGTTCTGCTGAATTTAGGTGGCAAGGTAAGGTGGTGAACGAGTTCATTCCGTTCTGCCACCCTGTAAGCCAGAGGCTTCCTATAGCACCTAAGCACTCCAGCTATGACTCAATGTCTCCGCCTGCTTTAAGCACAGCTGCACTGCCTCATCTGCCCCATCTGGTGGGTATTTCCATTTGCGCAGTGCGCGGCGCACCAGGTTGCGCAGTTTGGCGCGCACGCTGTCGCGCACCTGCCAGTCCACGGTGGTGGATTTGCGCAGCTGCTGGGTGACGTATTTGGCGAGTTCGCGCAGATTGTTATCGCCCAGTTCTTTTACCGCCGACTGGTTTTGGATCAAAGCGCGGTAGAAGGCGATTTCGTCGGTATTGAGGCCGGAATTTTCTGCCATCTGCGCATCTTCGGCCATGTCCTTGGCCATCTGGATCAGCTCTTCGATAACCTGGGCGGTTTCGATAGCGCGATTGTGGTATTTGCGCAGGGCTTCCATAATGCGGTCGGAGTATTTTTTCTCCGACACCACATCGGATTTCATACGCGCTTTTACTTCGTCGCGCAGTAGCCGTTCGAGCAGCTCAACGGCCAGGTTTTTTTCCTTAAGATTGGCGACGTCTTCCATAAACTCAGGGGACAGCAAGCCGATATTCGGGCGGTCCAGGCCCACCATGCTGAAGATATCATCCACACCGTCGGCGACGATGGCATTGTCGATAATCTGCTTGAGTGCGGAGTTCTTTTCCTCATCGGTGCGGCGCTTGTCGATGGTGGTGAACTTGGTGATGGCGTTTTTCACCGCACCCCAGAAGGCGATCTCTTTCTTGTGGGGCGCGGCGTTCTTCAGGGTGCTGCACAGGGTGTAGGCCTTGCTGAGCGCGGCCATCACATCGAGAAAGCGCCGTTTACCATCCAGTTCGCCGCTGCCGGGGTTTATCAGGCTGAGGATATGGTTCATGGCGCCGGGCAACAGTTGCAGGGCCTGGGTCTCGTACTGGCTGTAATCAAAGCCGTGCATCATATCGTGCAGTACGCCGAGCTTTTCCAGCAGAATGGCGTAGGCTTCATGGGCGTCGTGGGTGGGCTTGCCCTTACCGTTAGCGCCGGTATAGGTCTTGAGTGCCTGCTTCAGCTCATTGGCAATGCCGATGTAGTCCACCACCAAGCCGCCGGGCTTGTCTTTGAACACCCGGTTAACCCGCGCAATGGCCTGCATCAGGTTGTGGCCCTTCATGGGCTTATCGATATACATGGTGTGGCAAATGGGGGCATCGAAGCCGGTGAGCCACATATCCCGCACGATCACCAGCTGTAACGGGTCGTTCACATCCTTAAAGCGCTTTTCAAACGCTTTCTTGGTTTCCTTGTTGTAGATATGCGGCTGCAACTTGGCTTTGTCCGACGCCGAACCGGTCATCACAATTTTGATCGCGCCCTTGTCGGGGTCTGGGTGGTGCCACTCGGGCTTGATAGCGACGATGGCATCGTAGAGGTCGACACAGATCTCGCGGCTCATAGCCACGATCATGGCCTTGCCGGGCATGGAGGCGGTGCGGCTGTCAAAATGCCGGATCAGGTCTTTGGCCACCTGCTCCACCCGGGGCTTGCTGCCGACGAGTTTTTCCAGCGTGGCCCAGCGGGACTTGGTTTTCTCCCGCTCGGCCACATCTTCTTCGTCCTCAATAACCTCTTCAACATTCTCGTTCAGCGCCTCGATATCGGCCGCGTGGATATCCAGCTTGGCCAGGCGCGATTCATAGTAGATAGGCACCGTGGCGCCATCGTCTACCGCATCCTGAATATCGTAGATGGAGACATATTCACCAAATACCGCGCGGGTATCTTTATCGGCCGAGTCGACCGGGGTACCGGTAAAGCCGATAAATGAGGCCGCCGGCAAGGCATCGCGCATATGCTTGGAATAGCCGAAGGTGTAAGTGCCCTTTTTGGTGTTGAACTTGGCCTTGTCGCCATACTGGCTGCGGTGGGCCTCGTCGCTGACCACGACGATATTGTGGCGGCGGCTCAACTCCGGGTGGCTGGTTTCCTCGGCGAGTAGGGCAAATTTTTGCACCGTGGTAAACACGATACCGCCGGACTGGCGCGCGGCGAGTATCTGGCGCAGCTCGTCTCTGTCGCCGGCCTGTACCGGGGTCTGTTTGAGGGTATCGGCGGCCATACAGAAGGTGTTGTACAGCTGGCCATCCAGATCGTTGCGGTCGGTGACGACCACGATGGTGGGGTTATTCATGGCAGGCTGTGCCAGTAATTTGCCGGCGTAACACACCATGGAGATGGACTTGCCGGAGCCCTGGGTGTGCCAAACCACCCCGGCCTTGCCGGAACCGGGTTCTACTTTATCGGCATAATTCGCCCGGGGCTGGGCCACCAGGTTTGATCGCTCGGCGGCAATCACGGTCGCTTTCACCGCCTGGCGCACCGCGTGGAACTGGTGATAGCCGGCGATCTTTTTAACGATTTGATCGCCGTCCTGCTCAAACAGCACAAAGTGGCGGATATAGTCCAACAACAGTTCGGGCTTAAAGAAGCCTTTTACCAGGGTTTCTAAGAAGTATTCAAAGTGCGGTTTGTCGTGCTCGTTATTGACCACCCGCCAGGGTAAAAAGCGCTCTTTGTTGGCGGTGAGGGAACCGACGCGGGCATTGAGACCATCGCTGATGACCAGTGCCTGGTTAAAAATAAATAGGTCGGGGGTTTCTTCTTTGTAGGTTTGCAGCTGCTGGTAGGCGGACCAGATATCGGCGCTGCTGTCGGCGGGATTTTTTAACTCAATCACCGCCAGCGGCAAGCCATTGATAAATACAATAATGTCCGGGCGGCGACTTCCCTTGGTGCCGGTGATGGTGTATTGGTTGACCACCAAAAATTCGTTGCGTTTGGTATTGGCGAAGTCCACCAGCTTTACATAGTCGGTTACTACTTCGCCGTTGCTATCTTTAAACTCGACCTTGACCCCTTCCTGCAACCACTGGTGAAACTGCTTATTATTTTTGATCAGGATGGGCGTTTCGGGTGTGGCGATCTGTTGGGTGACTCGCTCAAGGGTGGATAGCGGTACCTGCGGGTTAATAACTTCCAAGCGGCTCAGCAGGCGTTCGTGCAGGATAATCTGGCGGTAATCGCTGCGCTCCGGGGTATCGCTATCGGGGGCGATATCGTAGCCACAGGCATAGTTGTAGCCGAGGGCGTTAAACCATTCTAGGCAAAGTTGTTCTAGTTGGTCTTCCGTGATCATTTCGTATTGCAGTCCTGTTCTTCACCCACAGATATAAGACTCACCGCTTGTTTAGTACTTTCTTTTTCTTTAGATCGACTCATTTCAGCAGCTGTCGATGCCAACCTTTCAGCTGCTGGAGAAATGAAGTCATAGGGGAATTGGCTGTTTTTTAATTGCCTTCTAAGAATGTTTTTCAGTCGTGCTAATTGAGATTCTCGATCATACCAATCTGGTCCTGCTTTATTGTCGATAAAATCGACTGCGGTTTCAGCTATCTTACTAAGGTCTAACTCATTGGCTTTTTGTCGTATTGAATCATCAATAAATAAGGAATTTATTAGCGTACGAAATACATCGTTCGTTTCAGTTATGGAGAACTCTTTGGGCTTTGAATTCAGATGCGAAAAGTCCGAAATTTTTTCCTTTTGTTTTTCTTTCGCGATTCTTAGTTTTCTATTTTTTGCCTCAATTGACTCACTAATGAGTTCGTTGCAATAACCTGATGCGCCAATTACATCTGGAAATAGATTTGCATGATGAATATTCATTTTTCGAAGATGCTTTAAGCATTCCCTTCGGCAATCTTCGGAATTAGGAATGTGTAGCTTACATATGTACTTGCTGATTTCGTCTGGACTTTCAATATCCACTTCTGAATCTGTAAGTGCTTTAAGCAGGGCGGATTCTATAGTCTCTCCATATGGAGAGATTGTGAATAATCCAGCTTGGTTAACGAGGCGGCCATGGTCATCCTTTGATGGCTCGACGATTTTTGGGTATCCATCAGCTAAAGGATTGGAATTTTCATTTTCAACTAAGTCTTCTATAAATGACTTATTGAGGATGTAGATAGCTCGGCTATGATTCGTCGGGTTGCCTTTACTGTCTTCCCAATCAACTGGGTCTTCGTTAACAAAGGCAAAAAATAAAGCAACGTAAGGTGCTAGTGACCAGTCAAGTAGGGGCGTAGCCAGCCCGTGATGTTGTCCTATTGCCCAAAGTTCTTCATCATCTGTATCAGTTAAAATACTATTGTGCACGCGCCCGCGAATTGATAGGCGGAAGTTTCTTAGTTGTTTTTTAGCTATGTCTTCTTGAATAGCTCCTGGCGACATACGGTCTAACGTGGGTTGTAGCTCCCATCGGTAGTTGTGTTGTCCACGGAAAACAAACTCTGCTCCATCTTCATCGGTGCGATAATATTTTACTATGTCATGAAACTGTTCCCAGCTATCTAGCCTTGTCGCAGGAATCAATCCGTCAATGGTTTGGTTGTATATGTCAAATTTGGGCCAAAGCGGTAGATTTTTGTAGTACTTTTCTTCGCGCTTTAGATATTTTTCACATTGTGCTTCCATCATTTGTCCCTGTTTACTTCTAGCGCTCCCAGCAGTAGTTTCGGTAGCAATGTATCTCTAACTGATTCCAATTTTTTGGAAGCTTATTATGTCGTTTTCGCGAATAGATTGCCTGATTTATTCGGTTGACAAGGTAGTTTCGTCTAGCCTCAGTATTGCACTTAATATCTCAGCTATTTGCAGTGTGTAGTTTTTGGTAGAGAAACATGGAGTCGACTCTCTCGTCCCTTCTTTCTGGTTTGGAGAGAAGTTACGGGGAGTAATAGCCTCGTAAAGATATCGCTTCCATTGTCATTTAATATTTTCTTATCCGACCTCGCTTGCGGCCTCGAATTTAAGCTCACCTGAAAGAAGCTTGGGTAAGAGAGTGCACCGAATGTCTTCAAGGTTTTGGTCTTGACGGTAATTCTCCAGAATTTGTTTCATCAAATTTCCGACCGAACTTGAAAATTCCTCTAAAATTTCATCTTTCGGTCTGATAATTTCAATTTTAGAAAAATTTCCAGTATTTAAATTCAAGGTTGTACTGCCACCGCTAGCTAAATCATGAAGAAGGTTGCTTAGCCCTAGCATGGAGTAATACAAGTATGCGGAATGGATTGCTTGATCCGGCACAATGCTATTAATCTGCTGGTTGGTGAAGCTATCTTCAGTGGTGATCAAGACTTGGCCAACAGTCGCGATACAACTAACGCAAATACTACCCTCTGGTACTAGTTTCTTCTTCTGAGTGTCTGCACCTTTCTGTGAAAGGGAATCGAGAGTTTCAATCGCATACATTTTTCCATGCATGTCAGGGATTTTAATGAATGGAATTTTTCCGCCATAGTATTCAGCCTTCTTTTTCGAAGGTGTCTTACCACAAACTATCCTTCCCCATGAAGATAGTGGGGAAGCCTCCCATCCTTCTGGTATCTCCCCTAGTTCAGAATCCACCAGCGTATCCGGAAACAAAGCAGCGGTAGTTTTAAGTTGGGCTTGCTGCGCTTCGCTTAGGGTATCGAAGGCTTGGCCACCATTAAGGGCAGCGATGGCGGCTTGCTCGGAGTTGCCTTGGGCGATGATGGCGGCCTGGGCGCTGGTCCAGCGTGGGTCTTGCTGGATTTTACTTAGAATTTCGCTGTCGCTTTGGCCTTGCTGGCGCAGCTGGGCGGCCTGGTTTGCGGCGATCTTGGCGTGGGTGGGTTCGAAATCGACAAACCAGCTTTTAAATAGGGTTTGGGCGATCTGTTCGAGGGTTTGGTTGGTTTGGCGGTTGAGTTCGATTTTATCGTCGAGGAGTCTGCCGGTAACAACTATTTCATCTTGAGTTTTTTTAGGGGGAACAGGAACTTCCAGTTTTGCTAAGTCTGAGCCGGTAATACCCGCTACTGCAACTTGTCGTAGGATTGTTCCAAGCAGCCATTTTCCAAATGGGGAGTTAAATACGTAGTAATAAAACTCTGGATTTGCGATGTCACTATTTAGGCGTGCTCGTATAATAGATGACTCAAAGGTTGTTGATTCATCTAACGATAGAATAATTGAGCATTTTCCGGCACCTTCTGCCGTCAGGGAGCGTCTTGCAAAGATCAAGTCACCTTTTTTCAAGGTGGACTTTTTAAGTTCTCTTTCATTTAGTTCGACTCTCTTCATTTCTACGCCGTCTTTGAGACGCGGATGTGCAAAGAGCTCCCCCATATTAACAATTTTGCATCCCCGACCATGGAATTCTTTCTTTTTGTAAATTCCATTACGTAAAGGCTCGGCTAAAAGTTTCTCAAAAGGTAGCCATTGCCAACTGTTAGGCAAATTAAAGCTCATAACCCAACCCCGCCAAATTCTTTTTAATCTCCACTTCTAAGCGATCCGATTCATCAAACTGCGATTTTAACTGACCGGTTAAGCGGGCCATCTTCTCGGCAAAGGGTTCACCGTCATCTTCTTCCGCAACGGCGCCCACATAGCGGCCCGGGGTCAATACAAAATCGTGCTTTTGCAGCTCTTCCAACTTAGCGGCTTTAACAAAGCCGGGTATGTCTTCGTAGTTTTCGCCGGTCTGCCAGTTGTGGTAGGTCTCGGTAACCTGGTTCAGGTCTTCCTGGGTGAAATCCCGCAGTACCCGGTCTTTCATATAGCCCAGGTTGCGGGCGTCGATAAACAGCACTTCGCCTTGGCGATCGCGCAGCTTTCGGCCGGCGGCGGAGGTGCGCGCCCCTTTGTTTTTACTCAGGAACCAAATACAGGCGGGGATCTGGGTATTGGTAAATAGCTGGCCGGGCAGGGCCACCATACACTCCACCAGGTCGGCCTCAATCAGGCGCTTGCGGATTTCCCCTTCGTTATTGGTGTTGGAACTCATGGAGCCGTTGGCCAACAGCAAGCCCATACTGCCGTTGGGGGCCAGGTGGAACAGCATATGTTGCAGCCAGGCGAAGTTGGCGTTGCCCGACGGCGGCCTGCCGTATTGCCAGCGTTTGTCATCGTCGGCGATGCCGGTATCCCACTCCTTCATATTGAACGGCGGGTTGGCCATAACGAAGTCGGCGCGCAGGTCCGGGTGCTGGTCGTTGGTGTAGGTGTTGGCCGGCTCTTTACCAAAGTTAAAGTCGATACCGCGAATGGCCATATTCATCGCGGCCAACTGCCAGGTGGTGTGGTTGTATTCCTGGCCGTAGATAGAGACTTCGCCAATCTTACCCCGATGCTCGGTAATAAAGTGCTCGGACTGCACAAAGAAACCGCCGGAACCCATGGCCGGGTCGTATACACGGCCCTTGAAGGGTTCGAGCATTTGCACGATCAGGCTGACGATAGACTTGGGCGTATAGAACTGGCCACCCTTCTTGCCCTCGGCCAGGGCGAACTGGCCGAGCATATATTCGTAGACGTGGCCGAGAATATCTTTGCTGTTGAGGCTGGCGTGGTTGAACGGCACCGTGGCGATCAGGTCGATTAGTTCACCCAGTTTGGACTGGTCGATTTGCAGCTGGGTATAGCGCTTGTTGAGCACCCCTTTGAGCTTGGGGTTGTCGGCTTCAATGGCTTCCAGAGCGTTGTCGATCAGATGGCCGACGGAGCTGATCTTGAGGGTTTTGTCTTTGCCTTTCTCGTCCTGGAAAGTAAGTTCGGCACCGCCGATCACGGTCTTGTTGTTGTCTTGCAGAAACTGCCAGCGGGCCTGCTGCGGCACCCAGAAGGTGTTGGTTTCCAGGTAGTAGTCGCGCACTTCCAGTTCGCTTTTAACTTCTGCTGCGTATTCTTTACTGTCGGCACCGCCAAAGTCCTCTGGGTCGAGGAAGTAGTCGTGGTCGGCATCGGTGAGCTGCTGCTTGAGTTCATCGCGGCGGATATCGAAGGCATCGGAGACATATTTGAGGAAGATCAGGCCCAGCACGGTGTGTTTGTATTGGGCGGCATCCAGGGTGGAGCGCAGCTTGTCGGCGGCATTCCAGAGTTTTTTCTCGAGGTCGTTGAGAAACTGTTGTTCTTCGCTGTTGGTCATGGAGTTACGACTATTGGTTAAATCTTGTGGTTGTTCGATGTGTTCTTCAGTGCCTGCATCGACTGATGGGGCAGGTTTAGACCGATATTAATCATCTTCACTAAAGTAATCGGAGTCTATGGCTTGTAGGGTCAGGGTTTCTTTGACACTAGTGCCGAGTCCATAGGTAATCATTAGGTCGGCGAGTTTGTCGCCGTCGATCAGGATAATTTTCTTTTCAATCATGCCCACAAATGCTTGAGCTTCCTGGCTAAAGCGGCTGGTGGTTATGAATACCCCTTTCTTTGCGCGGCACATATCCAGTGCGCCGCAGAATTTTTGTATCTCTAGGCGGCCAATGGTGTTTTCGGTGTAGCGCTTGGCTTGCAGGTAGATACTGTCTAGCCCCAGTGGATCTTGCTTGATAATGCCATCAATACCGCCATCGGCGCTGTATTGGGTGGCAAGGCCTGCGTCTTCGGCGGTACCGCCGTAGCCCATAGCGAGCATCAGGTCGACGACTAAACGCTCAAAGAACTGCGGGCTGCATTGCTTGATATGGGTAAGCAATTGGTCTGCCAGGGTGTCTTTGAGCTCGGCATGGGCGCTGCGCAGGCGTTCTTCTGGGGTTAGGTCGTTGTCGGTGGTGGTTGCCTGGGATCTATCAGCGGTTTCACGGGAGCCGCGGGTGAATTCTACAAACTCCGGGTATTGGCGCAGGTAGGCATTGCTAATGACATTGGGGCAGTCGACCAATGCTTGCCGGCCACGGTCGGTAATTTTGTAGCTACCGCGTGCGGGGATTTCGATAAGTCCTGCTTTGCCTAGATAAGTGCGGGCCCAGCCGAGGCGGTTGCGGAAATAGGTTTGGCGGCCGCTGGGGACGCGTTGTTGGATTTCCTCTGCGGTTAACCCAATTGCGTTAGCTATCCGGTCGTGAAGGTCGGACAGGCTGTGTACCTGGCCATCTTCGATTGCGGCTAACAAGGGGCGGAACATTTGCTGGTAGGTTGGGATAGGCATTTTGGTTTAGTGACGCCGTTTTTAGCAATAGAAAATACCACAAAACTCGGTAAGAGTGGCTTGGTGCTTCTGAGCGAGTAGTGAGAGGTGGTCCTGGGGCTATTACTGCAATGCCCACCTAGCTAGCGTGAGGGCCTGCGTAAGCTTTGTGTTGCTGTGTTAATCTTGATCTGTACGATATGTGATCAATAGTGGAGTTGGTTTGTCCAAGATCCTTAGCCTGGAATTTTTTCGCTCGGTAAGTACTGGTCGATAAGGTCTGAGTGTGGTTGTTACATTATTGACAGGCGACTTGCACGAAATCGTTCTGCCTTCAGAAATCTACTCTAGCCGCGCTTGCCCTTTTCCTCGAGTCAGTGCCCAGGATGGAGTATTGCGACACTCCCTTTGACGGCCTGTCAAGACTTTCTTGGCCGTTACCACTGCCTGGGTTTCCAAAAGAAATAGCCAAGTCTAAGAAAGTAATGTTTTACGCGTAGTTAAACATTTTTGGGTGTTTGATCGAAGAAAGTTGCCTGCTATTCAATATTGTGGGGTAGAGTATTGAAGGAACAACATTGTCCGTAGGGTTAGTAAAAGTGCTCGTTTATGCTGGCACTTTTGTGTCGAGCTAAAAAATCAAAGGCTTTCATTTTTGCGGGTTTACTTTCTTCTTTGACTTGATGAATTTATTAGACTGCAAGACTGGGTTTTCTGAGTCCTGATTTGACTTCATGTCCGCTAAGTCTTGGCTTTCATTTATCAATCTATTCCAGTCTGTTTTGTCTTTCACCTTAAAGGCATTTTTGTCATTAATTTTTGTGGTGCTCATTTTTTCTTTACCTTTCTAAATTTTTTAAAATCTTCTTCAGTTGGGGTTAATGCGTCAGGGTCTGTTTTGGCGCCTTCTTCTATTTCTTCTTCAGTCATTTTTTTCTGGCGTTCATAATCAGTTAAGTCTTTAAGTTTTTTAACTTCTTCTTGAGTGTATTTTTTGATACTCATAATTAAGCCTATTGTCCAAGCATTGAATTATAAATTGCACGCTCTTTCCTGTTTGCTCTTCGTGCGGAGATTAGCCGATAGCTGTTTCCCGAATTTCTTTCAGTATACACAACGAAAAGAATACCAGGTTTAGCCATGCCGATAACTTGAATTCTTTCTTCGCCGTAGTCTTCTCGGGTATCTTCGGTTTCAATACGCTCCTGGTCTTGGAATACTTCGGTTGCTACAGCAAAGTCAATGTTGTGCTTGTCGAGATTTCTTAGGCGTTTATTTTCATCCCATTCAAAATCCATTTTCTATCCTTGGGTTAGATTTTCCTTATTAATTGTTACGCCAATCATATATCCGTTTTTTTTGAGAGCAACTACAGCTACTTACAGAGAGTTTTTCGAAATTTATTTGTTTTTGGCTGAAAGTGCTTTCAGTTATTCTCCATAAAAAATTATCAACGACTAGACTTCAAAATCCTTGATAGGCTCCGTTGGCCCCAAAATCTGTGAATCTTCCTCTAACCTCTTAGATTCCTGGGCCCACAAGCCGTACTGGCTAAAAACGTACCGCAAAAAGTGCTGCCGGTCACTCCTCCTCACGCCTGCCGATTTTTGGCACACACTTAGTTGATGAAATGAGACTAGCGGCCCTGGCCTGAGCTGGTGCGGGGTAAGAATTGGATTTCACACTTTGAAGAGTTGCGAAGAGAAGTGAAAGGATATTGCACAGCCGGAAGGCTTGCGGAGTAGCAAAGAGGCAACGTGATTTTGCGTTGACACAATGTTGACACTTTGGGGGAATTTGCCGCCAAAACCTTGAGGGCGGTAGAATTAAAAAACCCGCGAAAGCGAGTGCTTGCGCGGGTTTAAATATGGTGCCCGGAGGCGGAATCGAACCACCGACACGGGGATTTTCAATCCCCTGCTCTACCGACTGAGCTATCCGGGCTTTGCGATCTTGCTGGGCTTCCCCTGCGTCGCGAGGCGCGTATTAAAGCCCTTCCCCGAGGCAGAGTCAACCCCTTGATTGTAAAAAGTTTTTCTTCTTTGCCGGGGGCTGTTTACAGGGCCTTGTTACTGCTGTTCCGGGGGTACGTAACCATCGGCTGCGTCGTACTCTTCACCACTGAGGAACTTCATCATCTGCTCGCTCAAATAGGCGCGGCTGGAAGGCTCCATCATGTTGAGGTGCTTCTCGTTAATCAGCATGGTCTGGTGTGACATCCACTCCTTCCAGGCTTTTTTGGAAACGTGTTCGAAGATATCCACGCCTTTGGGGCCGGGAAAAGGCGGTGCGTCCAGGCCTTCCAATTCCTCTTGGTACTTGCGGCAGAATACGGTTCTGGACATGGACTCCTCCTAGTTTTTAGTCGGCCGTAGTTGGGGCTAGCAGCGGCGCCTGCAGCGCCAGTAATTGTTTTGCCAGCTTTACGATCGGGGCGGGTAGCCCCAGTTCCTGGGCCGCGCGGGCGCGGTTTAGACGCCGCAGTTTATACCAGCCGGCGCGGCTCTCGGCTACCTGCGCGGGGACTTTGTCGATTTTTATCCACACCGGGGAAATATCCAGATGAAAGTGGGTAAAGGTATGGCGCAGTACCGGCAGCGTTTGTATTTCACTGGCGCGCCAGCGTTGTTGCTTGAGCCAAGCCTTAGGGTCTTCTGCCTGGGGTGGGCACCAGAGGCCGCCCCAAATGCCGCTAGCGGGGCGCTGCTCCAGATAAAGTTCGCCCTCGTATTCCATCAGCAGCATGGTGGCGCTGCGTACCGGTTTTTCCTTACGCGGTTTTTTACCGGGGTAATCCTGGGGGTTGCCCTGGGCGTGGGCCACGCAGGATTTTTTTAGCGGGCAGTCGCTACAGCTGGGCTTGGAACGGGTGCACAGGGTGGCGCCCAGGTCCATCATGACCTGGGTGTAGTCGTTGACACGCTTATTCGGGGTATAAATCTCGGCCAGTTCCCACAGCTTGTTGGCTACCGCAGTCTGCCCCGGCCAGCCTGCCACGGCATGAAAGCGGGCCAGTACCCGTTTTACGTTGCCATCCAGGATCGGTGCCCTGAGTCCCATGCTGATACTGGCGATAGCGCCGGCAGTGGAGCGGCCGATACCGCTCAACTCGATGAGCGCTTCTACATCCTGTGGAAATTCCCCGCCGTACTCTTGTGAAACTGTCTGCGCACATTTGTGCAAGTTGCGCGCGCGGGCGTAGTAACCGAGGCCGCTCCAGTGGGCCAGTACCTTATCCAGCGGCGCAACGGCGAGACTTTCCAGGGTGGGGAAGCTCCGCATAAAGCGCTCGAAATAGGGAACTACAGCACTCACCTGGGTTTGTTGCAGCATGATCTCGGAAACCCATACACGGTAGGGATTGATATCCTGCTGCCAGGGCAGGTCCTTGCGTCCGTGTTTATCGAACCACTTGAGAGCGGCATTTTGGAACTGCTTTGGAGTCATGAAGGTACTGCGAGGTTGCTGGCGTGGGATATTGGGGCCGGAGTTGCGCACCGGGCGTGGCCCGGTGAGGCTTTGATCGACGGCCGAAGAGATTTTTCAATTTTTCTTTCAGTTCGTCGACCTTTTTTTCCACCTTATCGCCATATTTTTTCTTGGCTTTGTATTTCAGCTCCTAGCACACCGGGTCGTCGAGGCGGTGGATGTCGAGTATGCATGAGCCAGGGCCCACATCATCGAAGTCGCCCTGGCAGCGCAGGGGCCGTGGGCGGTTGCGTCGGTACTTGTTCCTCACGATGCAGCCATCAGACCTGAATGCCTTCTTCCACCACATAGAAATAGGCCACAAAGCGATAATTGGTGGCAGCCAGGCCGTAGTTATGGTTTGCCATTTCCAGCTGCTCGGGCAGGACCACAAAATTGGGGCCGTAATTTCTCACCCCATGAGGACCTGGTTTGTGAGTCCAGATACCGGTTTTCGGGTCCCGCCGGTACCAGTGGTGATCGGTTGCGGACTTATACAGGGCAACGCAGTAGCAACCCTCTGAAAAAGGCGGTGGCTCGTTTGCTGGGGCGTTGGCCACATAGGCCATACCATCGCGCTTGGCTCCCTCAATCAGGCTGGCATCTTCCAAAGTTGCTACATAGCCGGCGTTGGAGCCGGGGTTGGGCTTGCCCGAGTTTGGGGCCTCGCAGTTCGCAGCCCAGGCGTAGCAGTTAACCCGGTCGTTACCCCACTCCACCTCATCAGGCTTGTGGTGCTTGGTAGCAGTGACCAGCCTCGCGATCACCTGCTTGGAGTTATTGTCTTGCTCTCGGACCATCGTTGGCATTTTGTTATTCCCTTTATATGACCAATTGATTTCGTTGAGATCGGGCTGATATTGGGAAAAGAATGTGTAAACAGTAAGGAAGTTGAGGTGCGCTAGGAAAAAAATCTAAGCAGCCTGCAACAATGCTGCCCTCTGAGCGGAATCTTGAAACTAATTTGGAATTGGAGGTAGTGAGAGCTTGGGTGGCGTGGGATAGTGGGACCGGAGTTGCGCACCGGGCGAGGCCCGGTGCGGCTCTGATCAACGGCCGAAGAGATTTTTCAATTTTTCTTTCAGCTCATCGACTTTTTCTTCTACCTTATCCCCATATTTTTTCTTGGCTTTGTATTTCAGTTCCTCACGTACCAGGTCGTCAAGGCGGCGGCTGTCGGGTTTACAGGTGCCTGGGCCTACATCGTCGAAGTCGCCTTTGCAGCGTAAGGGTAGCGGGCGGTTGCGCCAGCGCTTGTTCTTAACAGTACAACCATCGGCAGAGGTGCTCTCGCCGACCAGGGCGAGACCGAGGGCAAAGTCGAAATCCTGTTTCTGTAAATCTATCTCTCCATCGCCGGTCATGGCGATATTCTCAATGCCTGCAAGGATTTCGGTCACCTTTACTTCATCGCCCTTTACAGCGATGGTGGCGCGCACGTCCTGCAGGCCGGTCTGGGCGGGCCAGTTCCTGTCTGGCAATGGGGTATTTTCCGCATAGCTGAATAGCTGGCACATGCTTTTTTCCAGGTTGAACGGTGCTATGGAGAGTTCCTTGCTGGAGACATTGACCGCGGCGACCAGGTTTTTCTGCAAATCCTCAGAAGTTTTACCCTTGGTGCGTCCATCCCAGTTTACGCTGGCTTCGCCAGTGACCTGCACTTTCTCACTGGGGAACAGAGCTTTTTGGACTTTGCCGATATCCACATCGGTGAGGCCGCCGCGCGCCTGGCCCTCTGCAGTCTGGGCTCGGGCATTAAACTGGCCGTTACTATTGAGCTGCCCGCCGTAAATATCGGCGCTCAGCTTCTGCAGCTGGTAAAGACCGTTATCCACGGTGAGTTGTATTTCCGGGCTGTCCAACTGCAGATCGGCGGCCTTTAACTGGTCGAGGGCCAGATTGATATTGGCGGTAAAGCCGCGTAGGGCGCTGAGGGGCAGGGGCTCTGCGGGTACTTGCTGGGCAGTGTCCTGTTGTTCACCGGCCCTGGGCTTGGCTTTCTTTTCGGCTTGTTGCGCGCTGATAGTTTCAGCGGATGTTGGAGTTTGAACTGTCTTGGCGTCTTGCGCTGTGGTTTCAGAGGCAGCCGCCTGTTCTGTGGTCCCACCTTGATTCTCTTCGGAAGGGGGGAGGTAGCTATCCAGATTAAAGGCACCACCGCGCAAGCTCAGGTCCAGCCCCGGCATTTCTGCATTGCGCAGTTGGGCGTTGCCGCTGAAGGTGGTGCTGTCCAGTTGCAGTTGCAGAGGAGTCAGGTCCAGTTTTTGCTCTGTGCCCTCTAGGCTGGTTTCGATATTCAGCTTCTGTAATACGGCGCTGTCACGGGTGATCACTTCGGTACCGGTAAGCTCAAGCCAAGGGCGCAGGGGGTCGGCGCTGGCGTTGAGATTCATTTGTACACGCCAGGGCTGATTACTGTTATCGCGGCGTACATAACCGCGTAGGTGTACAGAGGCTTTGGCGTTGTTGTCGGCGCTGAAGGTTAGCTGCAGGGGTTGCAAGCGCAGGCCATTGAGGCCCTCGTCCAACGCCAGAGTGCTGTCCAGTTTCAAGTTGAGGGGATGGCGCAGGTCATTGCCGCTCACGCTGGCGTCGGCGCTGAGCTGCCCCGGTTCGCCGCCGGGCACCAGGTTGTCAGCGGTCACGCGTAAGTTTTCAACTTTATAGGCTTTATCGGTGCGGGCGTCTGTGTAGGAGATCAGGCCATTCTCAATACGCAATTTGTCCAGGCTGAGCTGTACCTGTTGCTGTTGATTAGGCTCCTCGGTTTCCTTGGGAATTTCCAATTTAGGAGGTTGCTTGCTCTGTGCTTCCAGGGCTTCGCTGATCAGCTCCCAGTTACCGCGGCCCTCTTTATCCACAGATAACTCAATTTGTGGTGCCACCAAGACGATTTCTTCGGCTTGTACACGGCGCTGTAACAGTGGTTTGAGGGCGACGCCCACAGCAATCTTATCAGCGCGCACCAGGGTTTCTTTAGGTAGCTGCAGCGGTGCCAGGGCAACATCGTTTAGCTGCAGCCCTATTTTTGGCCAAAGCTGCCAGCCGATATCACCTTCCAATTGCAGGGAAATCCCCTGCTTGGCAGCGAGTTTTTCCAGCTGTGGTTTGTACTGGTTTACGTCGAGACCGGCCAAAAGCCAGGCAACAGCACCGGCGAGCAGCAGGAAAACGACCAGTAGAGCGATAAAAGTGCGCTTGATCCAGGCCATGGAGTGGATTGTCCCTGTTTATTTCGTAGAAGATTTGTCGTGTAGATACACGTCAGACGCCGCGGTACGACTCGATGTTCCCGCACATTTCTACAAAGAAGTTATTCGGGAAGTGTAGGAGATGTAGCCCCGCGGGGCTGGGCGCGCCGCGGGGTCATTGAAGCAGTTGTGTCTTAGAAAATAAACCGCACACCGGCTTCGACGCTACGACCAGCTTCAGGAGCGTAGTCGCGCAGTAGTGAGGTGGAGTTGCGAATTTCTTCGTCGAGCAGGTTGCGGGCGCTGGCGAAAATCACCGCGTCGCTGCTGCCAATATTGAAGTTGTAGTGTGCACTCAGGTCCATGCGGGTATAGCCGTCGGTTTCCTCTTCGTAGGCGCCAGCACGATCCTGGTCTGCAGCTTCAGTGGTGCGCCACTCCCAGCCCCACTGTTCGTATTCCGCTCCCAGGGCGAGTCCCAGGCGCAGGGGAGGCATGCGCGGCACATCGGAACTCTCACCAGCGATATCTTCGTCGAAGCTCGCGCGCACAACATCGCCAAACAGAGTCAGGTGGAAGTTGCTGCGCAGGGGAAATTTCACCGAGGCTTCAGCACCGTAGAAGGTGGCATCGCGGTTGCCATAGGCGTAGATGGGCAGCTCTTCTTCAAACAACTCATTGGTGTTTTGCGCGTAGATGTAGTCGCCGATGCGGTTGTAGAAGACGCTGGCTTCAATCTGCGCTGCATGCCAGCCACTGGCCGCTTCGTTGTGGTGGTGATAGCCCAACTCCAGGTTAATGGATCGTTCTTTGTCCAGGTCACTGTTGCCAATTAAGTATGTGCCCTCGGCTAGGTGCTCGCCGTCGGCAAACAGCTCTTCGGCTACCGGGGCGCGCTCGGAGCGGGTGGCACCGACGCTGATATGCTGGTGCTCTTGCAGGAAGTACTGCAGGGTAGCGCTGGTGCTGAACAGGTTGAAGTCACGGTCTTCTTCGTACTCAGGATCGACATCGACACGCTCAATACGCGCGCCCAGGTCCAGGTGCCAGTTGCCCCATTCGCGTTCCTTCATGGTGAAGAGGCCGGCGCTGCGGGTGCGGGAGGGCTGGATAAATGCCCCTTCGTCAGAGGTAAAGTCTTTATCGGATAACTGCAGGCCATAGGCGCCACGCCACTCGCTACCGCTGTCGTGGGTGATTTCCAAGCGCCCTTCCCAGGCTTCGTTGGCATAGCGGGTACCGGCTGCGTCCTCTTCCAACTCTACGTGCTCGTAGTCGTTATAGCCGATACGCAAACGCAATTTGTCCCAATAGTTGCTGTTGAAGCGGTGCTCGCCTTTGAGGTCGTAGCGAGTCTGCGCCATATCGATACGCACAGCTTCGACTTCGCTCTCCTCCTCATGCTCTTCGTGTTCCTCGTGATCGTCCTCGTCGTGCTCTTCTTCTTCGTGGTGGTGCTCGTGAGTGCCGAGGGGAATGCCGTAGTTGTTCTCAAGCTTGTTTACTGACAGACCGATATAGCCACTTTCAGTAATCCAGGAAACTCCACCGCTGTAGCTGTGGGCGCGGGCGTTGGTGTTGCCGACGTAGCCGTCGGTGTTGAACTCTTCCTCGTGCTCGCCTTCGTCCTCGTCGTGCTCTTCGTGTTCCTCGTGCTCGACAATAGCGAGGCCGGGAATTTCCGTATCGTCATTTTCGCGGTAGACACCGTCGAAGTACCAGGCCAGCTGCCCGGCACCGCCGGTAAAGCGGAATACCGAGGCATCCTGGCTATTGGCGGTGTCGTGGCGCATCTCAACCGCGCCTTCAACTTCCTCGGGTACCTCAGTGGGGATGCGACCGTCGATAATATTTACCACCCCACCGATAGCGCCGCTGCCGTAGCGCAGTGCCGCCGGTCCGCGCAGTATCTCGATGCGCTCCGCCAGTAGAGGTTCGATACTGGCGGCGTGATCGGCGCTGGTGTTGGAGGCGTCAGAGACATCCAGGTTGTCGTTCAGGATCTTCACCCGGTTGGCGCTCTGGCCACGGATAACCGGTAGGCCCACGCCACTGCCAAAGGAGGCGTTGGCCACTCCCGGCTGGTTCTTTAGGGTTTCGCCCAGGGTGGCGGAAGCGGCTTTGCGCAGGGTCTCGCCGGAGAGCACGGATACCGGGGCAGCTACTGCGTCGGCGGGCTTATCCAGGGGAGATACGGTGACGTTAACTTCTTCCAGTTTGTTGCTGTCTTCTGCGGCGCAAATAGCGGGCACGGCCAGGCTGGCAATAGCCAGGGCCAAAGTATTGAACTTAGTCATTGTTTTTTATTCCTGTCACAGGCGGACAATGCCATACGCGCTCCAGCGCGGGCATTCACTAAAAAAATATCGGTTTTTGGGTGTTAGCTGAGTGACAGGAAGAAGGGAGGGGCGCGCGCACTCTGGCGCTCTGGCTGGCAATCGCGCGCGGTTGGCGCAGAGGGCCGTTCATAGTGACTTTGGGGCTCAGCCTGTACGAGCAATGGCTCGCTGCCGAGTGCTGCAGGTGAATGCATGCAGCACAGGTCACACATCTCCACTTGGGTGCTACCCAGGTGAAAGTGCTCCGCCCACAGCGGCTGAGCTGCTACTACGGCGAGTAACAGGAACAGGCTGGCCCAGTATTGGGATTTTCGGCGCTTTAGAGTAACCATGCGGTGCATGATAGGGCTAAACAATTACGAATCAAGTTTCATCTGACACTAGAGAGCCACAGGGGATGTCATTCATCCTATAATTTGCGCCCTCTGTCTTATCGTGCAAATAAGGATCGCTTTCGATGCGTACAGCTAGCGTCACCCGTGACACCCTGGAAACCAAGATTCAAGTCAGCGTTAACCTGGACGGCCAAGGTCATGGCAAGTTCGCGACTGGGGTTCCTTTCCTGGAGCATATGCTCGATCAAATTGCCCGTCACGGCATGATCGACATGGACATTAGCTGCGACGGCGATATTCATATCGACGATCACCATACGGTGGAAGACATAGGCATTACCCTGGGCAAGGCCATTACCGAAGCGCTGGGGGACAAAAAGGGGATGACCCGTTACGGCCACAGCTATGTCCCCTGGATGAGGCCCTTTCCAGAGTAGTGATCGATTTTTCCGGCCGCCCCGGATTGGTGATGGAAGTGCCTTTCACTCAAAAGCGTATCGGCAATTTTGATACTGAACTCTTCTATGAGTTTTTCCAGGGTTTCGTAAATCACGCGCTGGTGACGGTGCATATTGATTGCCTGCGTGGCTATAACGCCCACCACCAGGTGGAGACAGTATTCAAGGCCTTCGGCCGCGCCCTGCGTATGGCGTTGACCCCGGACCCCCGTATGGCCGGCACCATGCCCTCCACCAAAGGAGTCCTGTGATGGGGAAGATCGCTGTACTCGATTACGGTATGGGCAACCTGCACTCGGTGGCCAGCGCCCTGAACAAGGTGGCGCCGGAGGCCGAGGTGATGCTGGCACAAACTCCGGAGCAGGCCGAGGGCGCAGAGCGCCTGGTGGTGCCCGGTGTGGGTGCCATTCGGGATTGTATGGCGGGGTTTGTCGATGCGGGTTTTTCGCCACTGCTTCGTGAGGCCATCAGTGTAGGTACCCCGGTGCTGGGTATCTGTGTGGGTATGCAGATCATGATGCACCACAGCGAGGAGAATAATGGCGTTGATTGCCTGGGGATTTTCCCGGAGCCGGTGAAGTTCTTCGGCGATAACATTCCTCAAGCGCAGGGTGCGGAGAGGCTCAAAGTGCCCCATATGGGTTGGAACAGCGTGCAGCAGCGGCAGTCCCACCCCCTGTGGGCCGATATTGCCGATGGCAGCCGTTTCTACTTTGTCCACAGTTACTATGTGCCGGCTGCTGAAAATCCGGATATTGCCGGGCAAACCGAATACGGTGTCCCCCTGGCTGCCGCAGTTGCCAGGGAGAATATCTTCGCCACCCAATTCCACCCGGAGAAGAGTGCCGAGGTTGGCTTGCAGCTGCTAAAGAACTTTGTCCACTGGAACGGCCGGGCCCAATAGACCCAGCTCACCGATCACACTGAAATTACTGCCGACGTAAGAAAAGACATGATTGTAATTCCCGCGATTGATTTAAAAGACGGCCAATGCGTGCGTCTGCGCCAGGGCGAGATGGATGACGCCACTGTATTTTCCGATGATCCCCTGGCTACAGCCCAGCATTGGGTGAACGAGGGAGCTAAGCGCCTGCACCTGGTGGACCTGAATGGTGCCTTCGCCGGCAACCCGGTGAATGGTGAAGCGGTAACTGCTATCGCCAAACAGTTTCCCGATTTACCGGTGCAAATTGGCGGAGGCATTCGCGATTTGCACACTATCGAGCGCTATCTGGATGCCGGTGTGCAGTGGGGGATTATCGGCACTGCGGCGGTAAAAAATCCCAAGCTGGTGGAAGAGGCGTGTCGCGAGTTTGAGGGCCATATTATTGTTGGACTCGATGCCAAAGATGGCTTGGTGGCTACCGAGGGCTGGGCTGAGGTCTCCGAGCTGAAGGCGACAGAACTGGCCAAGCGCTTTGCCGATTGTGGCGTCAGCTCTATTGTTTATACGGATATTGCCCGCGACGGCATGATGCAGGGCGTCAATATTGAGGCGACCCTGGAAATGGCCCGCGCAGTGCAGGCGCCTATTATTGCCTCTGGCGGTGTCAGCAGTATCGAGGATATCGAACAGCTGTTGGATGCCGGTGAAATCTACGGTGCGATTACCGGTAGGGCGATCTATGAAGACAAGTTGAACCTGCGCGAAGCGCAGCAGCTTTGCGACCAACGGAACAAATAATGGCTCTGGCGAAACGTATTATTCCCTGTCTGGATGTGGACAACGGCCGCGTGGTGAAGGGTGTTAACTTTGTCGATATCCGCGATGCCGGCGACCCGGTGGAAATTGCCCGCCGCTACAACGAAGCGGGTGCGGATGAAATTACCTTCCTAGATATCACCGCCACCCACGAGCAGCGCGATACTATCCTGCATACAGTGGAGAAAATGGCCCACGAGGTGTTTATCCCTCTCACCGTTGGCGGCGGTGTGCGCACCTTGCAAGATATCCGCAACCTGCTGAATGCCGGTGCGGACAAGACTGCAATCAATTCAGCGGCTGTGAAAAATCCCGAGTTTGTGCGCGAGGCCGCCGAGCGCTTTGGCAGCCAGTGCATTGTAGTGGCCATTGATGCCAAACAGGTGGGAGAGGGGCGCTGGGAGATCTTCACCCATGGCGGTCGCCAGCCCACTGGCATTGATGCTGTGGCCTGGGCACGGCAAATGACAGAGTACGGTGCCGGGGAAATACTGCTTACCAGTATGGATCGGGATGGGACTAAGAACGGTTTCGACCTGGGATTGACCAGGGCGGTGACCGAGGCGGTGCCAGTGCCGGTGATCGCTTCCGGTGGCGTTGGAAATCTCCAGCACTTGGCGGAGGGTGTTCTACACGGCGGTGCCGATGCAGTACTGGCAGCCAGTATTTTTCATTTTGGCGAGTACAGCATTGCCGAAGCCAAGGCATATATGCAGGAAGCGGGGATAGAGATGCGCCTGTAGGTGTATTGAATGGCCGCTTGGTAAGTTGGGTTTTGGAAAAGGTTGAAGCAGGTGCGCTGGCAGCGGGCCGTAAGGCCCGCCGCGCGCCAGTTACAGCTTTTCGTCTGCGTGGGCAAAGCGTTCGCGCAGACCCCTGTTCCTGTGAGCGTAGAGATTCAGCCCTTTGAGTACATTGAGTGCTTCGAAGATTTGGTTGTCGCGATCCAGCCAGTTATCGCGCTCGTCCTGTTCGCGCGCGCGGTCCTCAGAAGTGCGATCGGCGCCGCCGTTGCCGTTGTTCAGGTGACCAGCCAGATCGGCTTCGGTGGGTCGCTTGGAGTCTTTCAAACGGGTGATTTTAACCCGTTCCACCACGATATCCGGGGTGATGCCCTGGGCCTGAATCGAACGGCCGTTAGGGGTGAAATAGAGTGCTGTAGTGAGCTTGATGGCGCGCTCATTATTGATGGGAATGACGGTCTGCACCGAGCCCTTGCCAAAGCTGTCGGTGCCCATGACTACGGCGCGGCGATGGTCCTGCAGGGCTCCGGCGACAATTTCCGCCGCTGAAGCGGAGCCGGCATTGATCAGCACTACCAGGGGAGCGCCCTCGGTCAGGTCACCGGGTTCGGCCGAGTAGCTCAGGTTGGCGGCCTCGTTGCGGCCTTCTGTGTAGACCACCAGGCCCTCTTCCAGGAATGCGTCGACCACTTCCACGGAAGATTGCAGCACGCCGCCAGGATTGTTGCGCAGATCAATAATCAGGCCCTTGAGAGCGCCTTTCTTTTGCAGCTTGATCAATTCTTCTGCCACATCTGTGCCTGTATCCAGCTGGAATTGGCTGATGCGCAAGTAACCGTAGCCATCATCGAGGACTCTGCTGCGCACACTGCGCACGCGGACAGTGTCGCGCTTGAGGGTGACGTCGAAGGGTTTCTTATGGCCTTTACGGCCGATGGTCAGAGTGACACTGCTACCCTTGGGGCCGCGCATCCATTCCACGGCCTCATCCAAGCTGACCCCCTTCATGGACTTGCCTGCCAGACGCAGGATTACATCCCCAGCCTTGAGGCCAGCGCGCGAGGCGGGGGTATCGTCCATTGGGGTTACCACAGTAATGTGGTCGTCGGCGATACCAACCTCGATACCGAGGCCGGCAAATTCGCCGGTAGTATTGGCTTGCAGATCGTCAAAGGAGCGGCGGTCCAGGTAGGAGGAGTGTGGGTCGAGGCCTTGCAGCATGCCTTTAATGGCGTATTCGAGCAGGGTGCGGTCGTCCACTTCTTCAACATAGCCCTGGCGGATTTGCTCGAACACCTTGGCAAAGCTGCGCAGGTCTTCCAGTGGCAGGCGCCCGGCGGTCTCGGCGGCGATATCTGGTTGGTTACCGCCTTCGCTGAGACCCATCAACGGCAGTGTTGCGAGGGTGGCCGCTCCGAGAAAGGTGGTCAGCGCCTTGGGGATGAACATGTTGTTGTGACCTCTGCCTTATTTCTTCGCTGCTTTGCGAAAGTGTAGACCGCAGAGATTGGCAGGGATTCTAATATGACGCCAATTTCTACAGTGCCACAGGCTTAGTCGCGATAAAACGAATGGTCTTACAGCTGTGCTGAGTGCAGGTTGGAAAAGCGCCTGGCTTTTTGAAGTAATCGCTTTTTGGGTTGTGTGCTGGCGGCAAAAGATAAATTCCGCCGCCAGTCGTCGGTCAGGAACGGCACCAGGCCGTTGGGTCTTGCGCCTTTCCGTGGCGGCGAATTTCAAAATAGACTCCGCTCTGGGTGTGGCCACCGGTATTACCCACTCGCGCAATAGTATCGCCACTCTCCACCCACTCGCCAATATTGCGAGTGAGAGATTGGTTGTGGGCGTAGAGACTCATATAGCCATCGCCATGGTCGAGAATCACAAGCATGCCGTGGCCACGCAGATAGTCGGAAAATACCACGCGCCCGCGATGTACTGCGCGTACGGGTTCGCCCTCAGCAGCGCGGATAGTCACGCCTTTCCAGGTAATGCCATTGGCGCGACGCTGTCCGTAAGCGTTGGCGCGGCGGCCCTTCACCGGCCACTGCATCTTGCCTCGCTGGCGGGCGAAGGGCTTTTGCTCACCTGGATTTACCAGGGAGGCGATGGCGCGGCCTACTTCATCGATCAGTTTTTGCAGACGTGTACGGT
Organism: Microbulbifer sp. GL-2; assembly: GCF_007183175.1. NCBI lineage: Bacteria > Pseudomonadati > Pseudomonadota > Gammaproteobacteria > Cellvibrionales > Microbulbiferaceae > Microbulbifer > Microbulbifer sp. GL-2. The sequence goes on from NZ_AP019807.1 coordinate 1,756,503, forward strand.
CGCCTTGCAATTGCTTCAGTTCACCACTGCCATCGGCGAGTCTTGCTGCCAGCTGGTCCAGGGTACGTTTGCGGTTCTGCTGGGCGCTACTCAGTTTGCTCTGTCGCTCCTGCAACTGTTTTCTCTCCGTCCCCAGGGTTGCCTGTTCACGCTCAATAGAACTACTGACGGTCTGCAATGAGGAGAGCGTTTCCAGATAATCGTCAATGGTGCGGCTGCGTTCTTGGAGGAAGTAATCGTGGTAGCGGAGTTGGCGGGCGATGTTCTGTGGGTCTTGCTGGTTGAGGAGGAGTTTGATCTGTTCTTGTCGTCCCAGTCGGTAAGCGGCGGCGATCTCCTGTTCGACCCGCCGCTGCATACTTCGCCGGGCCTCCTGTAACTGTTTCTGCTCCTGCCGGAGCTCGCGCAGCTTGTCCGTGCGGCTGCGCATATCCTGCCGGATCTGGTCTATACGCCGATGCAGCCCGGAGATGTCTTTCTCGTTCTCTTCCAGATCTTTGCGCAGCTGGTCGCGCTGACCACGCACCTGGTTGAGTTCCTGTTGCAAGGATTCTATGCGCTGCTTGATTTCCGCAAGGCGCGCCTGTTCATTGCCCTCCGCCTGGCTCCAGGCGGGCAGTGATAGAAGGGCGATCAGGAAGAGTACGAGGGTTTTCATCAGTCCATTTTTACCAAACTGTGGCCGGTCATTTCCGCCGGCTGTGGCAGATCCATTAACGCTAACATGGTTGGCGCCACATCCGCCAGACTACCTCCGTCACACATTTGCACATTGCGTGCGCCGACGTACACGAACGGCACCGGCAGGGTTGAGTGTTGGGTGCTGACCTGGCCGGAGTTGGCGTCGAACATCTCTTCAACATTGCCGTGGTCGGCGGTAATCAGCACTTCGCCACCGGCGGCCAGGGCCGCGTCCACTACTCGCTCGACACACTGGTCCAGGGCTTCTACCGCTTTCACTGCGGCCTCGAATACACCGGTGTGGCCGACCATATCGCCGTTGGCATAATTACAGATAATGGCGTCGTATTCGCCGCTTTCGATCGCTGCTACCAGTTTGTCAGTGACTTCCGGTGCATTCATTTCCGGTTGCAGATCGTAGGTGGCTACATCCGGCGACTTGATCAGCTCGCGGGTTTCGCCTTTGTATGGCTCTTCGCGACCGCCGCTAAAGAAGAAAGTAACGTGGGCATACTTCTCAGTTTCAGCAATACGCAGCTGGGTTTTGTCCTCCGCCGACAGGTATTCACCGAGGGAGTTCACCAGGTTTTCCGGGGGGTAGGCACAGCTGGCGTGGATATCGGCAGCATATTCGGTGGTCATTACAAAATCCGCCAGTTGTGGCCTGGTTTTGCGCTCAAAACCATCGAAGTTCTGTTCGGTGAATGCGCGGGTCAACTGGCGCGCGCGGTCCGGGCGGAAATTCATAAATATAAGGGCGTCACCGTCCCGGATCGGGGCGGGCTCGCCAATAATTGTCGGGGCGACAAACTCATCGTTTTCACCGCGCTCGTAGGCGGCGGAAAGTCCGCCCAGAGCATCGCTGGCATTGTGCTTTGCAGTGCCCAAGGTCAGCATGTCGTAAACGGGTTCGATGCGCTCCCAGCGCTGGTCGCGATCCATGGCGAAATAGCGGCCGGCCAGGGTGGCCATATGGGCGTTGCCGACGGAATCGCACACCTGCATCAGGCGTGCGATGGAGGGCTCGGCACTGCGCGGTGGCGTGTCGCGGCCATCGAGAAAGGCGTGTACGTAGATTGCGCGCGCACCGCGCTGTGCGGCCAGGGTTACCATGGCGACAATATGATCTTCATGGCTGTGTACGCCGCCCTCAGAGAGCAGCCCCATAATATGTACCACGCCATTGTTGGCTATCGCCTTATCTACTGCCGAGGTGTAGGCGCGATTGCGGAAGAAGTCGCCGTCCTGGATCGCTTTATTGATGCGGGTAAAGTTCTGGTAAACCACTCGACCGGCACCCAGAGTCATGTGCCCTACTTCGGAGTTACCCATCTGCCCGTCGGGTAGGCCTACCGCCATACCTGAGGTCTGGATCAGGGTTTTGGGGTAGGTAGCCCAGATCTTGTCCCACACCGGGGACTTCGCGGCGTGAATCGCGTTGTGCTCGGGATTGTCGCTGTGGCCGAAGCCGTCCAGAATCAGCAGGACCAAGGGGCGTTTTTGCGGGGCTTGCGGAGCGGCCATAGCGACGGGCTTCCTGTATTGGGTGGTTTACATTGCGGACGCGGATTTTAACCCGTTCGGCCATCGTTTAACCACGTCGATGAGGATACGCACTGTTCTGCTAAGCCACTGCACGAGTGATGGGAGTACCATATTGCTGGTTAGAAATTCGCCACAATCGTGTATACTCCCGCCAGCTTTGGCGCAGCTGCGCTGTAACGATAACCACTAAGGATTTTGGGGGCGGAGTGGATTTTTTCGTCTTTTTGAGTGAGCAATGGCTGCTGGTCGGCCTGCTCGTAGCTTTGCTCTATGCGCTGGTTTTGAGCGAGCGCTATAAGGCTGGCGTGCCGGTATCCATGCATGAAGTGACCCGGCTGATTAACAGCGATGGGGCCAGGGTGCTCGATATACGCGATCGCAGTGAGTTTACCGCCGGGCATATTGTCGATGCCTTGCATATCCCCCATGGGGAGGTAATCGAACGCATCGCTGAGCTGGAGCCGTTTAAGGACAAGGTATTAATTGTTGCTGACAAAATGGGTCAGCACGCAGGGCCGGTGGGTCGCCAGCTGAAGCAAAAAGGTTTCCAGGTGCGCCGCCTGCAGGGTGGTATGAGCGAGTGGACCAACCAGAACCTGCCTTTGGTCAAGGGTAAAGGCTAGGCCGGCAGGCCGTATTGATGGCGTTAGGCGGAGTTTTGTTATGCAGGATGTAGTCATCTACACCACCCGTTTCTGTCCCTACTGTATTCGCGCCAAGCAGCTGCTCGACAGCAAGGGCGTGAAGTATCGCGAAATCGCAGTGGACAACAAACCACAGTTGCGCGAGCAGATGGCGGCCAAGGCTGGTCGCCGTACAGTACCGCAGATTTGGGTTGGCGAATTTCATGTGGGCGGTTGCGATGAGTTAATGGCGCAGGAGCGCGCCGGCAAGTTGGATAAGCTGCTTAAATCCGCGGGTTGAGAAAGGTTGTCGTCGCGGGCCACACGCGGCAGCAGATTTTTGCTATTTATCCGTTCCGGGCCTTGAAACGGTATTTACAGGCCCCAATCAAAAGGCTCATACAGGGAGTCTTTCTCACGGAAGGCATCAATAAACTTTTATAAAGAACAGGCTGTAACATGGCTGAAGAATTAAACGGCGCGGCGAACGCAGAGGCTCCACAAGTACAATTCGCGATGCAGCGTATCTACCTGAAGGACCTCTCCTTCGAGACCCCCATGGGTGTTGAGGTTTTCAAGAAGCAATGGAAGCCTCAGGTTAATCAGGAACTGAACACCAAAACCGCCAAGGTTGATGAAGACCTGTATGAGGTTGCGCTGACCCTGACTATCACCGTTAAGCTGGAAGAAGACACCGCTTTCCTGGTAGAAGTTAAACAAGCCGGTTTGTTCGGTATCAAAGGCCTGGAAGGTCAGCAGCTGGCTCAGGCTCTGAACACCGCTTGCCCGCAGATCCTGTTCCCGTATGCTCGCGAAGTGATCGACAACGCTGTTGTGAAGGGCTCTTTCCCGGCCCTGATGCTGCCGCCGGTGAACTTCGATGCGCTGTTTGCACAGGCCCTGAACCAGGCGCAACAGCAGACTGAAGGCGCACAGGCCAAAGCGGACGCATAGTCCCGTCTTGCTGGCAAAAAGGCCCCCGAGGGGGCCTTTTTTTATACCTGCGATTTGGAACCCCTGGGCGAATCAGCAGAAATCTGTTTCTATTAGCTCTCAAAATCCAGCCGGGAATTGCCTATGCAGTGGGATTTACCGACCCCCTTTATCCGTAAGGTGACTGTTGGTGCGCAACATGTGGATGGCCTGCGCCACGCCAATAACGCTGAGTATGTGCAGTGGTGTGAAGCCACGGCCTGGGCCCACAGTGCTGAATTGGGACTAGGTGTCAGGAATTACCAGGACCTGGACCGCGGAATGGCCATTCGCCATGGAGAGTATGACTATATACTGGCGGCGAGAGAGGGGGATGAACTGCTATTCGGCACCTGGCTGACAGAAGTAGATGGGCGCCTGAATATGACCCGCCACTTTCAAGTCTTTCGCGCCGCCGATGGGGCATTGGTACTGCGTGCCCAGTGGCGGTTGGTGTGCATCGAGCTGTCCAGTGGCAGGCCGAAACGCATGCCTGTGATCTTCAAGGAAATTTACAGTCCGGCAGTTATTGCCCCGGAGGCTGAGAAAAATGAGTGAAGAGTTTGTAACCCTGACCGAAAACACAGGGGCGCTTAAAGACAAGACCATCTTTATTACCGGTGCCAGTCGCGGTATCGGCCGCGCCATAGCCCTCAAATGCGCAGCGGATGGCGCTAATATTGTCATTGCTGCCAAATCGGCGGAGCCTCATCCCAAGCTGCCTGGCACTATCTTCTCGGTGGCGCAAGAAGTGGAGGGCGCCGGTGGCCAGGCGTTGCCCTTACAGGTAGATGTGCGCGATGAGCAGCGGGTGCAGGAAGCGATGGCACAGGCTGCAGACAAGTTTGGTGGTATTGATGCGGTGATCAACAACGCCGGTGCGATCAACCTGACCAATGTGGAGTCCACCCCGCCCAAACGCTATGACCTGATGCAGAATATCAATAGCCGTGCGGTGTACCTAACGGCTCACCTGGCAATTCCCTACCTGAAAAAATCGGATAACGCTCATATTCTCAGCCTGTGCCCCCCGCTGAACTTACAGCCCAAGTGGCTGGGGCCTTTTGCACCTTACGCTCTGTCCAAGTTCGGTATGACCATCCTGAGCCTGGGGCTGGCGGAGGAATTGCGTGAGACCGGAGTTAGCGTGAATACCCTTTGGCCGCGTACGCTGGTGGCTACCGCGGCAATTGAGTTTGCGGTTGGGAATCGCGAGATGTTTGAGCAGAGCCGCAAGCCGGCGATCATGGCGGATGCCGCCTATGAAGTGCTGGTAACCCGTGAGGGTGCTCTCACAGGACGCCAGCTGATCGATGAAGAGCTGCTGGTAGAGCGCGGTGTAAAGGACTTCACCGACTATGCCCACAACCCGTCCAACGCGGGGGAATTAACCAAGGATTTATTTCTCGACTGACGCTGGCAGGGGGTAGTTCGTGAGCAGCGACAGCAAATTATTCAAAGACGCTCTCGGTGACCTGGGAGATGTTAAACCGCTGGTGCAGGAACGCCGCGTAGCCTTGCGCAAGGATAGTAAGCCACCTGAGCAGATCCTGCGTGAGCGCCGCTCGGCTGCTACCCGCCAGACTGAGCGCGAAATGAATCCCCTGTCCGGCGAATATATCGAGCTGGTGGCGCCCTGGGACCCAATTGAATTCAAACGGGACGGAGTACAGAATGGTGTTTACCGCAACCTGCGCCTGGGCAAGTACACGGTAGATGCGCGCCTTGACCTACACCGTCACTCTGTGGAGATGGCGCGCAGTGTCGTCGTGGAGTTTATACGGGACTGTATCGAGGCGGATGTTCGCTGTGCCCTGATTACTCACGGCAAGGGAGAGGGACGCAAGCAGCCGGCACTGCTGAAGAGCTGTCTCAACCACTGGTTGCCACAGCTGGATGAGGTATTGGCGTTCCATAGTGCGCAAAAACAGCACGGCGGTATGGGTGCGACTTATATATTGTTACGCAAGAGTGAGCGCAAGCGGCAGGAAAACCTGGAAAGGCACCAGCGCCGTCGCCTTTAAGCGCACCGTCATTTTCCTGTCACTTTATGGAATTAGGATGTGCCATAGAGGCTTTCATTAAGTGAATGCGTATCTGGCTCATCATTTTGATTCTTCTTGATTGTGATATTGGCGACCCATTGGGTCGCCTTTTTTATGTGCGGAGCTTTTCTGGGAGCAGCTTTAGCGCATAATTTTATCTACCCGATCAAACTCGAGTTGGGTGTTACTGTCGCGGCTGCTCAAGATTAATTTATCCCCAACCATTTCGAGGAGGCGGACCTTGCGCAGTGCCCTCAGGTAGTCGGTTTCCAGCCCATCGCTTGGGTGGGCCCGGCCTTTGCGTGAGATGGCTGGGGTTGTCGACCAGGATAAATCTCCGCTGCTTTCCAGTGAAAATCGTCCCAGGTAGGGATTAACACCGCCGCTACCACGGACAAAGCCGAAGCGATCGCAGGTAAAAAATGGCCTTTCGCGCCAGAACTTCCGCCACAGGAGAAGATATTCATAGGTGCGTTCGCCGTCTTTCAGGCTCGACAGAACCCACTCGTGATTACATGCGGACCAGGCCGAATGCCGCAAGGGCTGGGGCTGACTGGGGGCGTCAAAGGACGTGCACCCGAAAAGAAACAGGGTGAGCAAGGTGGGGATCATAAGCTGCAAGCGTAAGTGGTCTCGCGGCATGATGTCGTTCTCATGAGTTTTGCGACATTTAATCGTAAAAACTACCAGTGGTCTGTGGTGGTGTTCAAGGTCCTGCACGGACATATTCAATGTAAATCTCACCGGAGGCATCGCGTAGGATCAGTCGTTTGCCCCGAGATTTGGTAAAAGCCTGACGAGTACCAGACAGTGCGCGCAGATAGGTGTGCTCCTGCTGTAGCAGTTGGGGTGGGGCGCCCATCTTGGTGGAGACAAAGCTGGAGGTATCCCACAGCATCTGGCCATTATCGGTAACCTGTAGTTCTCCACGATAGGTGTTAACGCCACTGCGCCCCATCACATTGCCATCTTGGTTGCATAGGAAAGTGAAGTTCTCTGGCCCCTGGATCGGAATAGTGCCACCGTTGACCCGCAGGCGTACCAGCTGCCACTTCTTACCGCACACACTTGTAGCATTGCCGGCATTTTGTATCACCCGCGCTTCTTCCTTGCCAGTTGTCAGGCATCCGCCGATCACTAGCAGGGCTCCAAGTAGCCACAGTTGCATCAACCTGCTCATCGGTGAATGACCTCCTTATCCACTTCTACGATTCCTTACTGGCAAGGTGCCAGATCCGGACTTCGGCTCATACATAAGCTTAGTAATGGATTGTGCTGGAGAGTCGACAGGAGTGACAAGCTATGCTTCCACTGTGATAGGAGCAGGTATTCAGGGACTGATACAGGATTTGATTCGGCATGATCAGACGCACAAAAATTGTCGCAACCCTCGGTCCTGCCAGCGATCGTGGCAATACCCTGCGCCAGTTGATTGCGGAGGGAGTTAACACTGTGCGCCTTAACTTTTCTCACGGCGATACTGCAGATCATCGCCGCCGTGCAGAACAGGTTCGCGCAGAGGCTGCGCGTCAGGGGTGTCACGTCGCTATCCTGGGGGATTTACAGGGGCCAAAAATCCGCGTTGGCAAGTTCAGTGACGGTGGTGTCCAGCTGGAAAACGGTTTGCCGTTTGTTTTAGATCCGTCCCGCCCCGATGGGCAGGGCGATAGTGACGGGGTATCAGTGGACTATCCGCAATTAGCCCAGGACTGCATCCTCGGAGACAGCTTGCTGCTGGATGATGGGCGTCTCAGGTTGCGGGTAAAAAAAATCGAAGGGGCGGCGGTAATTACTGAGGTGGAGTCCGGCGGCTGGCTGTCAGATCGCAAGGGCATTAACAAGCAGGGTGGTGGCCTCACTGCCCCGACCCTGACTGAGAAAGACTTGCGGGATATTCAGGTTGCTGCGGAGTTGCAATTGGATTTTCTCGCCGTCTCCTTTCCCCGTGAAGCGCAGGATATCCACCGCGCACGGGAATTACTACGGCAGGCGGGTGGCACATCCCAGATAGTAGCCAAGATAGAGCGCGCCGAGGCGGTGTCCAGTGATGAGCATCTGGAAAAGCTGATTCTGGCAAGCGATGTCATTATGGTGGCACGCGGTGATCTCGCGGTGGAAATTGGTGATGCCGAATTAATGGGGGTGCAAAAGCACCTGATAAAACTTGCGCGCTACTTGAACCGCACTGTGATAACCGCAACCCAGATGATGGAGTCGATGATATCCAGCCCGGTTCCGACCCGGGCCGAAGTGTGCGATGTCGCCAATGCGGTTCTGGATGGTACTGATGCGGTGATGTTGTCGGCGGAAACCGCCAGCGGCCAATACCCGGTGGAAACTGTGCGGCACATGGCTGAAGTGATTATTGGAGCGGAAAAGCACCGAGCCACCCAAAGGCCCATGGATGTTTTACGCGGTGATTACCCAGCTGGGGATGCCTGTATTGCCGTTGCCGCTATAACCATCGCCAATCATTGCCGGGATATCAAGGCGATTATTTGCCAGACAGAAACTGGTAATACCGCTCTGCTAATGTCGCGGGTTCGTGCAGTAATACCTATTTATGCTTTTTGTCGACACCGCCGGATCTGTAATCGGGTGGCCCTGTATAGGGGTGTCGACCCGGTATTAATGGCAGTGGCGGGTATGGATGGCCCATCCAGAGACCAGAAGGCGATTGATCATCTGAAACAGCGAAAATTATTGCTACCGGGAGATTTCGTTCTGGTATCGCGCGGTTATCAGCAGGATATCGGTGGCCACACAGATACTCTGCGGGTTGTGCGGGTTGAGTAAAAAGCAGATTGCCCGGTTTTTAAATTTCTAATTTAAATATAAACAGGAACTTTAAAAGCCTTTTTTACCCCGATCGGCTACAGCGAACCAGGATTTTGCTTTCCAGCTCCTGCTCCACGCAATGAAATTTCTGGCCATTCAATGATAAGGATTTGGGAGTTCCCTTGGGCGCGGTTGTCGAACAACCGGCAACTCCTGTTGCCAGGGCCACGGCAAGCAGAACCAGCAGCAATTTCTGCACCGTAGTTACCTCTTGGCTTGCGAAAAATTGTGCAAGCTTGTGATGTGTCTTTTCTCAGGTTAGAGGGAATAGCTGTCAAAGTGAGGATTAAGGCGACAATTTGTAAAATGTGGCGACAGTGAGCCCATAAGGACAAGAGAAATTAACTCGGAGGGTTTTTTCCATTTCTTGATATTGAAGTTCTGTGGGCTCGGCTTTAAGGGGGAATGAATATCTCAAGGTGTAATTTTTCTCTGAAATTTAATACCCCCACCGGGACTGGGTAAGTCCGGGTGGGGGTGAAAATTTTTATAACAGCGGATGGCTAGCGTCTTCCACGATGATGTCCACCACGTGCTCGATATCCACCGCGTACGCGATGGTGACCGCGATGTCCTCTATACCCGCGGTGACTGCGATATCCCCGGTGACCGCGATATCCGCGATGGTATCCGCGTACGCGCAGGTATGATGGGCGGGGAGAGTAAAAGCGGTTGTAATAGGGCAGCCCGCGATAGTAGTACCTCGCCCGGTAACGGGGATTGCCACGTAATGCCGGAGAGCGGTAATAGGAATAGGCGCCACCATAATAGTAACCGTAGCGTGGCGTTACCCGATAGTACTGATAGACCGGTGTCCGGTATGAGACATAGACATTACTGGAAGGGTAATAGTTAGGGGTAGCGTAAGGATAAACATAAGAGGAGGTATAGGCGACTCCCCCCCACCGTAATAACCACCGGTTGTACAAGCCCCCATAGTAAGGGCCGTACATACCGTGGCGGCGATAATCACCGTCTTAACAGCTCTATTCATAGTGCGTTCTCCGGTAAGTGGAATTTCCCCCCGGAGAGGCCTTGCCCACAGGGGACAAGCCCCTTACGTGTGCCAAGCAGGCGAACACTAAATTTCGGAATTAATAAGGTCTGGCGCGAAAGCGTGGGTCAGGGGGATCAAGAACCTGGAAGCCCCTGTTCACTACTGCCGGTGGTCTCAGGCGATAGAAATTGCCGTCCCAGTAAAAATTGCAATGCTGCACGTTGTGGCAAGTGCCATCGGGATGGCAGTGGGCATAGCGGCCGCGCAGGTTGTAATAGGTCTTACTGTAATAAGGGCTATATCCGTAATAACTGGCTGAGCAATCGTTACTACCACAGGGATAGCCGGATCCGTTACAGGCCGAGAGGGAGAGCCCTGCTGCGATAGCGAGCACACAGCCAGCGCCACACAGCAGCCTTCTGGACAGCGGTTTCATCAAGACCTCCACGCCTTTTGGCGGGTAAAACGTCTAATAATCAGCCTAGCACTTTTGTCGCAAAAATCATCACAAAGACAAAAAAATGTTCTAGTAGCTCAATTTTTCGGTTTATTTGTATCGATGGGAGGGGGGGGGTGAAAAATTCCGATCTGGAACCCCATCTGTCTGGACCAAAACGGTAAGGTGGGTAAGGGGGCAAAACCACTAAATATGCACAAAATACGGAGCGATGATTCGCTCCGTATTTTGTCAAAGAGGCTTCTGTCAGCTGTGGTTGCTGCAGGAGCTGGATCGAATTAACTGGCGCTTGGCAGTACTATCGGATCGACGGCCTGCAGATAAACGCCGCTACTCAGCAACTGTTTGGCTTCTTCAATATCCGGAGCAAAATAACGGTCCTTATCGTAGAAAGGTACGCGCTCGCGCAGTTTTGCCTTGGCGGCTTCCAGTTTTTCTGTGGACTTCAATGGTGCGCGGAAATCCAGCCCCTGGCAGGCGGCAAGCAGTTCTACGGCAAGGATGCCACAGGTATTATCGGCCATATCTCGCAGGCGACGGCCGGCGAAAGTGGCCATCGAGACATGGTCTTCCTGGTTGGCTGAGGTGGGCAGGGAGTCCACGCAGGCGGGATGTGCTATGGATTTGTTTTCGCTGGCCAAGGCGGCGGCAGTGACCTGGGCGATCATAAAGCCAGAATTGACCCCACCATTTTCCACCAAGAAAGGTGGCAGGCCGGACAGGTTGCTGTCGATCAGTAATGCCATACGGCGTTCGGACAGCGAACCAATTTCCGCCAGCGCCAGTGCGAGATTATCGGCGACCATGGCCACTGGTTCTGCATGGAAATTGCCACCGGAAATGATATCGGAGTTTTCCGGATTCTCCGCATCGGTAAATACCAATGGGTTATCGGATACACCATTCGACTCGGCCAGTAATACTTCGGCAGCGAAGCGCATTTGCTGCAGGCAGGCGCCCATTACCTGGGGCTGGCAGCGCAGGGAGTAGGGGTCCTGCACTTTTTCGCAGAATTCGTGGGAGTCGCCGATCTGGCTGGTCTCACCGAGCAGCTCCCGATATACGGCTGCCACATCTCGCTGTGCGCGCTGGCCGCGTGCGTTGTGGATGCGGTCGTCGAAGGGGCGGCGCGAGCCTTTGGCGGCTTCGAGTGTTATGGCACCGGCAACCAGTGCGCCGGCGAACAGGTCTTCGCTGGCAAACAGTCCCTTTAGGGCAAAGGCAGTGGACGCCTGGGTGCCATTCAAAAGTGCCAAGCCCTCTTTGGGAGCCAGAGTAATGGGCTCCAGGCCGGCGGCCTTAAGACCTTCATGGGCGCTTTTGCGCTCGCCCTTGATAATTACTTCACCCTCGCCCAACAGAACCACACTCATATGGGCTAAAGGCGCAAGATCGCCGGAAGCACCTACGGAGCCCTTCTCTGGGATTGCAGGGTAAACGCCAGCATTAACCAGCTGCATCAGCGCCTCGATAACTTGTGGGCGCACGCCAGAAAAACCACGGGCGAGGGAATTGATTTTTAGCACCATTAACAGACGCACGGTGGCTTCACTCATAAAGTTGCCGGTGCCGGCGGCATGGCTCAAAACGATAGCGCGCTGCAGGTTTTCCAGATCGTGCTTTTCGATACGGGTGTTTGCCAATAATCCAAACCCAGTATTGATACCGTAAACCGTGCGACCTTCAGTAATTACCTCGGCAACGGTATGAGCGGAGGCTTCGATAGCGGGGTAGGCACTTTTTGCCAGGGATAACTGAACTGACTCGCGAGCAACACGGCGCAGCTGTGCCAGGCTCAGTTGGCCAGGATTTATTTCCAATTGATACATAAATAATTTCACCAATAAACATTTACTGCCTTGGCGCCAGCTTGAGCACGGCCCAATATCAATTTATCGGGTAGTGTATTAAATTTGCCGACGCAATTTTTATTGCGGTAAAAAATCAGTCTTTCAACATTGGCAGGTCCAGGCCCTGCTCTTTCGCACAGTTTTTTGCAATTTCATATCCGGCATCGGCATGACGCATCACACCAGTGGCGGGGTCGTTCCAGAGAACGCGCTCAATACGTTTACCTGCCGCTTCGGTGCCGTCACACACAATCACTACACCAGAATGCTGGGAGAAGCCCATGCCCACACCACCGCCATGGTGCAGGGACACCCATGTGGCACCGGAGGCAGTGTTAAGCAGCGCGTTCAGCAGCGGCCAGTCGGAGACGGCGTCGGAGCCGTCCATCATGGCTTCGGTTTCGCGGTTGGGGCTGGCTACAGAGCCGCTGTCGAGGTGATCGCGGCCGATTACTACCGGCGCTTCCAATTCACCGTTGGCCACCATTTCGTTAAACGCCAATGCCAGGCGCGCGCGATCTTTCAGGCCCACCCAACAGATACGTGCGGGCAGTCCCTGGAAGTGAATGCGCTCGCGAGCCATATCGAGCCAGTTGTGCAGTTGTGGATTGTCGGGAATCAGTTCTTTAACTTTTGCATCGGTCTTGTAGATATCCTCCGGGTTGCCGGACAGGGCGGCCCAACGGAAAGGACCTACACCTTCGCAGAACAGCGGGCGAATATAGGCGGGTACAAAACCGGGAAAATCAAAGGCATTTTCCACACCTTCTTCGAGGGCCATCTGACGAATATTATTGCCGTAGTCGAGGGTGGCGGCGCCTCGCTTCTGCAGTTCCAGCATGGCTTCGACCTGAACAGCCATGGATTGCTTGGCCGCTTTCACTACTGCAGCTTCGTCCTTTTTACGCATTTCCGCAGCGTATTCCATAGACCAGCCTTTGGGCAGGTAGCCATTTAAAGGGTCGTGTGCGGAAGTCTGGTCGGTAACCGAGTCCGGCAGGATATTGCGCTGGACAACTTCCGGGAAAATATCGGCTGCATTGCCCAGCAGGCCCACGGAAACAGCTTTGCCCTTTTCCGTAGCCTCTCCAATCATTTGCAGTGCTTCATCAAGGCTGGTGGCTTTTTTGTCTACATAGCCGGTGCGCAGACGGAAATCGATGCGGGTTTCATCGCACTCCACCGCAATCATGCTGAATCCAGCCATGGTGGCTGCCAGTGGCTGCGCACCGCCCATGCCGCCGAGGCCAGCGGTCAGAATCCATTTGCCTTTTGCTTCGCTATCAAAATGTTTGCGTGCAACTGCAGCAAAGGTTTCGTAGGTGCCCTGCACGATGCCTTGGGAACCTATATAAATCCAGGAGCCGGCAGTCATCTGGCCGTACATTGCCAGGCCTTTTTTATCCAGCTCATTGAAGTGTTCCCAGTTGGCCCAATGGGGTACCAGGTTGGAATTGGCAATTAACACACGCGGCGCGTCGGCGTGGGTTTTAAATACGCCTACGGGCTTGCCGGACTGTACCAAGAGAGTTTCATCGTCTTCCAAGCGCTTGAGTACTTCGACAATCTTATCGAAGCACTCCCAATCTCTCGCGGCACGGCCGATACCGCCGTAAACCACCAGGTCTTCCGGGCGTTCTGCCACTTCGGCGTCCAGGTTGTTCATTAACATGCGCAGGGGAGCTTCGGTGAGCCAGCTTTTGGCATTGAGTTTTGTGCCGTGAGGAGCGCTGATTTTACGGCTTGGATCGTGACGTTTATCGGTGGGCATGGGTTCCTCGCAAGAAATGTCTGGTAAAAATTCACTTGCCTCTGTTTCTGGCTATCTGGCCAGCAGGGGCATCATCGGGGATAAATCAGTAACTAGAATCTCAGTTGTGCTCCCAGGCGATAACGGTTCCCCGGATGCACTAGGCGTGCAAAACTCACGGTGCCGGCACTGCTCTTGGTGCGCCGCCAAACCTGTAAGCATGCATCGCCGGTCGCTATTTCCAGGGCGTAGGCGATGGATGCCTCCGCGGCAATTGCCTCCACGGTAGTGTCTGCCTCGGTTAAAGGTGCGACCCTGGAAAGATAGGCGTTGGGCGTGGTATGGGCGAAATCCTGTTGCAGGTATTCCGGGGCCAGGGCCGGATTGGTAAAGCGCTCTTCCCACTGGATTGGCAGGCTGTTATCGCAGTGCACAATAATGGAGTGAAATACCTTGGCCTGTTCGGGTACTTCCAGAGCACGGGCCACCTCTGCACTAGCCATACACTGCTGCGCCAGCAAAATTCGGTTGCTGTAGCTGTGTCCCCGTGCAGAAATCTCATCGGCAATATTGCGCACCTCCAGCAGGGAGCCTGCCGGCACAGGCTCGGCGACAAATGTACCAAGCCCCTGGGAACGCATCAGTACCCTTTCATCGGTCAATTCGCTCAACGCGCGCCTGGCAGTCATGCGACTGACGCTAAATTCCTGCGCAAGCTGGTTTTCCGAGGGCACCTGGAAGTGGATGGGCCAGGCACCGGATTCAATTTTTTGACGGATATGGCGTTTAATCGCCGCGTAGCGTGGTTCGCTTGCAGTATTCATAGACTCAGGTAAAGTGCTGAATGTTCTTGTATATGGTTGTATATACAAGATTGTTTGCGGCTACTATGGTGGCCAGAATGATGACTGTCAAGCCGTGGCTATGGCCTGTATCCTGAACGCCTCGGTTTTCACCCGGCAGCCTTGCTGGGATCTATGGTTTAAGAAGGGAAAGCGCGCCGCTAGAAGCTTATGACAGAACGCTGTGACCTACTGATTACAAATGTGAATGCCGCCACCATGGACCCCTCGATTGTGGGGGCCTACGGTGCTGTGGAGGATGCCGCTGTAGCGGTGACCGGTGGCAAGATTGTCTGGCTGGGGCCACGCCGGGAATTGCCGGACTGCGCCCCAGATGAAATTGTGGATGGTGAAGGCCAGTGGCTGACGCCTGGCCTGATCGATTGTCATACCCATTTGATATACGGCGGTCATCGAGCTGGTGAGTTCGCCCGCCGCCTGGGAGGGGAGAGCTACGAAGAGGTGGCCCGAGCCGGCGGTGGTATTATCTCTACGGTGCGCGCCACCCGCGCAGCCAGTGCCGAGCAACTGTATCGATTATCTGAACCGCGCCTGCATGCCCTGATGTCTGAAGGGGTTACCACGGTGGAAATTAAATCCGGTTACGGCCTGGACCTGGACACAGAGCTTAAACAGTTGCGCACAGCCCGCCGCCTGGCCCAACACAATACAGTGAATATTGTGACCAGTTGCCTGGCTGCTCATGCCCTGCCACCGGAATACGACGGCCGTGCCGATGAATATATCGACCTGATTTGCGAGCAGATCCTGCCGGCGGTGGCCCGTGAGCAGCTGGCTGATGCTGTGGATATGTTTTGTGAAACCATCGGCTTCTCCGTGGATCAGTGTCAGCGAGTAATTGATGCCGCAAAGAAGCTGGATCTACCGGTAAAAGTTCACGCCGAACAGCTTGCCCGCACTGGTGCTACCGCCATGGCTACCAAGGCAGGCGCGCTGTCTGTAGACCATATCGAATACATCAGCGACGCAGACGTATTGGCTATGGCTGAGAGTGGTACCGTCGCAGTACTGTTGCCTGGCGCTTTTTATACCTTGCATGAAACCCAGGTTCCGCCAATAGAAAAGTTGCGTGACTCGGGAGTGTGTATGGCCCTGTCTACCGACTTGAACCCTGGCAGTTGCCCCATCGCTTCTCTGCGCCTGATGATGAATATGGGCTGTAACCTGTTTGGGCTTACCCCTGCTGAAGCGTTGGCTGGTGTGACCCGCTCGGCGGCGCGCGCATTGGGGCTGTGCTGCTCCCGTGGTGTACTGCGCCCGGGGCTGCGTGCAGATATGGTGCTGTGGCCAATGGATACCCCGGACCTGCTGGCTTACGAAGTGGGTGCGCTGAAGCCCGCACAAATTTTCCTCGGAGGTAGAGATGTTACAGCTGGCTGATATGCACCTGTGGAGTGGCCGCACCGATAGCGAGGATGGCCGCGCCGGTGAGCGCTGGCACCAGCGAATTTCGCCACTGCAGCTGGATAACCCTCCGGGAATCGCCATATTAGGTTTTGCCTCCGATGAGGGAGTGCGTCGTAACAAAGGGCGTATCGGTGCTGCCAAAGGGCCGCGCATCCTGCGCCTGGCTATGGCCAACCTGCCGGCCACTTTTGATTTGCCGCTTTATGATGCGGGTAATGTGCGTGTGGAGCGCGAGGATCTGGAGTCCGGCCAGGCGCTATTGGGTGCGCGAATTAATGAGCTGCTGGACAATGGCCACTTCCCAATGATTCTAGGCGGCGGCCATGAAATTGCCTTCGGTAGTTACCAGGGCATTGCGCGTTGGATGCGTGAGCAACAGCGGGATAAAAGCCTGGGAATAATTAATTTTGATGCGCACCTGGACCTTCGTATCCCTGCGCCCAAGGGCTCCTCGGGGACACCCTTTTATCAAATTGCCGAGCAGTGCCAGATCAACGGTCGGCCATTTAATTATCTCTGTGTTGGTGCTGCCGATAATGCCAACACGCCGGCTCTATATAACCGTGCTGATGAGCTGGGTGTTGAGGTAATTCGAGATAGAGAAATCAGCAGCTGGAACCTGGAAAAGGTGAAAGACCAGATTCGTGATTTCACCGATAGAGTTGATTTTGTTTATCTCACTGTGTGCCTGGATGTATTGCCTGCTGCAGTGATGCCGGCTGTCAGTGCCCCATCTGGTCGGGGCGTGCCGTTGGAATTACTTGAAGTTCTACTGGATACGGTACTGAGTTCCAATAAAGTCTGTCTTGCGGATATGGCTGAATTCAATCCCTACTTTGATATTGAAGATCATGCTGCACGGACGGCGGCACGACTCGGTTTCCAAATAGTAAATAGTGCGGCCAATCGGGTCTCCTGAGTTTCTTTTTAAATTAATATTTAGAAAGGGTTGCGGCGATAGTTATCAGCCGCAAGCCTGTATTACCTGTGAAATGATGAATTACATCCGCATACTGTTTTGACTCCTTTACTTTTTGCCGGATTGATCACCAACTGAATGCTTCCAGAGGCCAGAATGATAAAAAACCTGGAAATTCACCATCTAAAAACACTGAAAGCACTGTATGAATTTGGAAGCTTATCCCGGGCCTCAGAACACCTGCAGATATCCCAGCAGGCCGTAAGTTCGCAGCTGAAGAGAATCAGAGTGCTTGTTGGGGATAATTTGTTTGTGCGAACCGGCCATGGAATGGCGCCCACTAATTATGCAAGGTTGATAGAACCACAAGTCTATCGAGTACTTGCTCTTATCAATGAGATTCCTGCACCGGATGCTATCGATTTAAAAAGTGCGCAAAGGACATTAGTAATATCCGCAACAGATTACACACAAAAAATCATTCTTTCCGAGCTAATTGACGAATTGAGAAATTATGCGCCCAATACGAGGCTAGTAGTCACAAATATCGAAAGTGCCACTTTGCCCCAAAAAATGCATCAAGGTGAGATCGATCTTGCTTTTACCTCTGAAGGCTACGTACCGGAAGGCCTGGAGTCTGTATCATTATTTACAGAGAAGTATCTGTGTGTAACGGCAAAGAAAGAACTTTCCTCAGAAGGAGCTCTGTCGATTGATGAATTGGTTGGCTACAGATTCATAATTACTTCACCCAGTGTGGGTGGCCTGAAAGGGTCGGCGGATCGCTGGTTTGAAAATCAGGGGCTGCAAAGGGATGTGGTTATTTCTGTTCCATCATTTTTTATGGCCAAGGAATATCTGAAGAAAACTGATGCAGTTGGTTTTATACCATCCCGTCTATTACCAGAAAAAGGGTTGTACGATATTTCTCTTGAAAAATATCCACCAGGATATGAAGTCGTGGCAGCTTTTCATCCCAGTGCGCGGCATGATCCGCTAGTGGGCTGGTTAATTGATAAGCTCACGGAAAGATTCCGTAATCAATAAACGATAGCTTGTACCCGTAACAAGTCTGGATTGATCGCTCAACCGGGCCATCCCCCATACTATAAGCCTTCAGTTATCTGATGATTTATAGGCTTTACATGAGTATTGTAAATATTAATCCGGCATCGCTTTATGATGGCAGTCCGTTCAGCCTTTCCCAGGCCAGAGTGGATACAGACTGTAATTTGATATTTGTATCCGGACAGGTGGACTGGGATACGGACTGTGAAGTAATCAATAACACAATTGAGGCACAGACTGAAAGTGCGGCTAAAAACCTACTTACCGTTTTAACCGAAGGTGGTTCTGCGGTTGAAAATTTACTGCACCTGCGCATTTATGTCAGAGGCGAACTTGGTGACCATATACCTAAGGTCGTACCAATTATCGCAAAATATTTAGGTGCCCCCCGTCCAGCGATAACCGGAATAGGGGTGGCGTCCTTGGCCACGCCAGAGACATTAATTGAAATCGAAGCTGTGGCTAAAATATCAACTTAGACATTTCCAAGTAGCCCTGTGAGCGGGGCTACTGCGCTTTTCTCGGAATACCTTAGGTGTCCCCTTGGTTGAAAGTCAGCCTGTGCCAAAGCTTATCGTAACGTTATTAACTGGATCTATTACTGGTTTCAGGTCGAGACGTGCAGGCGCACATCGACATTACCACGGGTTGCATTGGAGTAAGGACAAACTTCTTCATGGGCGGTATTAGTAAGTTTCTCTGCTGTGGTCTGATCCAACCCTGGAAGATGAATATAAAGATCAATACCTAAACCAAAACCAAAACCCTTGCCCTGCGGACCTATTCCAACTTCAGCACGCACTGTGGTCTCATCAGCCACTTTTACTTTTTCCTTGCCAGCGACAAACTTGATAGCACCAATAAAGCACGCAGCATAGCCTGTGGCAAATAGCTGCTCCGGGTTGGTACCCTTACCGCCAGTGCCCCCTAATTCCTTTGGCATACTGAGCTTTACATGCAGTTTCCCATCTGAAGATTCGGCTTCGCCTTCGCGGCCACCGTGGGCTGTAGCTACAGCTTTATATAAAGCTTGCATATAAATGTCCTCTCGATCGTCTTGGAAACAGTGGAGTTACCTGAGAGTCAGCATATGTTCCAGGTAGCTGTGAATGTCGGCTATTGGTAAAGCAAGTGAACCAGCAAAGGCTGCGGTAACCCATGACCTCTGCGTGGTTAGATCGTTAAAGAAAAAGTAGCTGAAATTTGGCCCATTGCTAAGACTGGTGTCTGCGATTAAGCGCCTGTTGGCTCTATAGAGCCTATTGGTCGTGGCTGGGCCCTGATCGCCAGCAGATGAGGGCAGGGCACACACCTCATTGATAGCGAATTGAGTTAAAACACCGAAGGTTTTCGATGGGTGAAAAGAACAAAAGCAGGGCATCCTAATCCTGCCCACTGGCTGATTCAATTCTACATCAGCAGCTCCATACGGCACCTAGGTGGTACCGGTTACACTCTTCGTGGTGAAGATTTTTGTAAGGTTTTTGGTGCCGTCGATACAGTAGCTTACATAGATGATGGAGTAGCCGGTGGAATTGCGGGACCAATTATTTCAACAAGCGATAGCGGAGTATACCGAGGGCATCTCTCGTGTGGTGAGCAGCTACGTGCGCTCCAAGGTGGAGCATGAAGACTTATTGCAGGAGATATGGCTGGGGCTATGGCGAGCCCTACCAGCTTTTCGTGGTGATGCCAGCCTAAAAACCTTTGTATATCGTATTGCCCATAACCGCTGTGTAACGGAGATTGCCAGGCGAAAACCTCAGCATGATGGTGAAAATGAGCTTATGGAGTTAGAAGATAGCCAGCCGGGCCCTGCAGAGTGCCTGGATGCTGAACGTAAATCTGAGCGGCTGGTCCATGCTGTGCAGCAATTGCCTCTAGGACTTAGGCAGACATTGACTCTCCGCCTGGAAGGGTTTAGTTATGCAGAAATATCTGAGGTTTTGGGTATTAGCGAATCAAATATTGCTGTGCGTCTTAACCGAGCAAAAGAGCGCCTTAATATCAGCCTTTCAGGGGGTGCGAAATGAAAGCCGCTGGCACTGAAGAGCAATGGTCGGAACTGGAAAGCTTGTGGAAAGAGCAGCCGGTTCGCTCTGAGGTACCCAATGAGATTTTGAGCTGGGTACGTCGTCAGGAGCGGCGTATGCGTTTGGTTTTAGCTTCCGAGTGGCTAATGTGGGTGGCAATTGGATTTTTCCTGGTCAAGGTAATACTGGATCAGAGCCTACCGGACGCCCCTGCCAGATTGTTTTTTGCTTTTAGCATGTTTGCTTTGGGCTTGGGATTTTCCATAGTTAATCGGCGTGGTTTATGGGCTCCTCTGGAGGAAACTGCTCAAGCCTATGTCAATCTTGCACTTTTAAGATTGAGGCGTAAACGTCGAGAAGTACATTTTAGCTGGTTGTTTCTACTTATACAGCTGGTAATTATCAATATTTGGCACTTTGGATCTACTAGCTTGGGGTTAGAAATACCGGTAATACGCAACCCAGAGAGTTTCTTAATTTTTTGTGCTGGAATGATTGCCTTTCTGTCAGTGTATAGTACTTACATCTATTGGCGCACCGGGCGTGAAAAATCGAGCTTGAAGGAATTACAAAAAAAATATCTCAATTAATGTAAAGAAAATAAATCGGACGAGACTGTAAGTAATAAGTAAATAAAAATTCGCAATAAGGAGAAGCAATTTATGTTTACAGATCTCGACCAGTTGGTTGCCAGCTTTTTGGAAATCCTCAGTGGTATCAGTGCGTACAAAGGTTTTGTTTTTGTTACTTTTTTCTTGCTAGTTTGTTTTTTGCCTTCGATAGTTGCGTTTTTTTTTAACCGTAAGCACTTCCCAAAGATCGTTGCAGCCAATGTGCCCGCAACGCTTTCCTGGATCGCTTGGCTTGCACTGTTGGCTTGGGCGTTTACAGGTAAGCGCAGGAGTAAGGAGAAGGGTGAAAAGTTGGATGTGCAGAATAAAAGCCCTATT